>NZ_VIVR01000001.1:2422051-2724807 GCF_007828955.1 Kitasatospora atroaurantiaca | reverse complement strand
GCAATCTGTCCAGCTGTGCCTGCCATTTTCCGGCCCGGCCGCGCAGCTTGCCCAGGATGAATCGGAACAGTTGCGCATCGATGTGAGGGGCGTCACGCTCCCTGCACAACCCCGTGGCGCGGGCCCCCACACTGCGCCGCGGGGTCTACCGGGGAGGTTCTCTTGACCGACATCTTCACCGAGTACACCCAGCCGTTTCTGGCCGGCCGGCCGCCCGTCGCCCACCCCGACGACTCGGGCCCCCTCCCCGCCCGGCGGACCGACGCCGTGATCCTCGCCGTCGGCGACGCCCGGAAGACCGCCCACTACTACGCGGCCGCCCTCGCCATGCGCTGCACCGCCTACGCCGGTCCCGAGACCGGCAGCCCCGAGACGGTCTCCTACGTCCTTGAGTCCGGCGGCGCCCGCTTCGTCGTCACCTCCGTCGTCACCCCTGCCGCGAGACCGCTCACCGATGGCGGCCGACGCCTCGCCGCGCACGTCGCCACCCACGGCGACGGCATTCTCGACCTGGCCATCGAGGTGACCGACGCCTACGCGGCGTACGACTACGCGGTGGACCGCGGCGCCACCCCGGTCACCGAACCGTACGAGCTGAGCGACCGGTACGGCACGGTGGTGCTCGCGGTCATCGGCACGGCGAGTACGGCCGGCCCGGCCGACCCGGCCCGGCACATCCTGGTCGAACGGACCGCCTACGCGGGCCCCTACCTGCCGGGCTACGTCGCTCCGCCGGCCGGTGTGCTGCCGCCGAGCCACTCGCTGCTCATCTGACCACCGTCTGCACGTCCGGCGGGTGGCCGTTCCAGGTGACGAAGACCGAGTTGGTGCTGCTGCCCTTGGAGAAGTCGATCCGCATCCACTCGGTGTCCTGCCAGACCTGCATCTGCCAGCCAGAGTCCGGAGTCGCGGAGACCAGCTCGGCCCGGTCGGCCTTCATGTCCAGCGCCACCCGGCCGCCCGGCACCAGGTAGCTGTGCACCGAGGTGGCGGTCGACGCCTTGCGGACGGCCGTCGGGCTGGGCTTCGAGGACGGGGTGGGGGACGGGCTCGGGGAGGAACTGGGGTCGGCCGGGCGCTGGGTGGCCTCGCCGACGGTGGCCACCGCGACCTGCCCGGTCGACGGATCGTCAGGCGTACCGCCGGTCGCGGAGGGCAGCGGAAGTGCCGACGGCTGCTCGAAGCCCGCGTCCACCAGCACCGCGTGCACGCCGAACCAGGACAGCGCCACCGCCGCCCCGGTGGCCGCCGCCCAGGCGCCGAGTTGTACCAGTCCGTTCCGCATAGCGTGCACATCCTGCCGCATGGCCGTGATCGGCAGGTCGGGGGCCCTGGAATTCGACAGGGAAGTTGCACAAAAGCCGCAGGCGCTCGCTCCGGCCCTGTTCCCGACCTCGATCCCACCCCCCGAGGTACAGACCAGTTCCCCCGAATGGCGTACCGTGCAGGGCCATGGCAACAGTGCTCGTGGTCGAGGACGACCCCTTTGTACGCTCCGCCCTCATCCGGCACCTGTCCGAGTCCGGCCATGCCGTCCGCAGCGTCGGCACCGCGCTCGAGGCGCTGCGCGAAGTCGCCCAGGTCGGCTGCGACCTGGTCATCCTCGACCTCGGCCTGCCGGACCTGGACGGCAGCGAGGCGCTGAAGATGATCCGCGGCCTCACCAACGTCCCGGTGATCATCTCGACCGCCCGGGACGACGAGGCCGAGATCGTCCGCCTGCTCAACGACGGCGCGGACGACTACCTCGTGAAGCCCTTCTCCGTCGAGCACCTGACGGCCCGGATGGCCGCGGTGCTGCGCCGGCTCGGCGGCGGCAGCGCGCCCGTCGTACAGGTCCTGCGGGTCGGCGGCCTCGCCATCGACGCCCAGCGCCGCGAGGCCGTCCTGGACGGGCGGACGCTCGACCTCACGCGCCGTGAGTTCGACCTGCTCGCCTTCCTGGCGGCCCGGCCCGGCGTGGTCGTCCCGCGCAAGGAGATCCTCGCCGAGGTCTGGCGTCAGACGTACGGCGGCGACCAGACCATCGACGTCCACCTCTCCTGGCTGCGCCGCAAACTGGGTGAGACCGCGTCAAACCCGCGCTATCTGCACACCGTGCGCGGCGTCGGGGTCCGGCTGGAGGCGCCCGCGGAGCACCGGGCGTGAGGCGCGGACGGGGGGGACGTACGGGACGCACCGGGCAGTCGCTGCGATGGGCCCTCATCAAGGCCGCCGTCGCCGGCACCACCATGGTCGCGCTGGCCTTCCTCATCCCGCTCGGCCTGATGGTCCAGCAGACCGCCCGCGACCGGGCCTTCACCGCGGCCGAACGGCAGGCCGCCGCACTCGGCCCGGCCCTCGCCATCACCACCAACCAGGAGGCCATCGCCCGCGCCCTGGCCAGCACCGACGCCGGTGCCCAGGACCGGATCGCCGTCCATCTGCCGACGGCCACCGCCGTGGACGCCGTGGTCGGCCAGGGCCGGGCCGACGCCCTCGCCGTCTCCACCGCGAACGGCAGCGCGAACGGCGGCCAGGGCCGGTCCTTCACCGTGCACGTGCCCGGCGGCTTCGCCCTGCTGCAGCCCGTCGCCGTCGACGGCGGCCGGGTCGCCGTCGTCGAGGTCTACGTCGCGGAGAGCGACCTCACCCGGGGGGTCAGCACGGCCTGGCTGGTGCTCTCGGTGGTCGCCCTCGCCCTGGTGGCGATCTCCGTGCTGGTCGCCGACCGGATGGGCGCCCGGATCGTCGCCGCCGCCCGCCACCTGGCCGGGGCCGCCCGCTCCCTGGGCAGCGGCAACCTGGCGGTACGGGTGCCCGTGGAAGGAAAGCACGCCGACGGCGCCCCCGACGAACTCCGCGAGGCCGCCCACGCCTTCAACTCCATGGCCGACCGGGTCGTCCACCTGCTCGCCGCCGAACGGGAGCTCGCCGCCGACCTCTCGCACCGGCTGCGCACCCCGCTCACCGTGCTGCGCCTCAACGCAGCCTCGCTCGGCGAGGGAGACGCGGCCGACGCCACCCGGCACGCCGTGGCCCAGCTGGAACGCGAGGTCGACCAGATCATCCGCTCGGCGCGGCGGGCACCCGATGACGCACCGTCGGTCGCCCTGGGCTGCGACGCCGCCGAGGTGATCCGCGAACGGGTCGGCTTCTGGTCGGCCCTGGCCGAGGACGAGGGCCGCCGCTGGCAGCTGGCCGGCGACGACGGGCCCGCGCCCGTGCCCGTCCAGCGCGGCGACCTGGCCGCCGCCGTCGACGCACTGCTCGGCAATGTCTTCCGGCACACCGCGATGGGGACGGCCTTCTCGGTCGACGTCCTGGCCACCGAGAGCTCCGTCATCGTCCTGGTGGGCGATGCCGGCCCCGGCTTCGCCGACCCCGACAGCGCGCTTCGGCGCGGCGAGGGGCAGGGCGGCGAGGGCTCGACCGGGCTCGGCCTGGACATCGTCCGCAAGCTCGCCGAGGCGACCGGCGGCGACCTCGCGCTCGGCCGCTCCGCCGTCCTGGGCGGCGCCGAGATCCGCCTCCGCCTGGAGACCCGCGGCACCCCGCCGCGCACCACCCGCCGCCGGGCGGCCCGGCTGGCGGGCACGGTCCGGCGCCGGGGGTGAGCCGCCCTGGCGGCTTTCCGGGTCGGAGGCTGATCTTCCTTAAGTGATCCCTAAGGGAGGCGTACCCCTCGCTCAGGTGACCGATTCGGGGGGTTCGGCCCCGCTAGCGTCAGCGTCGGCGGGGCTCGGAGCCCCGATCTGACGGTCAATTCGCGGAGGTACGCCGACCATGACGCAGCCCACCCGACGCTCAGGACACCGCCGGCGCAGCCGTAAGGGCGCGGTCATCGGAGCCTCGGCCGTCGCCACCGCCATCGTCGCCGGCGGCGTGGTCGCGCTCGCCTCCTCCGCCAGCGCCGCCTCGCTCGGCGCGGTGTACAGCAGGACCAGCAGCTGGGAGAGCGGCTACACCGGCCAGTACCTGGTGACCAACCCGGACGCCAAGGCGATCGAGGACTGGACGCTCTCCTTCGACCTGCCGGCCGGCGCGAAGATCGACTCGCTCTGGAACGCCAGCTTCACCGCCTCCGGCCAGCACATCACCGTCAAGCCGCAGTCCTGGAGCAAGCGGATCGAGCCGGGCAAGACGGTCGACGTCGGCTTCGTCGTCCAGGGCTCCGGCGCGGCACAGGGCGAGCCCGGCAACTGCCTGATCAACAACGTCTCCTGCAAGGCCGGCACCGGCCCGGCCCCCACCCCCTCCGGCCGCCCGACCACCGCCAAGCCGACCACCCCGGCCCCGACGGCCAGCGCCACCACGGCGAAGCCCACCCCGACGGCCACCAGGACCACGGCGTCGCCGACCCCGACCGCCACCAGCACCCCTGTTCCGACGACGGGCGCCCGCTTCGCCCCCTACGTGGACACCTCGCTCTACCCCGCGTACGACCTGGTCGCGACCGCCAAGGCGAGCGGTGTGAAGAACTTCAACCTCGCCTTCATCGTCTCCGGCGGCGGCTGCACCCCGAAGTGGGGCGGCGTCAGCGACCTCTCCGCCGACGCGGTCGCCTCCCAGATCGGCGCCCTGCGCGCGATCGGCGGGGACGTCCGGGTCTCCTTCGGCGGCGCCAACGGCAGCGAGCTCGCCACCGCCTGCTCCTCGGCGGCCGACCTGGCGGCCGCGTACCAGAAGGCCGTCGACGCGTACGGCCTCACCAAGGTCGACTTCGACATCGAGGGCGGCGCGCTGGGCGACACCGCCGCCAACGCCCGCCGGGCCCAGGCCATCGCGCAGCTCCAGAAGACGGCGGCCGGCAAGGGCAAGACCCTGGACGTCTCCTTCACCCTGCCCGCCCTGCCCAGCGGCCTGACCCAGGACGGCATCAACCTGGTCTCCGGCGCCAAGAGCAACGGCGTCTCGATCGGCGCCGTCAACATCATGGCGATGGACTTCGGCGACGGCGTCGCGCCCAACCCCAAGGGCCAGATGGGCAAGTACTCCATCGACGCCGCCACGGCCACCCAGGCGCAGGTCAAGAGCGTCCTCGGCCTGAGCGACAGCGCAGCCTGGGCCAAGGTCGCCGTCACCCCGATGATCGGCGTCAACGACGTCGCCACCGAGGTCTTCACCGTCGCCGACGCCACGCAGCTCGCCGACTTCGCCAAGACCAAGCACCTGGCCTGGCTCGCCATGTGGTCCGGCACCCGCGACAAGACCTGCGAGGGCGGCGCCAAGAGCTACGCCGACGCCACCTGCAGCAGCATCGTCCAGCAGCCCCTCGACTTCACCCGCGCCTTCGGCGCCTACACGGGCTGATCCGCCGATCCCCTGATCCGCTGATCCGCCCCCGCTGACCCCACCGGCAGCGCTCCTGGCCCACTGAGGGGAGGGCCAGGAGCGCTGACGTTACTTTCTCGGCCACCTTCGGTCGGTGGCCACCGCCACCCCCGGCAGGACCGCTGAGCCGGTGGCGCTCCGAGCCCCGTCCGGTAATGTCGCTAGCTGGTCTACCGGCGGACGGAGCGGAACGTGACAACGGTGCAAGAGGAACGCAGGGCGCCCGAAGGGCTGCCCGCGCAGGCCCCTGCCCCGGCGTGGCGCCGCCCGCTGCAGGCGCTGGAGGCACCCGTACGGGCGCTGCGCGAGGCCCCGCGCCGTCCGCTGGCCCTCGCCGGCGCGGTCGCGCTGGTCTCGCTGCTCGCGTACGCGATCGTCCGGCACTTCGTCGGCACCTCGATGGTGGACATGATCGTCTACCGCGCCGAGGGCGCCGCCGTCGCCAACGGCCAGGACCTCTACGGCCTGCGGGTCACCGAGTGGAACCTCCCCGCGACGTACCCGCCCTTCGCAGCGATGCTCTTCGTGCCGACCACCTGGTTCGGGATCGGCTTCCTGCGGATGGCCATCACGGCGGGCAACATCGCCCTGCTCGGGCTGCTCGGGCTGCTCGCCTTCCGGCTGGCCGGCTGGCCGCGCCGTGAGCTCCGACCGGTCGGCGTCGTGCTGATCGCGGGTCTCGGCGTCTGGCTGGAACCGGTCTTCACCACGCTCCGCTACGGCCAGATCAACCTCGTCCTGGCCTGCCTGATCCTCTGGGACCTCACCCGCCCCGACGGCCGCCGCAGCAAGGGCATCGCCATCGGCATCGCGGCCGGTCTCAAGCTCACCCCCGGCCTGTTCGCCGTCTACCTGCTGATCACCGGCCGGGTCCGGGCCGCCCTCGTGGCCGGCTTCACCTTCCTCGGTACGTTCGCCCTCGGCGCGCTCGTCCTGCCCGACGCCACGTACGGCTTCTGGACCAAGTACCTCTACGACTCCTCCCGGGTCGGCAAGACCGAGATCGTCGACAACCAGTCCGTGCGCGGGGCCGTCGCCCGCCTGCTGCACGCCGCCGACCCCGGCAGCCTGGCCACGCTGGCCAGTGCCCTGGTCGCCGTCGCCGGGCTCGCCACCGCCGCCTGGGCCTACCGCAGCGCCCGCTGGCTGCCGCGCGCCGAGGCCTGGGGAGTCTGCAGCGCGGCCGTCACGGCGGTACTCGTCTCGCCGATCAGCTGGACCCACCACTGGGTGTGGTGCGTCCCGATGCTGGTACTGCTCGCTGCCGAAGCCGCCCACGAGCGCTCCCGGCCGGCGGCGGTGCGGCGGCTGCGGTGGCGGCCGATCCTCGGCGCGACGCTGCTCGCCTTCCTCTCCTTCGCGATGTGGGTCGTACCGCACAAGGGCGACCTCGACCTGCACCTGCCCGCCCTGCACCAGGCCCCGGCGGACGTCTATCCGCTGGTCGGGGTCGGCTTCCTGCTGCTCTCCGCGCTGCGGGTGCAGGCCCGCCGCCGGGCGGCGGGTGCGCCGCTGGTACGGCTCCCGCGCCAGCGGGCCGGCTCGCCGGACGGGGCTGGGGCGGACTCGGGTTCAGGTGCGGGCTCTCAGGAGCGCCAGCAGGCCCCCGCGGCCCGCTGAGACTCCCTGGCCCGCTCCGAGGCCGGGTCCTGCTGTGGGCCTCCCCCTCACGCGAGCAGCTCGGCGAGGGAGTGGTCCAGGTCCAGCGCCGCCAGCTCGGCGCCCGGCGGCACCAGCCGGTGCGCCCGCTCCAGCCACGCCGCCACGGCGGGCAGCGGCGCCTCCAGCAGCGCGTCGCCCGCCGGGGAGGTCAGGGCGAGGCAGAGCACGCTGCGCCGCCCCGAGCGAGTCGGCCAGATCCGGACGTCCCCCTGACCGCACGGGCGGAAGGTGCCCTCCACCAGCAGCTCGCGGGCGAACACCCAGGTCACGGGCGTGCCGGTGTCCAGGTGGAAGGTGATGTGGACGGCGAACGGGTCGTGGCTGCCGTACGACAGCCGAGCCGGGACGGGGACGCTGCGCTCGGGGGACAGCACCAGGTTCAGCTCGAGTTCGTGCTCGACGACGCTCGTGGACCTCTCCATGACCAGGTTTCCTCTCGGGTGTCCGTGGGACCCGCCTCCGAGCCCCTACACAGGGGAGAGCGCGATGGGTGGAAGGTCTTACACACGTTTCGCGGACGTCCTGGAATTGCGTAACTGCCCGTCCGCAGGCCGCAGAGGTACTACCCTTTGTGACTGACTGGCGACTGTCCGCCTGCATGCCGGTCGGTCGTCCGGCCGCGGCGCTCGGAGCGTTGCTGCCCGGAGCTGCCCATACGCCGCCACGAACCCTTGCCCGGACTCGCCGCCAGGACCCGCTGCCACGAAAGAAGAACCACATGACGGAACGGCCCTTCGTCGGCGGCGCGGACACCGCCGTTGGCCCGACGCCGGGCTACTACCCCGACCCCTCCATCCCGGGCTTCGTCCGCTACTGGGGCGGCACCTCCTGGGTGCCCGGCACCACCAGGCCGGCCCCGGCGGAGGGCGAGGTGCTGGAGCCGCCCCGCTTCGTCGCGCGGCACGCGCCGTCGGTCGGAGCGCGGTACGTGCCGCCGCCGGTGGTGGCTCCGGTTGCGCCGGTTGTGCCGGCCGTGGAGTCGACGGCGTCGGCTGTGTCGGCTGTGGCGGAGCCGGTGTCCTGGCCGACGGGGGCGGGGGCGGGGGCGGGGGCGGGGGCTTCCACGTCCGTTGCCGAGACCGGGCCGGTGTTCTTCGACCAGACCACGGCCGGTGCCTCGTTCACGCTGGCTCCGCACGCCGAACTGGAGCTACGGCCGCGCTCGGCGGTCGAGGCCCGGAGCGAGGCATGGAGCGCGGTGCCCGCTGAGCCCGTCCTGGAGCCGGTGATGTCGCCGCTGCCCCCGAGCTCTGAGCTGCAACCGGATCCGCAGCCTGAGGCGCAGCCGCAGCCGTCGGGGCAGGCAGCCGCAGCAGGCACAGGCTGGCAGGCCGACCCGAAGGCGCAGCGTGGGCTGCTGGAGTCGGAGGACGCCCCGCGCTGGGTCTCCTGGGGCGTACTGCCGACCGCTCCGGCTCCCGTGCCCGTTCCCGCCCCGGCTGCCGCTCCCGACCCGACCCCTGTCCCGGCCCCTGCGCCGGCAGCCGCTCCCGTCGCGGTGCCGCCGCAGCCCACCCCGGTTCCGCCGGCCACCCCGGCCACCCCGGCCGCTGCGCGCCCGGCTCGGCGGAAGGCCGCGTCCCGCAGGCCCGCTCCGCCGCGCCCGGCGGCCGGCCTCGGCAGGCGGCTCGCCGCGCGGTTGCTCGACAGTGCGGTGGTAGCGGTGGCCGCCGCTGGGGCCGGGCTTCCGCTGTTCGCGTCCGCCATGACGCATGTGCAGCTCAAGCTGGACCAGGCCCGGATGGCCAGCGCGCTGACGGGCCGTGAGGTGAAGGTCTGGGTGATCGACCCGGTCGTCCTCGGCAAGGCGGGCGTGCTGCTCGCCGTGCTGATGCTGGTCGGCTTCCTCTACGAGGTGCTCCCGACCGCCCGTACCGGCCAGACCTTCGGCAAGCGCCTGGCGGGCGTCCGCGTCGTGGACGCCCGTAACGGTGGCCGGAGCGCCAATCCGCCCGGCCTCGGCCGGTCGATTGCCCGGTGGTTCGTCAGAGAGCTGTCCGCTCTGCTGCTGATCGGCCTGGTGTGGCCGCTGTTCGACCGCCGTGCCCGGCGAGGCTGGCAGGACCGGGCGGCGCGGACGCGGGTGGTACGCGCCTGAGGGCCGGTCGGCGGCGCCATGCAATGCGGCAAAACGGCTCAAATATCCCAACACCGTAGTATTCGCGATGTTCTACTCGGGTCATGAGCACCCAAGACCCCTCAGGCCCCGAGCCGGAGGAGGGGGGCGGCAAGCCCTCCTTCGACAAGCAGCCCCCGGACGAGGGTACGCCGCCCCCCGGGGCGTCCGGCCCGTACGGGGCGCCGCCCCCGCCGCCTCCGCCGACCGGGAGCCCGTACGACACGCCCGGCGGTTACGGCGCTCCCTACGGTGCCCCGCCGCCGGCCTACGGTGCCCCGTCCTCGCCCGGTCCAGGTCCCGTTCCGGGGATGCCCCCGCTCGGCAGCTGGCCCAACCGGATCGTGGCCAAGGTGCTCGACTTCGTCATGATCCAGGCCATCGCCGCGGTCATCGTGCTGCCCTTCACCAACCTCGACAACCAGAACGGGTACGTGGGCGCAACCTGGCTCGGGTATGCGATGTACCTGGTCTACGAGGGCCTGATGCTGAGCCGCGACGGCCAGACCCTGTTCAAGAAGCTCATGAAGGTCCGCGTCGCGATGCTGGTCGACGGCAGCGCCCCCACGAGCGCGGCCGCCTGGACCCGGGCGGCCACCTTCGTCGTCCCGGCGTTGATCTGCTGCGGACTGCTCTGGTGGCCGGTCGACGGCCTGTTCGGCGTCTTCGACAAGCCGTACCGTCAGTGCATTCACGACAAGTCCGCCAAGACCGTCGTCGTCTCGACCGCCTGACCGGCCGTCCACTCGGACCACGGGCCGCGACCTGAGCGGCACGCGCCCGCGGTCACGGCCTCGGTGTCTCCGGCGGCGTGCAGGAGCCGGTGGATTCTGCTGACCCGGTGTCAGTGCTGGCGCGCGTACTCCGGCTGCGGTGCGGCCGAGGAGGTCGGGGAGAGGGTGCTCGGCCGGGGCGTCGACCTCCGCTGGGTGGCCGTTATCAGCAGCGCCGTGGCGAGGGTGCCGAGTGCCACGGCGAAGGCGACCAACACCATGATCTCGAACACCTCCGTGGCGCCGGAGACGGCGAGCAGCGCCACGGTGGTGGCGACGACGGTCAGGGTGCCGGTGCAGAACTGGGCGATGGTGGGGCGCGTCATGGCGGTCAGTCCTTCGCGCGAGGTTGGTTGTCCCCGAGGGGTCGTGCTGAAGGTCTACCCACGACGGTAGGCCGGTAAGTACAGCCTAACTCGGCATATGCGGGGCACAGGGGGCGCACGGGCTCACACCCACTGCGCGCTGTGCTGCCCCTCCACCGAGGGCTACGGGCGGCTGCGATGTGACGGGTGTTCATGCCGCCTCTCTCCCGCTCTCTCCCGCTCGATACGGTGATCCCCGAACCGTCTGCCGCTTCCTGGGGGAATCCGTGCCCGTACCCGCCGACTGGCCCACCACCGAGGCCGAGGCCCTCGCCGAGCAGCAGCGTCTGCGGGAGCTGGTCGAGCCGTACGGGCCGGGCCTTGCCGAGGGCGAGTTGGTGGCGGGCGTCGACGTGGCGTACGACGACGAGCGGGACGTGGTCGTGGCGGCGGCTGTGCTGCTGGACCAGGCGAGCCTGGAGGTGGTCGAGGAGGCCACGGCCGTCGGGCGGATCAGCTTCCCGTACGTCCCCGGCCTGCTGGCCTTCCGTGAACTTCCGGCCGTCATGGACGCGTTGGCCTCCCTGCACCAAACCCCCGACCTGGTCGTCTGCGACGGCTACGGTCTCGCCCACCCGCGCCGCCTGGGCCTGGCGAGCCACCTCGGGGTCCTCACGGGGCTGCGGACGGTCGGCGTCGCCAAGACCCCGTTCACCTTCACGTACGAGCAGCCCGGGCCCGAGCGCGGTGCGTGGGCGCCCCTGTCGGACGCCGAGACCGGAGAGGAGGTCGGCCGCGCGGTCCGCACCCGGCCGGGCGTGAAGCCGGTCTTCGTCTCGGTCGGCCACCGCATCGGCCTCGACGAATCGGTCGCCGTGACACTGGCGTTGGCCCCCACGTACCGACTCCCGGAGACGACTCGCAGAGCCGATTCGCTGTGCCGCCGGGCGCTGGCGGCCGCGATCGGGTGAGCGCCGGGTGAGCGCCGGGGGAGTCCGGTCAACTCCGTGCGGGTAGGAGGAGAACGGAGTCTCCCTGGAGGACGTCGGGTGAGCGCAGGTCAGGGCTGGGGCCACTGGTTGGGGTACGAGGCGGCGTTCTGGCTGACGGTGGCATGTGTTAGACATATGGGTTAGAGCTGGGTTGAGTTGCTGAGTTATGGCGTACGAGATGTACGGGGGAGGCACGAGTCGTGAGCACGGGGACCGGTTCGAGCGGTGGCTCCGGCGCCGGGTACCGCGTCGAGGTGGATGGCCTGCGCGCGTTCGCTTCGCAGGTGCGTGGGCTGCTGAGCGAATTCCAGGCGGCCGCGGACGGCACGCGGACACACGGGCAGAGCGGGGTCGGGAGGTCGGCGTTCGGTACGTTCGCCGAGGCGGAGGCCCTGCACGACAAGTACGAGGCGATGCGTGACGGCCTGCGCGACGTACTGAACGCGCTGCAGGACGCGATCGACGAGGCGCAGCGGAAGGCAGATCTCACCGCGGCCAACTACGAGGAGCAGGAGCACGAGACCTCCCGGCACCTCAAGGTGAGCGGCGACGGTTGGTCGGTCGGCAACCCGTCGGCCACCACACAGGCCATGTACAGCAGCAGTGCGACGACCAGGCCGTCCAGCCCCACCGCCTCGCCGAGGCCCCCGGCCGGCAGCGCCCCGGCGGGCAGCGGCGAGCCGCAACCGACGTGGTAGGCGACAGCGGCCCTATGAGGGACAGTCAGGGCCGTCGAGGCCCGCTTGAGGTGCGGACGGGACGGGGACGGGAGGAGTCCGAGCGAGCATGAGTGACTACACGAACTTCAACGGCTACAGCCACGGTGACCTGCGCCGCATGGTCCAGTCGATGGACTCCGGCGGCGTCATGTCCGCCAGCGACCCATGGCGCAAGGCGGCGGCCACCCTCAAGCAGATCCGCACCGCCCTCAACACGGCCTCGGGTGACGCCACGTCATCCTGGGAGGGTGCCACCAGCGACGCCTTCTACGCCAAGATGACCAAGCTGGCCAACAGCGTCAACAACGTCGCCGCTTACGCGAACGACGCGGCCATCACGATGCAGATGATGTCCGAGGCCATCGACCAGGCCAAGCGCGACATGCCCGAGGAGCCCGGCTTCTGGGACAAGGTCGGCGACGCGGTGACCGACACCGCGAAGTCCTCGGTGGGCGTCGACGACGAGGACACGAAGACCGCGGTCACCGACGAGAAGAAGGCCCAGGCAGTCGCGGTCATGCAGACCTTGGCTACCAAGTACCGGGCTGCTACGTCCTACTTGAAGCCGCCGAGGACCGGGCCGCATGAGGACATTGAAGATATTCCGCCTCCAGACTCCTCGGGGTCCGCAGCGATCAGTGGCATGATCGTCGGCGGTGGCATGGGATTTGCGGGTGCCAGTGGCGGCTCGAGTGGTACCTCCACGATGTCGCGGTCTTCTGGATCCACGAGTGGCCGTACGCCACAGTCCCCGAAGCCGGTGACACCTGCCCCAACTGACTCTGGGATCAAGGGCGGCACAGCAAACCCGGCGCCCAAGCCTCAGTCTCCAGGAACCCCGGGACCGGGCACCGGCATTGACGGTGTAGCCATCGGCACGAAGCCCGGTGGAACTGGCGGTGGCTCCCTCGGCCTAGGCGGAACCGGCGGCGGCTCTGGGGCTGCCGGTGGAGGCCACTCCGGTGGAGGGACATTCGGTGTAGGCGGCGGCGGTCTTACCGGAGGTAGCGCTAAGGGCGGTACCTCCGGAGGCCCTGGTGCAACTGGGCGCGGCGGGCTCGGTGCCAGTGGTGCCAGCGGTGCTGGAACTACGAAAAGCGCCAACGCCTTTGGTGCCGGTGGAATGCAGGGCGCCGGAGGCGGTGCTGGAGCTAGTGGTGGCAAGGGCGGTGCTGGTGGCCGCTCGGGTCCGAGCCTCGTCCGCCGCTCTGGTGGCGTAGTTGGTGAAGCCGGCCAGGGTGGATCGCGTGGCCGTGCGTTCACCGAGGGTGGTTCGGGCCTCGGACGTGGTCGTGGACAGTCTGGCCAGGGGCCCGGCGGCCAGGGCCACGGCATGCTCGGTGGTGCCCAGGCGAACAAGAAGGACAAGAAGAAGGGCAGCGAACGCCCCGATTACCTCGTCGAAGATGAGGAAACCTGGGTGTCGGGCGATAAGGCCAACCCGAACGTGGTGGAATGATTCCCTGTCCGTAGGACAGTCGGACCTGACCGGTCGTCCCGCAGATCTACGTCTGCGGGACGACCGCTTCAACGAGTGGGGTGACGAGGCTTGACGACCAGCCGACCGATGCGCGGTATGGCCGTGCTCGCTGCAGGAGCCCTGCTTTGGGGCATCGGTGCCGGGCCTGCTAGTGCGGACAACATCAGGGACGGCCAGTGGGCCCTGAAGAACTATCACGCGGCAGATAGTGTCTGGCCGGTATCAGAGGGAGATGGCGTAACGGTCGCCATAGTTGATAGCGGTGTAGAGGCCAATCACCAGGACTTGACAGGGCAAATCCTGCCCGGCGCGGACTTCTCTGGGGAGAAGAGCGATGGCCGAGTCGATTCGCTTGGTCACGGAACTCAGATGGCAAGCATTATCGCGGGGCACGGTCATGGCGACCAGAGTGGCGTGATGGGTCTCGCGCCAAAGTCAAAGATCTTGCCGGTACGAGTTGCGCTCAGCGAGGCCGGGGATCTGACTGCTGGCGACACAAACCTGGCTCCCGCGATCCGCTACGCCGTTGATCACGGCGCGAAGGTTATCAACCTCTCACTCGGCGGAGGGTTGAGGACCGTCCCCGAGGTGCGCGCGGCAGTCAGTTATGCCGTGAACAAGGATGTAGTCGTCGTGGGGGCCAGTGGAAACACGGGCAATCATGGCGACCCGGTTGGCTACCCCGCCGCGTTCCCCGGAGTGGTGGCTGTCGGGGCGGTTGATCAGACGGGAAATGTCTGGGAAAAGTCCAACAAGGGACCCGAGACAACCCTGGTTGCTCCTGGTGTCGGCATCTATGTTGCGAATAGCAAATCGGCTTCTAGCTACGGAAATGGGTTCGGAACCTCTGCATCCACTGCCTACGTTTCCGCCATTGCCGCCCTCATCCGTTCCAAGTACCCCAACCTCTCTGCGGGCCAGGTCATCAACCGGATGATCAAGACGGCGGTTGCGCCGCCCGATGGCTCCAAGGCCCCTAACAACAGCTACGGCTACGGCATCGCCTCGCCCTCCAAGGCCCTCGCCGCGAACCCGGCCGTCGACAACGGGCCCAAGGAGAATCCGCTTCTCTCCCGCGCCGAGTCGCAGGGCAGCTCGGACACCCCGGCCTCCCCGTCCGCTTCCCAGACCGCGGCAACCCCGGGCGGCAACACCAGCGGTGACCAGGCCGCGCCTGCGAAGAGCGACAGCGGCGGCATCCCCGTGTACGTCTACGGACTGATCGGCGTGGTCGCGCTCGTCGTCATCGTCGGTGTCATCGTCCTCGCCCGCCGGTCCGGCGGCCGTAACGGCGGTGGACCGGGCAACCCCGGTGGCCCCGGTGGTCCCGGCGGTTATGTTCCGCCGACCGCGCCGCCGTCGTACAACCCGGGTGCGCAGCAGTACCAGCAGTACCCGCCGCAGCCCCAGCCTCCGTACGGTGCTCAGCCGCCTCAGCAGCCGCCGGCGGGTAACCCGTACCGCTGACACGCCCACGAACGGCCCAGAATCACCGTATGACAACGGCCCTTCGGGTACTGATGGCTCGTCCATCACCTACCCGAAGGGCCGTCATGTTGAAGAAGCTGGCCATCCTCGTCGTGTTCGCCGCTGCCGCCGTCGTGATGCCGCTCGGTGCCGCGTCCCCGGCTTTCGCCGACGGCCCCGCCAACGCCAACGAGGCCAAGGTCTGCAGGGACCTGCTGGCGTGGGCGACCCCGGTCGGGTTCACCCCGACGTCCGTCGACGCCGTCTGCACGATCAAGGGCAATCACAACTGACACCCACCCCGCCCCGCCCGCCGGTCAGCCCCTGAGGGCGACTCCGCCGAGATACTCCCAGCTCGCCCGTATCACGACGGCCAGGTCGAGCGGTTGGGCTGGGAGCCTCGGCCAGGCGGTCCCGGGGCCCGTACGCTCAGGCGTCATGGACTGCTACACCTGCGACCAGAACGCAGACCTTGATGCCCTCCCGCTCCGCGAACGGATCGCCACCGACCGGCATTGGCGCGTCGCGCACGCCTTCGGCACGGCTGTCCCGGGCTGGCTCGTCCTGGTGCCGCGCCGGCACGTCACGAGCCTCGCCGACCTCACCGATGCCGAAGCCGCGGACCTGGGCCTCTGGCAGGTCCGGCTCTCGCGGGCGCTCGTAGCCGTCACGGGGTGCGCGAAGACGTACGTGGCCCAGTTCGCCGAGGCGGAGGGATTTGCGCACGTCCACTTCCACCTCGTCCCCAGGGCACCGGACCTCCCGTCGGACCTACGCGGTCCACGCGTCTTCAGTCTTCTCGGTGCGGAGCCGCAGGTGAACCCGAGCGAGATGGACGATCTCGCTGCAGAGCTGACGAAGTTCCTCTGACGTGCCCCCCGTGGTGGGCGTATCAGGCCCCGACGGTCCCGTCGATTCCCTCGCGCAGGAAATCGGCATGCCCGTTGTGCCGGGCGTACTCGTGAATCAGATGCAGTATCACCAGTCGTAGTGACACGTCCTCTTCCCACTTGGGCTGGTAGCCGGTGACGTCGAGCGACTCCGCGGCCTCCTCGATCCGGCGTGAGTGCTCGACCTCCGCCTGCCAGGCCTCGAACGCCTCCGACCGCGTGGACGCACTCGCGTCGTACGCGACCTGGTAGTCCCCCTCGTCCGACCACACGAGGGGGATGTCCTCCCCGTTGATCACACGGCGGAACCAGGTGCGCTCCACCTCGGCCATGTGCCGGACCAGCCCGAGCAGTGAGAGCGTCGAGGGCGGCATCGACTGACGGCGCAGGTCCTCGTCGGAGAGGCCGTCGCACTTCATGGCGAGCGTCGCGCGGTGGTAGTCGAGGAAGGCCCGCAGCATCTCGCGCTCGGACGCGATCACGGGCGGGCCGATTCGCTCGGTGGTCACTGCTGGTTCCCTTCGGCGGCGGCGATGTTGCCCTGGCCTCAGCCTCGCCGCAATGAGATTGTTCCGCCTCGGCTGAACCCGTGGGGCGGTCAGGCCGCGTGGGCGGCCTCGTAGTTGGGGACCACGGTAGTGGAGCGTGTCGTGCGAGGTGGGCTCGGGTGACCGCTTCGGCTGCGGGGCGGGGGCGGGCCACTCGGTTCGGGACGACCCGCACCGGGGCGGCCCTGGCAGCGCGCACTCCGGAGCCGGCCCGATTACGCTCGACGAGTGCGTCGACTGCGTGGCTGGGAGGCCTGGAGATGATTGCGTCCTGGTACGACGAACAGGGATCCGCCGCCGATGTACTCCAGGTGGGCGAGCTGCCCGACCCGCATCCCGGGCCCGGTGAGGTGCGGGTGCGCGTGCGGGTGTCGGGTGTGAACCCCGGCGACACCAAGAAGCGGCGCGGCTGGCTCGGGTCGTCCATGCCCTTCCCACGGGTGATCCCGCACAGCGATGCGGCGGGTGTCATCGACGCCGTCGGCGACGGCGTCGACAACAGTCGCATCGGGCACCGGGTCTGGGTCTACGGCGCGCAGTCCTACCGGGCGTTCGGGACCGCTGCCCAGTACACGGTCGTACCCGACCACATGGCCGTAACCCTGCCCGAGCAGCTCAGCGACGAGCTCGGTGCCTGCTTGGGCATCCCGGGGATCACCGCGCACCGGACCGTGTTCGGCGACGGTCCGGTCGACGGCAGGACCCTGCTGGTGCAGGGCGTGCTCGGCGGTGTCGGATCGCTGGCCGCTCAACTCGCTCACTGGGGCGGGGCAACCGTCATCGGCACTGTTGTGCGCAGCGACGACCTGGACCGAGTCGACTCCTCCGTGGTGTCCCACAGCGTGGCCCTCGACCAGGACGATCCGGCCAAGGCGATCCGCGCGTACGCGCCGCAAGGCGTGGACCGCATCATCGAGGTCGCCATGTCCGACAACGCCGACCTCGATGCCGCAGTAGTCGCCGATGGCGCGGTCATCGCTGCCTACGCCACCCGGATCGACCGGCCCGAACTTCCGTTCTGGCCCTTGCTGTTCGCCAATGTGACGCTACGTCTGCTGGGCAGCGACGACTTCCCTGCCGACGCCAGGAAGCAGGCAGCCCGCGACCTCACCTCCGCGGCCGCCGTCGGCGCCCTGAAGGTGGACATCGGCACTCGCTTCCCCCTGGAGGAGATCGCCAAGGCCCACGACCGTGTTGACGCCGGCGGCCGCGGCCGGGTCCTGATCACCGTCCCGCAGTAAACGCCTCCAAGCCGCTCAGCAGCCCTCGACCTCTGCACGACCGACGGGTGCTCGTTACGGGCGGGGCTCAGGCCCAGACGCTGATCTGCGTGCGGTGGTGCTTCGGCCGCTCGATTTCGTCGAGGACCGCGAGCGCGAAGTCGGCGTGCGAGATGTGCCCGCCGCCCTCGGGAAGTTCCGTCCCGCCCACGCGGTACCGGCCGGTGCGCACGCCGTCGTGGCCGAGGTCCATGGGTGGGGTGGCCACCAGCCAGTCCAGGGTGGTGGGCGCCTCGCGCAGCACCTCCAGGGCGGTGGCATGGCCGAGCGAGAACGCGCGGTGGTCGGCGGGGAAGTCGGGCCCGTCCAGGATGCGCACTCCCGGCGATGTCTCCAGGGTGGCGGCCATACCCACGCTGATCAGGCGCCCGACTCCCGCTCGGCCGAGGCCGGCGAGCAGGCTCCCGGTCGTCGTACGGTAGAAGTCCTGGGACGGTACGTCGGCGCGGTACAGCGAGCTGACGGCGGCCGAGTGCCCGGCTGCGGCCTCCGCCACCGCCGCCGTGTCGGTCACGTCGCAGCGGACGAGCGACACCTGGGACCCCGCGAGGTCGGCGTGGCGCTCGGGCTCCCGTACGGCGGCCGTCACCGACAACCCGCGGACGACGGCCTCTGCGGTGATGGCGCGGCCGACCCGGCCGCCGGCTCCGAAGACGATGATGCTGGTGCTGGTCACTGGAGGCTCCCTGGGGCAGCGAGTACGGATCTTCTGCTCGTGAAGGTAGGCCCAGGGGTGCCGGTTACTTCAACGGTACCGGCGGGCTGCTGTTGCTGCGGTCGCGGCAGTACGGTCGTGGGTATGACTGTGCCTCAGCCGCTGACCGCGGACTTCTTCGACCCGGCCTGTCCGAGCCGGGCGCTGCCGATCCGCGGTGGCGAGAAGTGGAGTTGGAAGATCATGCGCTGCCTGGAGGCCGGGCCGCGCCGGTTCTCCGAGCTCAAGGTGCCGCTGCGCGGCATCACACCCAAGGTGCTGGCCGAGTCCCTGCGCGCGCTGGAGCGCGACGGGGTGCTCACCCGCACCGCGTACGACGAGAATCCGCCACGCGTCGAGTACGAGCTGACCCCGCTCGGGCGGTCGCTGTTCGGACCGATGGACGCCGCCTGCGCATGGGCGCGCGAGCACCTGGACCACCTGCTCGCGGCGCGAGAGGCGTACGAGCAGAGCAGCGAGCGGAGCGACGGGTAGCAACCCGCCGGGCAGCAGGCGGAGCAACGGGCACAGCAATCAGCCGGCGGCTGGCAGCATCTTGGCGCAGCGTGGCGGTCCCGCCGCTGGTGAGGGCTGCCGCTGCCGGGCCATCCTGGATGCATGATCACTCCTGACACCAAGGACTGGACCTGGGTCCTTCAGCGGGCCTGCGCCGACTGCGGCCTCGACACCCCGTCGGTCGTCCGTGAGGACGTCCCGGCGATGGTGCGCGCCAACGCCGCCTCCTGGGTGGCCCTGCTCACCGAGCGGTCGGCGGAGGAGCTGCGGCGGCGGCCGAGCCCGGAGGTGTGGTCGGATCTGGAGTACGCCTGCCATGTGCGGGACGTCTTCCGGCTCTTCGACTTCCGGCTGGAGCTGATGCTCACCCAGGACGGCCCGCGCTTCCCCAACTGGAACCAGGACGAGACCGCCGTGGCCGAGCGCTACGGCGAGCAGGACCCGGCCGAGGTCGCGGTCGACCTGGCGGCGGGTGCCGAGCAGCTCGCGAGCTCCTTCGAGGCGGTGTCCGGCGAGCAGTGGCAGCGCACGGGCGACCGGAGTGACGGGGCCCGCTTCACGGTGGAGTCCTTCGCGCGGTACCTGATCCACGACCCGGTGCACCACCTCTTCGACGTCACCGGGGAGAAGCTCTAGGAACACCTGCTGTCGGAGCCTTCAAGCCTCCGGCTCCCACGCCGGCAGGCCGTGCGGTGCCGCCTCGGCGATGGTCCGCTCCCGGCCGAGGCCGGCCCGTACGGTGAGCAGGAAGCGGTGCCCGGCGTCGACCCGGCGGGGCTCGAAGGCGATGTGGGCGAAGGGTGCGCTCGCCGTGCTCGCGGCGGCCAGGCGGTCCAACTCCGCCTCGACGCGCGCCCATTCCTCGGCCGGCACGTACTGGCGCATGACGGAGTGCCAGACGACCGTCAGCGCGCCGTCCACGACCTGCACGTCGCGAAGGAAGTCGGCCGCGCCGAGCGCCTCGACCCGGACCGGCACCTTCGCGGCAAGCTGCAGCGCACCGTCCAGCCGGGCGGTGCGGGCGGGCTGGTCGGCCCAGACGTACGCGCGCAGGGCGAGCGCTCCCTCGGGGGAGAGCGGGTCGATGGGGGTGAGGTCGCAGCCGCGCCGCTCGATGAAGGAGAGCGCGGGCTGCGGCCCGGCGAGCCAGGAGGGCGGGGCGTCCCGCCAGGCCTGGGGGAGCAGTACGGGGGAGTCCGCAGGGCCGTACGCGAAGCCGGGCGCCTCGCACCGGAACCGGTCGGCGAGCAGGTTGAGGCCGGCGCTGGAGCCGAGTTCGAACAGCCGGACGGGCAGCGGGGCCGCCGCGAGGGTGTGCAGCAGGCCGGTGATCAGCAGGCTGGCGCGGCCGACCTCGTTGGTCTGCGGGGGCCTGGTCAGCCAGTCCCTGATCCAGGGGAGGCCGGCGGCGACCGTGGCGCGGAACGCGGGCCAGGGGGCGTCGGGCGAGGCGGGGTCGAAGCTCCCGCCGGCGCTGGGGTAGTGCGCGGCCAGCGAGGGCGCCCGGCCGGTCAGGACGAGCGCGTGGACGCCGCCGAGCAAGCGCAGGGCGATGGCGTCGGGGCCGGGAGCGTCCTCGTACCCGGCGATGGCCGCCGCGCAGGGGCCGCCCGCGCGGACGTCCTCGGAGACGCGGTGCAGCAGCGCGGCGTACAGCGGAGAGCCCAACTCGGCGCAGGCGGCGGCCTGGTGATCGATCATGGCGACGGCGTGCTCGACTGACACGGGTGGACTCCTGTCGGTTCGACTGGAGATCATCTTTCGCCTGCCGAGCGCGCCGGAGAAGTAGCCGACCGAGTGATTGCGGTCACCGTCCTCCGGTGGACCGGACCCATGGGTGGGCAGGTCACCACTCCGACGGTTCGCGTCGCAGCGCGTGCCGCAGCTGACTGGCGATGCTCGCGGTGTCGGCGCCGACCACGTCGGCGATCTCGGGGGTGGCGAGACCGACCACGTAGTGCAGGATGGCGAGGTCCTCGTCCTTGGTGGCGGCCCGCGGCGCCGGTACACCGCACGGGTCGAGTCGCTCGTCCACGGTACTGCGCAGGATCTGCCAGGCGGCGGCCGTCGGGTTGGGGCTGCCCAGGACCTCGGGCCAGACGGCGGCCAGGGCGCGGAAGGCCTGCTCGACCGTCTCCGCGGCCTCGGCGGGCTCGTGGAACCAGACGCGTGCGTAGCTCAGATAACGGGGGTGGTGCAACTCCCGGAATGCCGTGAACTCCAGTGGCATGGCCGACAGTTCAACCGGATCGCCGGATCCGCCCAGGCCGGTGGCGGGGACATGACGGTCGGTCACATCGGCCTCTCGATCTGGTCTCGGGGTAGGGGCAGCAGCCTGCGCTCACTCTAGGCCCTCGCGCAGCTGCTTTGAGTGACAAGTTCCATCGGATATCGGGAATGGGCCTGATTGAGCCGCTGTGTGACGGCATGTCAGCTTCGGTGGCGCAGCAGACGCAGCTGCAAGGGTGTCGCAGCTGGTCAGGGAAGGTAGAACGGCAGTGGCTGCAGGGGAGTTGGTGTGCCACCGTGGGCCGTATGGAGGCAGCGGAGGCACACGGACACCAGCATCACGGTCCACACCATCATCACGGTCACGGTCACGGTCACGAGCGCGGTCACGATCACGTTCAGCGTCACGATGACGTTCAACGCCGCGATCACGGCCACGGTCACGGTCGCCGGCCTGCGCATCTGTTCAGGCCGCACTCGCACGAGGCCGCCGACAAGGTCGACAGCGCGCTGGAGTCCTCCTCCGAGGGGCTGCGCACGCTCTGGATCTCCCTGCTCGTGCTGGGCCTGACGGCGGCCGTCCAGGGCGTCATCGTGATGCTCTCCGGCTCGGTCGCGCTGCTCGGGGACACCGTGCACAACCTCGCCGACGCCCTCACCGCCGTCCCGCTGGGCCTGGCCTTCCTGCTCGGCCGCCGGGCGGCCAACCGCCGCTACACGTACGGCTACGGCCGGGCCGAGGACCTCGCGGGGGTGGCCGTGGTGGCCGCCGTCGCGGCCTCCTCGGTGCTGGCGGCGGCCACGGCCGTGGACCGGCTGCTCCACCCGCAGCCGGTCACGCACCTGTGGGCGGTGGCCGGTGCGGCCCTGGTCGGCTGCCTGGGCAACGAGTGGGTGGCCCGCTACCGGGTCCGCACCGGACGGCGGATCGGCTCGGCCGCGCTGGTCGCGGACGGCCTGCACGCCCGTACGGACGGTCTCACCTCGCTGGCCGTCCTGCTGGGCGCGGCGGGCAGCGCACTGGGCTGGCGGCTCGCCGACCCGATCGTGGGGCTGGTGATCACCGGCGGCATCCTGGTGGTGCTGCGGACCTCCGTACGGGAGGTCGGCCGGCGGCTGATGGACGCGGTCGACCCGGAGCTGGTCGACATGGCCGAGCGTGAGCTGCGCGCGGTCGAGGGCGTGCGCGGGGTCGGTGCGCTGCGGATGCGCTGGATCGGCCACTCGCTGCGGGCGGAGGCCGAGGTGGTGGTGGACGGCGCGCTCACGGTGGTGGCGGGGCACGAGGTGGCCGAGGCCGCGGAGCGGGCGCTGATCCGTGCCGTACCGCGGCTGCTGGCCGCCACCGTGCACATCGACCATGCGCCTCTCGGGGTGAAACCCTGACGGCACGTCATGGGCGCGTAGGGGTAAGGGCGGGGATGTCACCGATGGTCGCCGGGCGGGGGCGGGCGGCAGGCTGACGGGCATGGAGATCACCCCGCAGAGCCCGTCCCCCGCCCGCCGCGCCGCCCGCACCGGTACGGCCCGCACCCGCACGGCCCGTACCCGCGTCGCCCGTACGCTGGCCGGGGCCGCGGCCCTCGCAGGCCTGGTGGCCGCCTACGCACCGAGCATCGCGCACGCCGAGACACCGACGCCGACGGCGCAGACACCGACGCCGACGGCGAGTGTCACGATGCCGCCGGCCCTGACCGACTTCAGCGATTGCCCGGCCCTCCCGGCAGGGGTCGACCCGGCCGCCTGGCGCTGCGAGATCCATCTCGCCACGCCGCAGCTGAGGATCGGTGCCATCAGCGTCCCCGCCCTCGCACCGATCACCATGACGCACGCCGAGGGCCTGCTCCCGGACGGCACCAGGGCCCAGGTGTGGGGTGCCATGCACAGTGCCCCGACCACCGTCCCCGGTGGGCTGCTCGGCGCCCCGGCGGGCGATCACGCGCCGCTGCTGGGGCTGACCGTGCAGCCGGAGTACGGCGACCGGTCGGACTTCTACACGGGGCAGTTCAGCCTGCGGTTCCGGCTGCGGAGCCCGCTGCTGCCGCAGGGCTGCACCATCGGGGCGAGCGCCCCGGTCGACTTCCGGCTGAAGCGGTCAGGCCCGTCGGAGTGGGTCTCGAGGACGCCTCCGCTGGTCAGGTTCTCGGCGTACGACGACGCCTTCACGGCTCCGGCCGCCGAGGGGTGCGGGCCGCTGGCCGGACTGCTCAACCAGCGGCTCGGTCTCCCGGCGTCGAGCGGCAACCTGATGACCTATGACGCGAGCTACACGTTCAAGACGTACGACCAGCTGTCCGTGCGCTGACCTGCTGCTCGGAGGCGCACCGTGCCCGCTGAGCGGCGACGGCGGCCGCAGAGGAAGCGGAGGAAGCAGCGGACGAGGCGGTGGCGGCCTGTTCGGGGCACCCCTGACGTGGGACGGCGGGCCGGCCGCGTCGGCTGCGGGTGACGTCCTCGGCGGCCTCGCGTGCCGCGAGGTACGCCTGGACCGCCGCGATGCCGTACACCGGCTGGATCAGCTGGTGGCCCTTGAAGAACGGCCTGGCCGGGGCGAAGCCCGCCGCGATCACCAGGTCGCGGATCTCGGCTATCTCCTCCTCGGTCCGCGCGGTGAAGCGGACCTCCCAGCCCTTCTTGTAGGTGTGGCCGTCCTCGCCGTTGCGGCGGGCCAGGTCTGGCTGGCGGACGTAGCCGGGCAGGCGGCCGAGGCGCAGTTGGGCGGCTCGCAGGCCGGTGGTCTCGTCACGTGGCATAGAGGTGATGGTAGGCAATCCGGGGGGTCTGTCGTGACTCCCGGGTGGTGCTTCACAGTATGGCGCTCGTCACTCTCGGTCAGACGGCGCAGCTCAGACGTTCGCCCCGTCGATCCGGGCAGAGTGCGAAAATCGGATGGTACAGGCCAACTGCGGTCGAATCCGGCAACTGAGTGAACGTCCGTTACGCCGAATGAGTGAGGGTATGGGGACTTTAGTGCGGGCCAGTCCCGATTTCGCGACGGTTGGGTAACAGTGCGTCAGGTCGTGGATGCGGCAGCGGAGCTCTTGGGGAGGGTGTCGGCATGAGCTACCAGATTCCTTCCCCGTCCCCGTCCCTCGAAGAGCTGGCTCAGCGTCAGCAGAACGTCATCACGGCCAGTCAACTCCGCGCCCGTGGCGTGCCGACGCGCGTGGTCAGCGAGCACTGCCGCCGGGGCGGCCCGTGGCAGCGGCTGCTGCCGCGGGTCTACCTGCTGCAGGACGGGGAGCCGACGCCCGAGCAGCGGATGTGGGCGGCGCTGCTCTACGCGGCGCAGGACGGGCGTGAGGAGGGCCGCCGCGACGGCGCCGTCATCACCGGTGCCGCGGCGCTGGCGCTGTACGGCTTCGCCTCGGCGCCCCGGCTGCCGGCCGTCACCGGGGTCGAGGTGCTGGTGCCCCGTCAGCGGCGGCTCAAGGATGCCGGCGAGGTGCGGATCCGCCGCACCGAGCGGGAGTTGGAGGCGAGGTCGGTGCACGGGCTGGCCTGCGCACCGGTGGCGAGAGCGGTCGCGGACACCCTGCGCGAATGGACGGACGAGGGCGCCTTCGACACCGGTGCCGTCCCGTCGGGTCTGCTGCGCGCGGTCATGCGGGAGGCCGTGTCGCGGAAGGAATCCGGCTGCACGCTGGGGCAGTTGCTGGCCGAGCTGCGCGAGGCAGGCCTGGTGGAGGAGACCCGTGTTCGCGCCGCGATGGACGAACTGCTCGCGGCGGAACGGGAGTCGGTGCTCGACCGGCTCGGCGAGCTGGTGGACGAGTGGCTGCTCCCCGCGCCGCTGACCGGCCCCGAGCTGAGGATGCGCGGCGGCACCTACATCGCGGTGCCCGACCTGTACTGGCCGGAGGCCGCGGTGGCCGTCGAGGTCGACTCCGAACTGCGCTGCGTCAGCGAGGGGGAGGCGGCCTGGGTGCGCGGCGGGCAGCACCGGATGGAGTACCTGGGGGTGCGGGTGGTGTACGTGTCCGGCCGGCGTATCGCCGCCGAGCCGGACGTGGTCGGCGGCGAGCTGCGCGAGGCCTTCACCGCGGGTGGGGAGGACGTGGTCGATCTGGTGGTGACGGAGCGCTAGGTGTACGGCCCCGACGAGGAACCCGATGCCGTGCGGTCAGGCTTCGCGTACCACCGGCGTGCCGGTCAACTCCACTCCTGCTGAACGGAGTTCTCCGAGCGCTGCCTCGGTGGTCGGGGCGGCGACCCCGGCGGTGAGGTCGAGCAGGACGCGGGTGGTGAAGCCCTCGCGCGCGGCGTCCAGCGCGGTGGCCCTGACGCAGTGATCGGTGGCGATGCCCACCACGTCCACCTCGGTGACAGCCCGCTCCCGGAGCCAGCCGGCGAGCGTCCCGCCGTTCTCGTCGAAGCCCTCGAAGCCGCTGTACGCGGCCGAGTGCGCGCCCTTGTCGAACACGGCCTCGATCGCACCCGAGGTCACGGAGGGGGCGAAGTTGGGGTGGAAGCCGACGCCCTCGGTGCCGGCCACGCAGTGCACGGGCCAGGAGGTGACGTAGTCCGGCTCGGAGGAGAAGTGCGAGCCCGGGTCGATGTGGTGGTCGCGGGTCGCGACGATGTGGGTGTAACCGGGGGAGGACTCGGCGATCAGGTCGGTGATCGCGGCGGCCACCTCGGCGCCGCCGGCGACAGCGAGGCTGCCGCCCTCGCAGAAGTCGTTCTGCACGTCGACGACGATCAGTGCCCGGTGCATGGGGTGCTTCCTTCTTGCTTTCGCTTGCTGTCGGACGGTGGGTGAGGGATCGAGGAGTGAACGTTCGAGGGGTGAATGACCGAAGGGGGAAGGGGGCGGGGGCGCCGGATCGAAGGTGCCGGATCGAAGGCGGCGCGGCGGTTCGGTGGTGGCAACTCTAGGGAGTTACGCGCGTAGGCGGAAGGGTCCCGGCGCGCGGTCGCCTCAGCCCGCGAGCCCGAGGACGTCCGCGGGCACCAGCAGCTCGGTCGCCAGCACCGGCTCGCCCTTCGACAGCTGGGTGGCCGACAGCGGAAGTGCGGCCCGGGCCCGCCGGTGGCGGTCACGGGCGGCGGCCAGCGGCTCGCGCCCGACCACCTCGCCCCGGCGGATCAGCGGTACGTGCAGCAGGTGGGCCGCGAGCTGCGCCGGCACCTCGCCGGTGCCGACCACCTCGGCCTCGGCGACGCCGTCCGCGTCGGGCCGGCGAGCGGCCCACTTCCGGCCGCCCACGCTGGTCTTGGCGCCCGCCGAGCGCTTGGCGACGGGCACCAGCGGCCCGCCCGGGCCGGTCTCCCTGGCGACCAGCTTGTAGACCATCGCGCAGGTCGGGTGGCCGCTGCCGGTGACCAGGCTGGTCCCGACGCCGTACCCGTCGACGGGGGCGGCGGCGAGTGCGGCGATGGCGTACTCGTCCAGGTCGGAGGTGACGATGATCCGGGTCTTGTGCGCCCCGAGCTCGTCCAGCTGCCGGCGGACCCGGTGGGCGAGCAGGGTGAGGTCGCCGGAGTCGATACGGACGGCGCCGAGCGTCGGCCCGGCCACCTCCACGGCCGTCCGGACGGCCTCGGCGAGGTCGTAGGTGTCGACCAGCAGGGTGGTGCCGCGGCCCATCGAGTCGATCTGGGCGGTGAAGGCGTCCCGCTCGCTGTCGTGCAGGAGGGTGAAGGCGTGGGCCGCCGTGCCGGTGGTCGGGATGCCGTAGGCGAAGCCCGCCTCCAGGTCGGAGGTGGCGGAGAAGCCGGCGACGTACGCGGCGCGGGCGGCCGCCACGGCGGCGCGCTCGTGGGCCCGGCGGGCGCCCATCTCGATGCACGGGCGGTCGCCCGCGGCGCTGGTCATCCGGGAGGCCGCGGCGGCGATCGCCGAGTCGTGGTTGAGGATCGACAGGATGACCGTCTCCAGGATCACCGCCTCGGCGAAGGTGCCCTCGACGGTCAGCACCGGCGAGCCGGGGAAGTACACCTCGCCCTCCGGGTAGCCGTGGATGTCCCCGGTGAACCGGTAGTCGGCCAGATGGCGCAGGGTGTCCTCGTCCACCACGCCCTCGTCGGCGAGCCAGTCCAGCTGCGGGGTGGTGAAGCGGAAGTTCTCGACCGCGTCCAGCAGCCGCCCGATGCCGCCCACCACGCCGTAACGGCGCCCGTTGGGCAGCCGCCGGGTGAAGACCTCGAAGACCGAGCGGCGGTGGGCGGCACCGCTGCGCAGCGCGGCCTGCAGCATGGTGAGCTCGTAACGGTCGGTGAGCAGCGCGGTGGAAGGGTGCGCGGTGATGGCGTCCATGGTGATGATGCTACTACCACTTAGCGTCAAAGTGACGATTTCTCTGGGAGTGTGTTGACCCGGATTCGCTCGCACGTCCCCCGGATGGAAGCATGAGAGACGGAAACCGTGTCCCAGCGAGGAGTGTCAGCCGTGAGTGTCGCGCCCGTGGAGATCGAGCGCCCGGAGGTCGAAGGCCTTCCCGCGGTGGAGCCGGACACACCTTGGGTGACCATCGTCCACAACGACCCGGTCAACCTGATGAGCTACGTCCAGTACGTCTTCCAGGCCTACTTCGGCTACCCGAAGGACAAGGCCAGGAAGCTCATGATGGAGGTGCACACCAAGGGCCGGGCCGTGGTCTCCAGCGGCTCGCGCGAGGAGATGGAGCGGGACGTCCAGGCCATGCACGGCTACGGGCTGTGGGCCACCATCCAGCACGACTGAACCATCAAACGACGAAGACGGGCTGACCGATACTTATGGCTGGGTTGTTCGAGAGCGCCGGCGGAGGCAGTGCGGCGATCGCGCTGGACGAGCTGGAGGCGTCCATCCTGCGCTCGCTGGAAGTGCAGATGGTGGAGCTGATCGGGCCGGGCCCGGGGGAGGGGAGCGACGACCCGCTGGCCGCGCTGTTCGCCGAAGGCCCGACCGAGGCGCCGGCCGACCCGGCGCTGGCCCGGCTCTTCCCCGACGCCTACGGCGAGCCCGGGCAGGACGCCGACCAGCAGACGAAGGCCGCGTCCGGCGAGTTCCGCCGCTACACCGAGCCGGACCTGCGCACCCGCAAGCGCGAGGACGCGCTGAGCGTGATCCGCGCACTGGACGAACTCGGCGGCGACGGCGGCGTCCTGAAGGTGGCCGCCGCCGACTGCCTGCACTGGCTCGGGGCGCTGAACGACCTGCGGCTGACGCTCGGTGCGCGCCTGGAGGTCACCGAGGAGGACGAGCAGGGCCTCTACGACCTGCCCGACAGCGACCCGCGCAAGCCCCTCGTGATGGCCTACCTGTGGCTCGGCGGGATGCAGGAGTCGCTGCTGGAGGCGATGGTCGACTGACGCGCCGTCACCCTTGGCCCCCTGTCCGCATGCTGGACCTGGGCGATGATCCTGATCTGCCAGATCCGCTACCGCACCGCATGGAAGGCCGGCCTGCTGCCGCCGCCCACCTTCAAGGCGCCGGGCGGTGCGTACGTCAGCTGGGGAGCGCTCGCCTTCCTGGCGCTGGTGGTCGTCCTGATCGCGTTCGACGAGGACAACCGGATCTCGCTGTACGTCTTCCCGGTGTGGGCGGTGCTGCTGGTCATCGGGTACCAGGTGCTCGAGCGCCGCAGGCCGGAGGCCCTCCAGGGGCCGGCGCAGGACCACGTCCACGCGCCGTCCGGCAGTTGAGCCGGGGCACGGGCCCGTCCGGGCGCGTGGCTATCCTGACCGCATGCTGACCATCTCCCGAGAGCTGCACGACGCGATCGTCGCCCACGCGCGTGCCGACCACCCGGACGAGGCCTGCGGCGTGGTCGCGGGCCCGGCCGGCACCGGGCGCCCCGAGCGGTTCATCCCGATGCTCAATGCGGCCCGCTCGCCCACGTTCTACGAGTTCGACTCCGGTGACCTGCTCAAGCTCTACCGCGAGATGGACGACCGGGACGAGGAGCCGGTGGTCGTCTACCACTCGCACACCGCCACCGAGGCCTACCCCTCGCGCACCGACGTCAGTTACGCCTCCGAGCCGTTCGCCCACTACGTCCTGGTCTCCACGGTGGAGGGCACCGGCCCCGAGGACCCGTTCCAGTTCCGCTCGTTCCGCATCGTGGACGGCGAGATCACAGAGGAAGACGTCCAGGTCGTCGAGGCGTACGAGGCCTGACCGGGCCGGACCTCACCGGGCCCGCCGCACCGCCCTCCGGCGGTCGGCGGGCCCTCCCGTCTCACCAGGAGAAACGGAATCATCCGGATCGCGAGACGGAGATGTCGGAGCGGGGGCGGGAATCTATACGATGAGCCCATGCGTTCCGTCGATGTGAGTACCCAGGCCCCAGGCATCCGCCTCGTGGCGCGCCTGCACATCGACCTGTGCCGGCTCGCCAGCACGATCTGTCCCGGCACCGCCGACGCCTGCTGACCTCGGCACCAGCCGCCCGCCCCGCACCCGGGGCCACTCTTCCCTGCCGCGCCCCTGCGGCCCACCCGAAATCATCTCCACAGGAGCAGCAGCCATGGCCATCGAGGTCCGCATCCCCACCATCCTCCGCACCTACACCGACGGCGCCAAGGCCGTCGAGGGCACCGGTAACAACCTCGGGGAGCTCTTCACCGACCTCGACGCCCGCCACCCGGGCATCGCCGCCCGCCTGCTGGACGGCGGCGAGCTGCGCCGCTTCGTCAACGTCTACCTGAACGACGAGGACGTCCGCTTCCTGGACGGCATCGGCACCTCCCTCACCGACGGCGACAGCGTCACCATCCTCCCGGCCGTGGCCGGCGGCTGAGGGGCCTCCGGCAGTTGGGGGGCGGCGTCGCGACGTCCGGGCTCTCGCCTGAACGGCTTGTCGTCAGTCGCCGCAGCTCCGCTGCCACTCCCACCTCCGCACCGCCCGGACTCGGCCCGGACGCCGCTCCTTGCTCCACCCCCCAACTGACGAAGGCCCCAAGCTGATGCGTTACGACAGCCCGCTCGAAGCCGTCGGCAACACCCCGCTGGTCCGGCTTCCCCGGCTCTCCGCCGCCGTCCCCGGCAACGGGGACGGGCTGGTGAACCTCTGGGCCAAGCTGGAGGACCGCAACCCGACCGGCTCGATCAAGGACCGCCCGGCCCTGCACATGATCGAGCGGGCCGAGGCCGCCGGGAGGCTCACCCCCGGCTGCACCATCCTGGAGCCCACCAGCGGCAACACCGGCATCTCGCTCGCCATGGCGGCCAAGCTCAAGGGCTACCGCATGGTCTGCGTCATGCCGGAGAACACCAGCGAGGAGCGCCGCGAGCTGCTCCGCATGTGGGGCGCCGAGATCATCCCCTCGCCCGCCGCGGGCGGCTCCAACACGGCGGTCCGGATCGCCAAGGAGATCGCCGCCGAGCACCCCGACTGGGTGATGCTCTACCAGTACGGCAACCCGGACAACGCGGGCGCGCACTACGCCACCACCGGCCCGGAGATCCTCGCCGACCTCCCGACCGTCACCCACTTCGTCGCCGGCCTCGGCACCACCGGCACCCTGATGGGCGTCGGCCGCTACCTGCGCGAGAAGGTCCCCGGCATCCAGATCGTCGCCGCCGAGCCGCGCTACGACGACCTGGTGTACGGGCTGCGCAACCTCGACGAGGGCTTCGTCCCCGAGCTGTACGACGCCGAGGTGCTCACCACCCGCTTCTCCGTCGGCTCGGCGGACGCGGTGCGCCGCACACGCGAGCTGCTGCAGCAGGAGGGCATCTTCGCGGGCGTCTCCTCCGGCGCCATCCTGCACGCCGCGATCGGCGTCGGCCGCAAGGCCGCCCAGGCCGGCGAGCGGGCGGACGTGGTGTTCGTGGTCGCCGACGGCGGCTGGAAGTACCTGTCGACCGGCATCTACACGGCCGAGTCGACCGAGGAAGCGGTCGAGGCGCTGCAGGGCCAGCTCTGGGCCTGACGGGTCTGACGGGTCTGACCGGGGTCCGACCGGTCCGACGGCGCTTCGGAAGGCGCGGCACCCCTCACGGGGTGCCGCGCCTTCGTCACTTCATCGCGTTCCGGGCGCGGCCCCAGGTCTTCACGTCGACCGTGCCCACCTTGCGGCGGAAGTCCGCGATCGGCACCTCGCGCAGCTCGTCCGTCTCCAGCCAGCTGGCCCGGCCCCGCCGGTCGCCGACCGTGCCGCGGGGCAGTGGGAGCACGCCCGGGCGCTCGGCGTGGTGCTTGCTGGTGATCTTCGCGACCGTCGCGTGCGTCCGGTTCACCCGGATCACCAGGCAGGGCCTGTCCTTCGATCCCGGGCCGTCCTCGAACGGCACCTCGGCCCACCAGACCTCGCGCGGCTCCGGGTGACCGGCGGCACGCGCGCGGGCGCGCTGCACGGCCTGCCACAGCCAGGCGGCCGCGGCGGCCGTCAGGATGACCGCGACCAGGGCCAGCAGCAGGAGGAGCTTGACCGCGCCGTACGGGAGGTGGATGTCCATCCGCAGACCGTACCGGCCGCCCCGGCCGCCGTGACACTCGGGTATTTGTCCGTTCCCGGCTGCTGATTTGTCACGGAACGACCACCGAGTCCGTTCTGTGGCGGACTGCGTCGTTGGGCCGTAAAAGCTGATCGCCACAACCGAGTCCAGCCCTCGGAACCCTCACCCGAAGGTGGCACAGATGAGCCCACGCAGCACCGATCTGTGGTCCTATGCGGAGATCGCCCGCCACATCAGCGTCCAGCCGGACACCGTACGCAACTACCGCCGGCACGGCCTGCTGCCCGAGCCCGACGTGATCGACGGCGGCGGGCACCCGCGCTGGTACGCCGACACGATCCGCGCCTGGGCCCGCAACCGCCCCGGCCACCGCTGACCCTCGGGCCCCCGCCTCCGCCCGGCCCGTTCTGGTGATTCCAGCCACAGCGCGGCACGGAGACGGGGGCAAAGTGCCTCTCCGCCCTTACTCTCGACAACGCGAAGACAGCGCTACCGGCAGGTACAGCACTACCGGTCGGTGCAGGCAGACGCGGACCATGACCCATCGGGGCGGAGGGGCTCGGCATGAAACTGACCGTGGTGGGGTGCTCGGGGAGCTTCCCGTCCGCCGACTCGCCCTGTTCCAGCTACCTGGTCGAGGCCGACGGCTTCCGCGCGGTGCTGGACCTCGGCAACGGCGCGCTCGGGGCCCTCCAGCAGCACTGCGGCCTGTACGACGTCGACGCGATCCTGCTCAGCCACCTGCACGCCGACCACTGCATCGACCTCTGCGCCTACTGGGTCGCCCGCAACTACCGCCTCGAGGGCTGCCCCGACCCCCTGCCCGTCTACGGGCCGCACGGCACCCCCGAGCGGCTCGCCCGCGCGTACGACATGCCGGAGGACCCGGGGATGAAGGAGGTCTTCGACTTCCGCACCCTGACCGAGGGTACCTTCGACCTCGGACCGCTGCGGATCACCGCCGTCCCGGTCAACCACCCCGTCGAGGCGTACGCCTTCCGCATCGAGCACGACGGCCGGAGCCTGGTCTACTCCGGCGACACCGGCGTGTGCGCCGAGCTCGTCGAGCTCGCCAGAGGCACCGACCTCTTCCTCTGCGAGGCCGCCTTCACCCACGGCAAGGAGGACTACGAGGCCGTGCACCTCAACGGCCGCCAGGCCGGCGAGCACGCCGCCGCCGCCGGGGTCGGCCGCCTGGTGCTCACCCACATCCCGCCGTGGACGGACGCCTCCGCCAACCGGCGTGACGCCGCCGCCGTGTACCCCGGACCGGTCGAGCTCGCCCGCGCCGGCGCGGTGTACGAGCTCTAGCCGCCCCTCAGCCCACAGGCGTCAGCCAGCCGCGGTAGCGCGCCTCGGCGCCGGTCACCGCCGCCTCGTACAGCTCGCGCAGCCGGACCGTCAGATCGCCCGGTGCGGACGGGAGTTCGCGGTTGTCGAGCGAGCGGACCGGGACGATCCCGGCCGCCGTACCGCACACGAAGACCTCGTCCGCCGCGTACAGGTCCGAGCGCAGCAGGTTCTCCACCTGCACCTCGACGCCCAGATCCCGGGCCAGCGTCAGCACCGTGTCCTGGGTGATGCCCTCCAGGGCCCCCGCGCCGGCCGGCGGGGTGCGCAGCACGCCGCCGCGCACGGCGAAGATGTTCTCCGAGCTGCACTCGCTGACCGCGCCGTCGGCCGCCAGCAGCAGCGCCTCGTCGAACCCGGCGTCCGTCGCCTCCCGCCGGGCCAGCACCGAGTTCAGGTACGGGCCGGTCGCCTTCGCGGCGGGCGGCACGGCGTTCGGGTCGGTGCGGCGCCAGCTGCTGGTCATCACCCGCAGCGCCTCCGAACCCACCGGGCTGTCCCACTCCCAGCTCGCGATCACCGTGGTGGTCGGCGAGGAGCGCATGTCCAGGCCCATCGCTCCGTAGCCAAGGAAGGCGAAGTGCCGCAGGTAGCACGAGCGGTGGCCGTTGGCCCGGAGCAGTTCCAGGGTGCCCTTGGCCAACTCCTCGGCGCCGTACGGCATCGGGAGCCGCAGCATGTGCGCGCTGCGGGCCAGCCGGCGCAGGTGGTCGTCCAGCCGGAAGACCGCGGGCCCGTCGGCGGTGGCGAAGACCCGGGTGCCCTCCAGCACCCCCGTGCCGTAGTGCAGCCCGTGCGTCAGGACGTGCACCCGGGCCTGCTGCCAGGGCACCAGGGCGCCGTCGAACCAGATGGTGGGAGCTTCGATCAGAGACATGGGGCCATCCTGGAGCCGGTGCCGGCCGCCGGCGGGCTTCGCACCGGTGCCGGATCCGGCCATGGCCGGGAGCGGAGCCGCCGCCCACGGGAGTCCGGATGGTGAAATCGCCCGTCCGAATGGTGGCCAGGTGGCTAGGGTCCGGCGCTGTGGAGAACAGTGCCGCCCTGTACGGGTACCTGCTGGCCGACCCGGGGCGCTCCCTGGACGATCTTCGGTGCGAACTCGGCTGGAGCGAAGCCGAGTTCGAGTCCGCGGTGGACGAGCTGCGCCGGCTCGGACTGCTCCAGCCGACCACCGCCACCGGCAGCGGGCTCGCCGCCGTCTCCGTCGACAGCGCCGTCCGCCAGCTGCTGCTCGACGCCGACGGGCAGGTGGCCGAACTCTTCACCGCCGTCCAGCGCACCCGCGACTCGGTCGAACAGCTCCACGCCCGCTACCTGCCCGTCCAGACCCGGCAACGAGTCGGCCGCGCACCGGAGCTGGTGCGCGGACCCGACAGGATCGCCGCCCTGCTGGAGGACGCCGCCCGCAGCGCCCGCACCGAGGCACTCTCGCTGCGCCCCGGCCAGGACCTCTCCGAACCGGCCCTCGCCGAGAAGCTCGCCCGGGAACGGATCGCCCTGGCGCGCGGCGCCGAGCTGCGCACCATCTACCCGGCCGCGGTGCTGCGCCGGCCCGCCGTGCTCGCCCACCTCCGGGCGCTCACGGCCGCCGGGGCGGGGATCCGTGTCGCGCACGCCCTGCCGCTCCGGCTGATCGTCGTGGACGCCTCACTGGCGGTCCTGCCCGCTCCGGCCGCGGACTCCGGAGCGGCGGTGGTGGTCCGCGATCCGGCGGTGGTCGGGGTGGTCCGCGAGCTGTTCGAGTACTTCTGGGCGGTCGCCTGGGTACCGCCCGAGCTGCTGACCCGGGCGGTACCGGGCGACCGGCACCGGGAGGTGCTGAGGCTGCTGGCCGCCGGGCTGACGGACGAGGCCATCGGCCGGAAGCTGGAGATCTCCGACCGCACGGTCCGCCGGCTGGTCGCCGACCTCACCGCCGACCTCGGCGCGCAGAGCCGCTTCCAGGCCGGTGTGCACGCGGCCCGGCTGGGCTGGCTGTAGCAGGCCCTGCCGGTCCCGGACCGGTCATGCGAACGGCCCCGCCCCGCCGCAGGGGAGTGCGGCGGGGCGGGGCCGGGGCATCGGGAGGGCGTCAGGCCTTGGTGACGTCCTCGATCTCGGTGTCGTCCTCGCGTCCGGGGGTCTTGAGGTTGAACTTGACGATCGCGAAGCGGAAGACCGCGTAGTAGATCGCCGCGAAGACCAGGCCGATCGGGATGATCATCAGCGGGTGGGCCGCCTTGCTGAACCCGAGTGCGTAGTCGATCAGGCCGGCCGAGAAGGTGAAGCCGGCGTGCACGCCGAGCGCCCAGGTGACCGCCATCGAGACGGCGGTGAGGACCGCGTGGATGGCGAACAGGACCGGCGCGATGAACAGGAAGGCGAACTCGATCGGCTCGGTGACGCCGGTGACGAAGGAGGTCAGCGCGAGGGACATCATCATGCCCATCACGGCCTTGCGACGCTCGGGGCGGGCGGCGTGCGCGATGGCCAGCGAGGCGGCCGGGAGCGCGAACATCATGATCGGGAAGAAGCCCGACATGAACTGTCCGGCGCTCGGGTCACCGGCGAAGTAGCGGGTGAGGTCGCCGTGCACCACGGTGCCGTCGGCCTTGGTGAAGTCGCCGGTCTGGAACCACGCGTACGAGTTCACGAACTGGTGCATGCCGACCGGGAGCAGTCCGCGGTTGACCAGGCCGAACGCGCCTGCGCCGAAGGCACCCGCACCGATCAGGCTGTCGTTGAGGCTGCCGATGGCGTCGCCGACCGGGCCCCAGCAGAGAGCGAAGATCACGCCGACGGCGGTGCCGACGAAGGCCATGAGGATCGGGACCAGGCGGCGGCCGTTGAAGAAACCGAGCCAGTCGACCAGCTTGGTGCGGTGGTACTTCTGCCACAGCACGGCGCTCAGCAGGCCGATGACGATACCGCCGAGCACGCCGGGGTTCTGGTAGGTCGGGGCGACCCACTTGCCGTCCGCGATGTGGCCCTCGGTGATCGGGAACGCGGTCAGCACGTTCTTGTACACCAGGAATCCGACCAGGGCGGCGAGGGCGGTGGAGCCGTCCGCCTTCTTGGCGAAGCCGATGGCGATACCCACCGCGAACAGCAGCGGCAGGTTCGAGAACACGGCGTCACCGGCGGTGGCGAACACCGCGGCGACCTTGTCCCAGCCGAGGCCGTCCTTTCCGAACACGTCGTCCTGGCCCAGGCGCAGCAGCAGACCTGCGGCGGGCAGGACGGCGATCGGCAGCTGGAGGCTGCGACCGATCTTCTGCAGACCCTGGAGGAGGCTCTGCCCGAACTTCTTGCCCGGGGAGGGTGCCGGGGCGGCGGGCGCCGGTGCCTGCGCAGTCGTACTCATGGGGGTAGTTCCTAACGACAGGGCGGGTCGGTCGGGAGGTGCATCGGGGGGCCGAACCGCGGACTGGTCTACACCACAAGTGGTGTAGACCAGTTTTGTAGCACGCGGGGACAAGGGGGGGAACCCCTGGAAGCGGTGCAGGTAGGAAGCGCTATGAAATCGAAACCTTGTTATGGATTGACGATCTTGGCTACCCGCCGTAACCGCTGATTTGGAGAGTTGCGCAACAAAAGACCCCGCCCCCGCCTGGGGTCAGGCCTTGGTCACGTCCTCGACCTCGTCCTCGTCCTCGCGGCCGGGAGTCTTGAGATTGAATTTGATGATGATGAACCGGAACATCGCGTAATAGACGACCGCGAAACACAGGCCGATCGGCATGATCAGCCACGGTTTGGTCGCGAGCCCCCAGTTGATGACGTAGTCGATCAGCCCGGCTGAGAAGGTGAAGCCGGCGTGCACCCCGAGGGCCCAGGTGACCGCCATGGAGACGCCTGTCAGCACGGCGTGCACCGCGAACAGCGCCGGGACGACGTAGGCGAAGGAGTACTCGATCGGCTCGGTCACGCCGGTGACGAACGAGGTCAGCGCGACCGAGGTCATCAGGCCGTAGATCTCCTTGCGGCGGTGCGGCTTGGCGGAGTGCGCGATGGCGAGCGCGGCGGCCGGCAGCGCGAACATCATGATCGGGAAGAAGCCCGAGGTGAACTGGCCGGCGGTGGGGTCGCCCGCGAGGAAGCGCGGGATGTCGCCGTGGACGATGCTGCCGTCCGCCTTGGTGAACTCGCCGAACTGGAACCAGAGGAAGGTGTTCAGTAGCTGGTGCATGCCGACCAGCAGAAGTGCGCGGTTGGCGACGCCGAAGATGCCGGAGCCCCACGAGCCGAGGTCGGAGAGCCACTGTCCGAACGAGGTCATCCCGTCGCCGATCGGCGGCCAGACCCACACGCTGAGGCAGGCGAAGAGCATGCCCACCAGGGCCGTGATCATCGGCACCAGGCGGCGGCCGTTGAAGAAGCCGAGCCAGTCCACCAGCTTGGTGCGGTGGAAGCGGACCCAGAGCCACGCGGACATCAACCCGATCAGGATGCCGCCCAGGACGCCCGGGTTCTGGTAGGTCGCTGCCGCCGCCTTCAGGGAGGCGTAGTCGATGCACTGGTTGCCCACCAGGACAGTCGGCGCCTTGCAGGCCTCCGGGAACGCCCGCAGCACGTTGTAGTAGACGAGGAACCCGACGACCGCGGCGAGCGCGGTGGAGCCGTCCGCCTTCTTGGCCATGCCGATCGCGACACCGATGCAGAACAGCATCGGCAGACCGAGCGAGGAGTCGAGCAGGGCGCCGCCGGCGGCAGCGAAGACCTTGGCGACGTTGTTCCAGCCGAGGCCGTCCTTGCCGAAGACGTCGGGCTGTCCGAGGCGGTTGAGGATACCCGCGGCCGGGAGGACGGCAACCGGGAGCTGCAGGCTGCGGCCCATCTTCTGCAGGCCGCCGTAGAAGGAGTGCCACCACTGCGCCTGGGGAACCGCGGCCTCTGCCGAACTCATCTCGCCCTCCGAGTGCCGTGCCGAGCCGGTCGGTGGGCGCGGAACGCCGGGGGCCGGTCCTGCGTTGTCCGGAGTGCACCTAATATTGGTGTAGACCACTTATGGGCAGGGGCGGGCACGTCGGGTCCAAGGTCCCACTGATCGTCATCCTCGGGTGAAGATCGGGAGTGCGCGCGCCGAAATGGGCCAAAAGTGAACTAACGTGGCATACCGGTCCAACTCGGGCGATGCTTGTCGCGCTGTTGTGCAGCGCGGCGTCTGAACCCGCGTCACTTCCGGCAGCGACCCTCCCCCAGCCATCGGCCGGGGGTACCCCAGCACCGAGCATTACGGCACCCGGCGCACCAGCCGACGCGCCGAGACAGAGGGAGAAAGACATGGCCAGCAAGGCTGAGAAGATCGTCGCCGGTCTCGGCGGGATCGACAACATCGAAGAGGTCGAGGGCTGCATCACCCGCCTCCGCACCGAGGTCAAGGACGCCTCCCTCGTCGACGAAGCCGCCCTGAAGGCCGCCGGCGCCCACGGCGTCGTCAAGATGGGCACCGCGATCCAGGTCGTCATCGGCACCGACGCCGACCCGATCGCCGCCGACATCGAAGACATGATGTGAGCTGACCACACCGGTCACCCGCGCCCGGCCCGCCGACCACCCGTCGGCGGGCCGGGCGCGTTTGATGGAGCACCTCCGGGACCGACTACGCTCGGAGGCTATGTCACGCATCGACGGCCGCACACCCGACCAGCTCCGCCCCATCACCATCGAACGAGGCTGGAGCAAGCACGCCGAAGGCTCCGTCCTGATCACCTACGGCGACACCAAGGTGCTCTGCACCGCCAGCGTCACCGAAGGCGTCCCCCGCTGGCGCAAGGGCACCGGCGAAGGCTGGGTCACCGCCGAGTACTCCATGCTCCCGCGCGCCACCAACACCCGCGGCGACCGCGAGTCCGTCCGCGGCAAGATCGGCGGCCGCACCCACGAGATCAGCCGCCTCATCGGCCGCTCGCTCCGCGCCGTCGTCGACCACCGCGCCCTCGCCGAGAACACCATCGTCCTCGACTGCGATGTCCTCCAGGCCGACGGCGGCACCCGCACCGCCGCCATCACCGGCGCGTACGTCGCCCTGGTCGACGCCGTCTCCTGGGCCCGCGACAAGAAGCTGCTGCGCGCCAAGGGCCAGCCCATCACCGGCGGCGTCAGCGCGGTCAGCGTCGGCATCATCGACGGCGTCCCCATGCTCGACCTCCAGTACGAGGAGGACGTCCGCGCCGAGACCGACATGAACATCGTCTGCACCGCCGACGGCCGCTTCGTCGAGGTCCAGGGCACCGCCGAGGGCGCCCCCTTCGACCGCGCCCTCCTCGACCAGCTGCTCGACCTCGGCACCCTCGGCTGCGCCGAGCTCGACGAGATCCAGCGCAAGGCCCTCCAGGGCTGAGCCCCCAGACCCCCAGGTCCGAGCGATCCTCCAGGGCTGAACGAGCGTCAGCTGCTACGGGCTCCGGGTGCGGCCGCTGTACAGGCGGGGCCCGGAGCCCGTACGGTCGGCTCAGACGCCCGCCCGGTACGGGAACCGGCGGCACCCCGCCGGCCGTCTCCACCTACCGGACCCGCCCCAGCGCTCTCACCGGAGGACCATCGATGCCGCACAGCATCAACCGCTCCACCACCCTCGCCGTGGCCGCGCTCATCCTCCTGCTCCCGCTCAGCGCGGTGAGCTGCTCCGCCGCCCAGAAGGCGATCGACTGCGGCAACACCGCGATTAAGATCACCAGTGACATCTCCGACGTCACCGCCGCCTTCAACAACGCGAACAACGACCCGCAGGCCGCCGGGCAGGCCCTGCAGAAGCTCAAGAACGACCTCGACCAGCTCGGCCGCAACTCCAGCGACACCGACGTCACCAAGGCCATCACCGACCTGCAGACCCAGGTAGACAAGACCCAGCAGGCCGTCGACGCCAAGCAGGTCCCCGACCTCAAGCCCCTCGGTGACGCCGCCGCCAACCTCAGCAAGGTCTGCACCGGCTGACGCCCTGGCTAGGGTTCTCCCATGACTACCCGACGCCTCGTCCTCGCCACCCGCAACCAGCACAAGATCGCCGAGCTGCGCGCCATCCTCGGCGACGCCGGGCTGGACGTCGAACTGGTCGGCGCTGACGCGTACCCCGAGATCCCGGACGTTCCCGAGACCGGCGTCACCTTCGCGGAGAACGCCCTGCTCAAGGCCCACGCCCTGGCCCGCGCCACCGGTCTTCCGGCGGTCGCCGACGACTCCGGCCTCTGCGTGGACGTCCTGAACGGTGCGCCCGGCATCTTCTCCGCCCGCTGGGCCGGCAAGCACGGCGACGACCGGGCCAACCTGGAGCTGCTGCTCGCCCAGCTCTCCGACATCGCCGAGTCGCACCGGGGCGCCCACTTCGCCTGCGCCGCGGCCCTCGCCCTCCCCAACGGCACCGAACGCGTCGTCGAGGGCCGCCTCCTCGGCACCCTCCGCACCGCCCCCTCCGGCAACGGCGGCTTCGGCTACGACCCGATCCTCCAGCCCCTCGGCGAAGCCCGCACCTGCGCCGAGCTGACCCCCGCCGAGAAGAACGCCATCAGCCACCGCGGCCAGGCCTTCCGAGCCTTGGCGCCGGTCGTCCGCGAGCTGCTCGGCTGACGCTTCGCCATATGACGCACCGAAGGCCCATCCGTGAGGTACTCCCGGATGGGCCTTCGATTCAAAGGGTAATGATGTGCGGCCGAAGGGATTCGAACCCTCAAGCCCTCACGGGCCAACGGACCTAAACCGTCTGCGTCGCCACTGCGCCACGGCCGCCTGCTGCGGGACAGTGTACTTCGAGCGCCCGCAGACTGTCGCCCGCGATTGATTGAGCGGGGATCATGCGGCCGACCTCCGCGACCAGCCCGCGCGATCGATTGCGGCCACGATAGGTCGGGGTCTGGCTGTGGCAGTTCGGACACAGGAACCGGACGTTCTCCAGCCGGTTGTCCAGCCAATTGCCGTTGATGTGGTCGATCTCCAGTACCAGCTTTGCGCCGTTCCACGCCGCGCTGACACCGCACAAGGTGCAGTGGTAGGCCACTCCGAAGTCCTCCATCGCACGTCGCAGCTGAACGTTCTTGGTTCGCCTGGAACCGGGCGGGAGCGTGACGAGGATGTCCTTAGCTGACTTTCGGTTGTGAGACGGCTGCCCCTTCGTGTGTCCCTGGCCGGAGAAGTGGTCCGTGTTGACGTGGTGGAGAGCGATGCTCTGCTTCACGAGCCTTCGGGAAGCGGTGCCCTCGACAAGGTCAAGTGCGCGGACCACTCCGATGATGCTGCGCTGTTCAGCCACCGTCCGTGCCAGCAAGGCTTTCGGGATCACGTCGCCGCGGAAGCGGGCTGTCCCCTGTTGCCCGAACGAGAAGTGTGAGGTGTCAATTCCGAACTCGGTGAGTCGCTTCTTCATGTACGAGTACGCGCTGTCGTACGGCTCGACGCCCATGTAGCGGAGCATCGAGCTGATGCTGGTGCTGTTGGCAGCCGCCTCCGCCAGCTGCTCTCTGGTGTAGCGGCGCCGTCCGTAGTCGGGGCGCCCCTGGTTGAAATGCGAGGTGTCGATCCCGTAGAACTTCAGCCGCCTGCTGAGGTAGCTGTGAGTGCCTCCCGCCATCGGTACGCCGAGCCTGCGCATCATGTCGTTGACGCTGTCGGACTCGGCGGCCAGCTCTGCGAGCAGTTCGCGGGTGTACTTGACCGGCATTGGAACCCCTCCCGGGCCTTGTGGTGCGCCCGTCCCCCAGGGATACGAACGAGTGTTGGGGTGGAAGGACACGGGGTGGGATGTGATGAGGATCACGGGGTGCCGGGGGCCTCAGTTGGCTGCCGATTGGTACAGACCTATTGACCTATGTGGTTCAGACCACATAGCTTCGGCGCCAATCTGCAGCGCGGCAGCCGGGGCATGGTGACCGGACGTCAGCTGTGGTGTGTCCGACCTCCCCCACTTGCGCGCCCCCACAGCGCGCGCCCGACACTCTCTCCTGGAGGACCGAGTGTTGATCCGATCCAAGGCGCCGCAGCGTCCCACCGCTGCCGGCCGCCAGACGTCCGGCCTGCGGGTGGCCCTCGCCTCCGCTGCCGCCGCCGGGTTGGCCGGTCTGCTGGTCGCCACGCTCGGTGCGGCGCCTTCGCAGGCGTCGGCCACCGTCGACAACCAGTCCTGTCGCCCCGACGGTATGTACACCACGCCCGGCGTGGACGTGCCGTACTGCACCGCGTACGACGACGCCGGTCGCGAGAAGATGGGCGCCGACCACCAGCGCCGCATCATCGGCTATTTCACCGGCTGGCGCACCGGCAAGGACGGCACCCCCGCCTACCTGGTGAACAACATCCCCTGGGACAAGGTCACCCACCTCAACTACGCCTTCGGGCACGTCGGCAGCGACAACAAGATCTCGGTCGGCACGGACGGCCCGAACAACGCCGCGACCGGGATGACCTTCCCGGGTGTCGCGGGCGCGGAGATGGACCCGGCGTACGCGTACCAGGGCCACTTCAACCTGCTGAACAAGTACAAGAAGCAGTACCCGAACGTGAAGACCATGGTCTCGGTGGGCGGTTGGGCCGAGACCGGCGGGTACTTCGGGGACGACGGCAAGCGCGTCGCCTCGGGTGGCTTCTACTCGATGACGGTCAACGCGGACGGCAGCGTCAACCAGGCTGGCATCAACACCTTCGCGGACTCCGCCGTCGACTTCATCAAGAAGTACGGCTTCAACGGCGTCGACCTCGACTACGAGTACCCGACCTCGATGAAGGACGCGGGCAACCCGCTGGACTGGTCGATCGCCAACGCCAAGCGCGGTTCGCTGGTGAAGGGTTACGTCGCGCTGCTGAAGACCATGCGCGAGAAGCTGGACCGGGCGAGCGCGGCGGACGGCAAGTACTACCTGCTGTCGATCGCCTCGCCGTCCTCCGGGTACCTGCTGCGTGGCATCGAGACCTTCCAGGTGACGCAGTACCTGGACTACGTCAACGTCATGTCGTACGACCTGCACGGCGCGTGGAACCAGTACGTCGGCCCGAACGCCTCGCTGTTCGACGACGGCAACGACGCCGAGCTCAAGGCCGCGAGCGTGTACAGCACTTCGCAGTACGGCGGCATCGGCTATCTGAACGCCGACTGGGCGTACCACTACTTCCGCGGTGCGATGCCGGCCGGCCGGATCAACGTCGGCCTGCCGTACTACACCCGCGGATTCAAGAACGTGACGGGCGGGACGAACGGCCTGTGGGGCACCTCGCAGACGTCCACCTGCCCGGCCGGGTCGGGGCTGACCACCTGTGGTGACGGTGCCGTGGGCATCGACAACCTCTGGCACGACCTGGACGACAACGGCAAGGAGGCCCCGGCGGGCTCCAACCCGATGTGGCACGCGAAGAACCTGGAGCAGGGCGTCGTCCCGGACTACCTGTCCAAGTATGGGCTGACCGACACCGCGCTCTCGGGCACCTACAGCCGCAACTACAGCTCCTCGCTGGTCGCGCCGTGGCTGTGGAACTCGACCAAGAAGGTCTTCCTCTCGACCGAGGACGAGCAGTCCGTCGGCGCCAAGGCGGACTACCTGGTGAACCAGGGTGCCGGTGGCGCGATGATCTGGGAGCTCGCGGGCGACTACAGGTGGGACGCCGCGGCGAACGGCGGCAGGGGCGAGTACGTGCAGGGTTCGACCCTGACCTCGCTGATGTACGACAAGTTCAAGGCGGCCTCGCCGTACGGCGCGACACGCTCGACGATTGCGCTGCCGGCGCAGACCCTGCCGGTGGACGTGTCGTTCACCAACTTCGCGCTGGGTGACTCCAACTACCCGATCAACCCGAAGATCCATATCGTCAACAACTCGACACTGACCCTGCCGGGCGGCACCGAGTTCCAGTTCGACTACAGCAACTCGGCTCCGGGCAACGCCAAGGACCAGTCGGGCTTCGGGCTGACCGTCATCAGGCAGGACAACCCCGGTCCGGGCAACGTGGGCGGCCTCAAGGGCACCTACAACCGCGTCTCGGTCAAGCTGCCGAGCTGGCAGTCGCTGGCGCCGGGTGCCTCGGTGGACATCGACTTCGTCTACTACCTGCCGGTGTCCACGCCCGCCAACTGGACGGTGAACGTGGGCGGCACGCTGTACGGCCTGGCCGGGGACTACAGCCGGGGTGCGACCGGCGGCGGTACGTCGTCGCCGAGCCCGTCCTCCTCGCCTTCGTCGAGCCCGTCGACCAGCCCCACGTCCAGCCCTTCGTCCAGCCCGTCGACGAGCCCTTCGTCCAGCCCGAGCAGCTCCCCGTCGAGCAGCCCGAGCAGCAGCCCCAGCAGCACGCCGTCCGGCAGCTGCGCGGCGCCGAGCTGGAACGCCGCCACGATCTACGCCACCGCGGGCATCGAGGTGTCGTGGAAGGGCCACCACTACACCAACAAGTGGTGGACCCAGGGCGAGGACCCCACGACGACGGGTCAGTGGGGTGTGTGGAACGACCTCGGTACCTGCTGAGCTGACGGCAGGTCGCTGAGGTGACGGACGGCGGTGGCGGTGCACCCGGTCGGGGGGTGTGCCGTCACCGCCTCGTCGTGGAGGGAGTGGGTCTGTCGGATCTCTGTCAGATCTCTTGACTCCCATCTGCGACCGGAGTGTCATATCCCCCATCGAGTTCGATCCTGTTTAATTCTGATGGATTGTGATTCGAAAGTAAGGCGCCACCCACCTGACCGCGTCTTCAAGGGGAGTCCCCGCATGTCCAGTTCGCGCTCCGGCAGTCGCGTCGTCGCTGCGGTCGGTCTCGTACTGACCCTCGGCCTGACGGCCTGTTCCACCGGCCGGGAGTCCACCGGCAACGCCGGCGACACCGGCGCCACCGTCAGCGGGAAGATCTCGCTGACGTACCTCCAGAAGCAGGGCGATCAGGAGTACTTCATCGGCGAGGCGGCCGGCGCCAAGGCCAAGGCGGCCGAGCTGGGCATCGACCTCAAGGTGGTGAACCTCGGCAACGACGCCAACAAGACCGTCAGCGAGGTGCAGTCCGCCATCGCGCAGAAGAGCAACGGCCTGATCATCGTCGTACCGGACCCGGCGGTCGGCCCGCAGGTCGTGCAGACCGCGCGCGACGCCAAGATCGCCCTGCTCACCTCGGACGACCAGATCTGCACCACCGGCCCCGACCCGTCCGCCTGCTCCGCCGACTCGCTGGTGCCCCGGATCGGCTTCAGCGGCGCCCAGATGGGTGGCGAGGTCGGGAAGCGGGCGGCCGAGGAGTTCAAGAAGTCCGGCTGGAACCCGGCGGAGACCAGGATCATCTCGGCCTGGAAGCAGGACGTGACGGTCTGCGGTGACCGGGTGAAGGCAGCGAAGGAGGCCTTCGGCTCCGCTGCGGGCACGGGTGTCCAGAACATCGATGTGGCCACCGACAACACCCCGACCGGCGCCCAGGACAAGATCGCGGCGACCGTCACCGCCAATGCGGGCGTCAAGCACTGGGTGGTCTGGGGCTGCAACGACGAGAACGTCCAGGGCGGGGTCACGGCGCTGCAGAACGCCGGGTTCAGTGCCGACAACGTGATCGGCGTCGGCCTCGGCGCGTACCTCGCGTGCAAGGGCTGGGGCTCGGGCAAGCCGTCCGGGATGAAGGCCGCGCTGTTCATCAACGGCAGCGACGTCGGCGCCCTGGCCGTGCAGACCATGTACGACCGGCTCAGGAACGGCAAGGACTTCCCGAAGGAGGCGTTCGCCCCGACCAAGATGGTCGACGCCGCCACCTGGCAGGCCTCCGGCGTGAAGTGCAGTTGAGCGTGGAGACCACGGCGAGCGGCGGAGCCGCGGTACGGGACCTGGGCAAGCGCTTCGGCGCGGTCCAGGCCCTCGACGGGGTGACGCTGGAGTTCCCGGCGGGTCAGGTCACCGCGCTGATGGGGGAGAACGGGGCCGGCAAGTCCACCCTGCTGAAGATCCTGGCCGGGGACCAACCTCCCAGCCAGGGAGAGGTGTTGATCGACGGGAAGCCGGTCGTGCTGCACTCCCCGGCGCAGGCCAGGGCGGCCGGGATCCGGATCATCCCGCAGGAGCCGGAGATCATCCCGCATGTCTCGGTGGCCGAGAACGTGTACGTCGGCGCCCTGCCCCACAGTGCGGGTCGCCGGCTGGACCGGGCCGAGCTGGGGCGCCGCATCCGCGCCGACCTCGACCGGCTGGGTTTCACCAGGGTGCTGGACCCGGAGCTGCTGGGCTCCGAACTGACCCCGGCGCAGCGCCAACTGGTCGAGATCCTCAGAGCGTTGACGGGCGAGGCCAAGGTGATCGCCTTCGACGAGCCGACCTCCTCGCTCTCCGAGCAGGAGGTGGCGGCGCTCTTCGCGCTGATCCGCCGCCTTCGCGAGCAGGGCGTGGCGGTGGTCTATGTCTCGCACCGGATGCAGGAGATCTTCCAGCTCGCCGACCGGGTGGCGGTGTTGCGCGACGGAGCACTGGCCGGGGTGCTGGACGCGGCCCGGACCTCGGAGGCCGAGCTGGTACGGATGATGGTCGGCCGCGACCTGTCGGCGATGTTCGTCCGGGAGCGGGTGGCCACCGACCGGGTGGTGCTGGACGTCCAGGACCTCCGTACGGACGATGTGCACGGCGTCAGCCTGCGGATCAGGGCCGGCGAGGTGGTCGGCCTGGCCGGTCTGATCGGGGCCGGGCGGTCGGAGCTGGCGCTGGCGCTGGCCGGGGACCGACCGGTCCTCGGCGGTCGGGTACTGCTGGACGGGACGGAGCTCAGGCCGGGCAGTCCGGGCGCGGCGATCCGGGCCGGGCTCGGGCTGGCGCCGGAGGAGCGCAAGGCGCAGGCGCTGTTCCTGTACCGCTCCGTCCGGGACAACATCTCGCTGGTGGTGCTGGAGAGGCTGCGCCGCCGGCGGTTCGTCCGGCGCGGCGCGGAGCGGGAGTTGGCGGGGGAGTACGTGGACCGCCTGCGGGTGCGGACGCCGTCCGTGGAGCACGAGGTGCGCAAGCTCTCCGGCGGCAACCAGCAGAAGGTGGTGCTGGCGCGCTGGCTGGCGCGCAGGCCGAAGGTGCTGATCCTGGACGAGCCGACCCGGGGGATCGACGTCGGCGCGAAGGCGGAGATCTACCAGATCATCGCGGACCTGGCGCAGCAGGGCGTGGCGCTGCTGGTGATCTCCTCGGAACTGCCCGAGGTGATCGGCTTGGCCGACCGGGTGCTGGTGATGCAGAACGGGCGTATCACGGGGGAGCTGGACCGAGCGGAGGCGTCGGAGGAAGCCGTCCTGTCGTTGGCGATGGCCGACGACCTGGCGGGAGCGACACGGGAAGGGAAGACGGAATGACCAGCACCACCCTGGCGGGGAGTGCACCGCGCCGGGTCACCCTGCTGGTGACCCGGGTCGGCGGCCAGAACCTCAGCCTGATCGGGGCGTTGGCGGTGGTGCTGGCGCTGTTCGGCCTGCTCAACGACAACTACCTGAGCTGGAACAACGTGCAGGTGATCGGCCAGGCCGTCACCATCACCGGCTTGCTGGCGGTGGTGCAGACCGTGGTGATCATCTGCGGCGGCCTGGACATCTCGGTCGGGTCGCAGGCCGGTCTCGCCTCGGTGGTCAGCGCGATGGCCTTCACCTCGGCCGGTTCGAACGCGCTGCTCGGCATGGGCGCGGCGGTCGGCGTCGGGGTGCTGGTCGGCGTGCTGAACGGCGTGGTGATCGTGTACGGGCGGGTGAACGCGACGATCGCCACCCTGGCCGGGCTCGCGGCGTACAAGGGGGTGGCGCAGCTGATCTCCAACGGGCGGGCCCAGGGGTACGTCCTGAACGACAGCGTCTTCATCTTCCTGGGGCGCGGGAAGATCGCCGGGCTGCCGGTGATGATCTGGATCCTGGTGCTGGTCGCGACGGCGGTCCACGTGCTGCTGAAGTACACCGACATCGGCCGGAACATCTACGCGATCGGCGGCAACGACACGGCGGCCCGGCTGGCCGGTATCCGTATCAACAAGTACCTGGTGGCGGTGTACGGCCTGATCGGCGCGGTGGCGGCGGTGGCGGGCATCCTGCTGACGGCGCGGACCGGGTCGGGCCAGCCGGTGAGCGGTAGCGAGGGCCTGGAGCTGAAGGCGATCACGGCGGCGGCGCTCGGCGGCTGCGCGCTGCGCGGCGGGAAGGGCGGCATCGGCGGCACGCTGCTGGCGGTGGCGCTGCTGGGGGCGCTGGAGAACGGCCTGACGGGCCAGAACATCAACGCCTTCTGGCAGAACGTGGCACAGGGCTCGCTGCTGGTGGTCGCGGTGGTGATCCAGCAGCGGCGCAGCGGGGAGCGCGCGGTCGGCCTGCCGGCGTGAGCGGTCTGCCGACGTGAGTTCGCCGCCCCCTGGCGGACGGGCCAGGGGGCGGCGAAGTCGGCGTCAGGCTGCGGCGATCTTGAGGTCGCGGAGCAGCTTGGCGACGTGGCCGGTGGCCTTGACGTTGTAGAGCGCGTGCTCGACCTTGCCCTGCTCGTCGACGATCACTGTGGAGCGGATCACGCCGACCACGGTCTTGCCGTACAGCTGCTTCTCGCCGTAGGCGCCGTAGGCCTCGAGGACCGACTTGTCCTCGTCGGCCACCAGAGTCACCTTGAGGTCCTCGGTCTCGCGGAACTTGCCGAGCTTCTCGGGCTTGTCCGGGGAGACGCCGATGACGTCGTACCCGGCACCGGAGAAGGCCTCCAGGTTGTCGGTGAAGTCGCAGGCCTGGGTGGTGCAGCCCGGGGTGAGGGCGGCGGGGTAGAAGTACACGATCACCTTACGGCCGAGGTGGTCGGCGAGGGACACCTGCTTGCCGTCGGCGTCGGGCAGGGTGAAGGCGGGGGCGGTGTCGCCCGCCTTGAGGCGCTCGCTCATGCACCCGCCTCGCTTCGCTCGGCGGTCGCTTCGCGAAACGCGCCCCTCTTAATTGTTCGCTCGCTACGCTCGCTCACGGTGGGATCTCTCCTCGTGCGTGGACTGGTGGTCGTACCAACGGCAAACTTACCTCTCTTGGTGGGTGGGGCCGCGCGTGCGGGGATGCCAGCTGACAGACTGGGCCTGTCGCACAGGACAACATCAGGTAAGGGGTGGCCCGAGTGGGCAAGGCCGGCACAGACCACAAGGCGGCGCGGACGACCGCCCAGATCGAGGCGGACATCGTCCGGACCCGCGACCAGCTGGCGGCGACCCTGGACGAGCTCGCCGTCCGCGTCCACCCGAGCACCATGGTGGCCCAGACCAGGGCCCGGATGCTCGGCTCGGTGGAGCAGAAGGCCGGGCGGGCGTATGTGGCGGCGAGCGGTGCGGTGGAGAAGGTGAAGGCGCAGTTCACGGACGAGAAGGGCCGGCCGCGCCAGGAGCGGATCGTGCCGGCCGCCCTGGTGGGTGTGGGTGTGCTGCTGCTGGCGGCGTCCGTGCGCAAGCGCAGGCAGGGCTGAGCCGAGCGGAAGGGGCCGGGTGCGCACCGTGTGCGAACCGGCCCCTTCCGCATGCCGGGCCAGCGTCACACGGGCGGCTCCGGCCGGGTACCGTCGGGGGCGTGAGCACGAACGCAGAGCAGAGCACGCAGCACGAGGAGCGCCGCCACGACCGGCTTGGCGAGAAGCTGCCGATCAAGATGTTGCACGACCGGGTGCTGGTGAAGACCGAGGCGGGCGAGGGCGAGCGCCGCTCGACCGGTGGGATCCTGATCCCGGCGACGGCCGAGCTGAGCAAGCGGTGCGCCTGGGCCGAGGCGGTGGCAGTGGGCCAGAGCGTGCGGTCCGTGGAGCCGGGGGACCGGGTGCTGTACGACCCGGAGGACAAGCTGGAGGTCGAGGTCCGCGGCGCCACGTACGTGCTGCTGCGCGAGCGGGATCTGCACGCGGTGGCGGCGACGCGCTTCGGTGACACGGAGGGCTCGACGGGGCTGTACCTCTGAGGCCTCGGATGAGGCCTCGGACGGCCCCGGTTCACGGACCCGGCGGGCCGGGCAGGGGCAGCCGGGCGAGCCGGCCGGCGAGGCCGGTGCCCGCGGCGAGGTCGGCGGTGCAGCGGCGGCAGGCGCAGATCGCGGGCACCCGCCACCGCTCGGCCGGTCGGTAGGCCGGCAGTGTGAGTTGGCCGCTGCGCAGGGCGGCGGCGACGATCCCGGCCCGGTCGCCGGTGCCCAGCTTCCGGCCGATGCGGGTCAGATAGGACTTGACCGTCAGCGGGGACAGGCCGAGCTGCTCGCCGATGGCCCTGTTGCCGTGGCCTCGGGCGAGGTGCTCGACGATCTGCCGCTCGCGGGTGGTGAGGGGCTGCCCGGACAGGGCGGGCCGGCCTGTGGTCGTCACCGGTCACTCCACCTGCCGCGCGGCGCGGACACCCTTGCTGAACTCCTGGGCGGGAATGCGCACCTGCAGGGCCTCGAGCTCCAGGACGGTGTTCAGCAGCACCTCGCGCTCGGCGCTCAGACACGCGATCAGGTCGTCGGCGGCGGCGAGCCGGAGCCGCTGCTCGACCGTGGTCTCGCGGAGGGTCTGGAGTTCGGTGGCCAGGGCGGCCCAGGATGCGGAAGTCCGGCGGTGGACGCCGCGCCAACGCCTCGTCGTGATCACAGTTGTCCCTTCCCTCGCTGATGAGTTGACTGACTTTCCGGTCCGGTCCGGTCCGGTACAGGGTCCAGGTCTAGGCGGCGGTCGCGAGGGCCTGGCGCAGCCTGACCCGGGCGCGGTAGGTGAGGGTCTTGACCGCGCCCACCCGCAGGCCGGTGCAGTCGGCGACCTCCTGAGAGGTCAGCCCGCCCCAGTAGCGGAGCTGGACCGCCGCGCGCTGGAGCTCGGTGAGCGTGGCCAGCGCGGCGCAGACCCGGGCCGCGTCGGCCCCGGCGAGGACGGCGTCCTCCACGCAGACCCCGGAGTCGGTGTCGGCCGGTGCGGCCACCGTGGTCTCCAGCCTGGTCGACCTGCGCTTGTTGTGGTCGAACAGCAGGTTCCGGGCGATCGTGAGCAGCCAGGCCCCGATGTCCTTCCCGGTCCACCGGAAGCCGCCGATGCAGTTCATCGCCCGCAGGAAGGTGTCCTGGGCGAGGTCCTCCGCGAGCGACCAGTCCCCGGTCCGGCGGACCAGGAACATGACCACCTTGCGGTGGTAGAGCCGGTACAACTCGGACCAGGCCCCCGTGTCCCCGGCCTGCGCCGCCTCGATCAGCGGCGGCAGGCCCGCTCCCTCGCCACCGTCCGGTCGGTCCGTGCACTCCGGTCGGTCCGCGCGTTCAATCGGCTCGTCGCTCATACGGCTGCCTCGGTGTCGGTGGGGGTTGATGCGACCGAAGCTGAACCTGCACACACACGCGCGATCTTGCATGCGTGCAAGCTAGCTGGCGTGCACGCAAAGATAGCCATACCGGTGCATGCGTGCAAGCGGTGGCATGTGCCAATTATGTTCGGTTCGGCGGGGCTTGGGTGTGACCGGAAGTCGCTGGCCTGCGGTGATTGTCCGGGTCCTCGCACATCACGTGCGTGCACGCGTGCAAGCCGGGGCTGTCCGGCATGCACACGCGATAGCCTGCGAGGCATGGGGACCACAGACAACACCCGGGAGTCGAGTACGCCGGCCGAGCGGTTCGGGGCGGTCGTCCACGAGGCGGCCCAACGTGCGGGCTACGACCTCAGGCCTGGATCGGGCGGACGCGTCGCCCTCGCCAGGGACACCGGCATGAGTGCGTCTGCGGTCGGGCGAATGCTGAGGGGTGAGACCCTGCCGAGGCCCTCGCAGTTCGAGCGGATCGCCCGGGCCGTCCATCTCGACCTTCACGAACTCCTGGTACGCGGCGGTGTCATCTCCGCAGAATCCGCCAATGATCTGTCGGAACGAGTACGCTCACAGCCCATCACCCCTGAGGAAGCAGCAGACGCATGGGGCATCACCAACCCCATGGTTCGCAAGATCCTCCTCGCCGACATCGCTCAGGCGATCAGCCTGCAGCGGGAGGCCGAGCCCGAGCAGCAGGAGGGGAGTGCAGCACAGCGATAGGGGTGAGGCGAGACATGGCCGGATGTCTGCCCGCGACGACTGCCGCGCTGAGGGTGGCCGTCGCCGTCACGGGTGCCGCGCTGATAGCCGTCGGCCTGTACGACGGCCGATGGGCCCCCGTCCTGATCGGGCTGGCGCTCGCGGTGCTCGCCGCCGCCGAACTGGCACTGGCCCGGGTTCGCGGCTGGATCGGCGAGACCGACGCGCGGGTGCAGCACCACCTGGCCGAAGCCGCGGCGCAGCAAGCCCGCCTCACCTCTGAACTCGTCTTCTGGCAGCAGCGGTACACGCGGGAGCGGCGGGAGAGCGACGCGAGGATCCAGCAGCTGACCGGCCTCCTCGACGCCACCCGCCGAGAGCTTGTGCAGGCCCACGTGGCCACCGCCACCGCCAGGGCCGAACTCGCCGAGCTCTCGACCGAGTGGAACGCCCTGGTGCAGGAGGCCATGCAGATGGGCGCCGACGTCTTCGGCCCCCGAGACCGTCGGGACCGCCGGGACCTCGCACCCCGGGCCGCCGCGTCCAGGTCCCCAGGCGCCACCCGGCAGAAGCTCTGACGGACCGGCACTGCCGCCCCTTGACCTCAAGTCCGCTTGAACTTCTAGCGTGGGCTCGTCAACCGGATTCACAGGGAGGGCGAGACCATGGAGTTCACCGACGCCGAACTGGCGGTACAGCCGATCGGCTACTGGAGCGGCGCCGCCAACGCGGCGGTCATCCGGTACATCAACGACAGGATGGGGGAGCTGGGTGTCACCCAGCGCCACTGGTGGACGCTCTATCAGGTGGGGGTGAGCGGAACCGGCCTGACCCGCGAGGGGCTGGTGACGCTGATGCGGCGGATCCGGCCGTACGTGGACGCGTCGGCCCTGGAGCCCGCCGTCGACGAGCTGCTCGGCCGGGAACTGCTCAGCCTGGACGGCGAGGGGCGGCTCCGGCTGACCGATCCGGGCGCCGAGCTGCGGGACCGGGTGATGAAGCTGCTCCCCGGAATCCGGGCGCAGATCCATGACGGCGTCAGCGACGAGGACTACGTCCGTGTGGTCAAGGTGCTGCGACGGATGATCGGCAACGTCGGGGGCAACGCCGATTTCGTCTAGGGGCTGGAGCCGGCCGCGGCGCCGGGGCTCGGGGTGCCGGAGGCCTCGGGGGACTGCGGCGCCGTTGTGCCGGTGCTCTCCGACGGGGTGGTGGACGGCGTCGGGGAGGGCGTGGGCGAGGAGCTCGGGGACGGCACGGGGGAGGGGGTCGGGGCGGTGGAGGAGGACGGAGTGGGCGTGGGGGAGGCGGCGGGAGAGGGCGGTTCGGTGGGCCGGGTGTTGCCCCGGCTGGGCTCCAGGTCGAAGCGCTGCACGGCACTGCCGCTCAGGGCGCTGCGCATGTAGGCCGTCCAGATCGCGGTGGGGAAGGCGCCGCCGTTGATCCGGGAGAAGCCCGCCGTCCCCGCCAGGGACTCCTTGGCGTGGGTCCTCGGGTTCTCCCGGAACAGGCCGACCGCGGTGGCGAGTTCGGGTGTGTAGCCGGCGAACCAGGCAGATCTGTTGTTGTCCGTGGTGCCGGTCTTGCCGGCCGCCGGGCGGCCGAGCCCGAGCGCCCGGGCGCCGGTGCCGTTCGGGCTGACGACGTCCTGGAGGACATCGGTGACGGCGTCGGCGGTGCCCCGGCCGAGGGCGCTTCTCGCGGGGTGGCCCGGCAGGCCAGGGATGTCCTCGGCGCCGGGCTTCTCCAGCTTGAGCACCGCCCAGGGGGCGTACGCCTGGCCGTGGTTGGCGAGGGCGGCGTACACGGCGGCGAGGTTGAGTGCGCTGGGGGTGGCGGTGCCGAGCGTCATCGAGGTGTTGGCCGGGTCCATACCGGGGACGCTGTCGGGGATGCCCAGCCTGACCGCGGTCTGCCGGACCTCGGCGAGCCCGGCGTCCACGCCCTCCTGGGCGTACACCGAGTTGACGGACTTCATCATCGCGTAACGCAGCGTGATGGGACCGTAGTTGATGTCGTCCTCGTTCGGCGGCGCGTACGCGGTGGGCCCGCCGACCACCGCGCGGCGGCTGGTGCCGTCGTAGACGGTCTGGGTGGTGATCGGGCGGCCGTCCCGGGTGGTGCGCTCGCCCTCGATACCGGCGGCCAGGTCGATCGGCTTGAAGGTGGAGCCGACCTGGTTGTCCTGGCGCAGGGCGTCGTTGAACGGCTGGACGGCGTAGTCCGGGCCGCCGTAGACCGCGAGGATCTTGCCGGTGCCGGGTTCGATCGAGGCGCCGGAGACCCGGACGTCGGTGTCGGAGTCCGGGCGCGAGCCCGGGTCCAGCTCGGAGGTGAGCTCGTCCTTCACCGCGGCGACGAAGGCGTCCTGCTTGCTCTTGTCGAAGGTGGTGGTGATCTTCCATCCGCCGGCCTTGAGGGTCGCCGCGTCGAGCACGCCGGTGCTCGCCAGGTAGTCGTCGGCGATGTCGACCAGGTAGCCGGCCTGCCCGCTGAGGCCCTTGGTGGGCTGCGGGTCGATCGGCTCGGGGAAGGTCAGCGAGGCGCGGGTGGCGGCGTCCAGGAAGCCCAGCGAGACCATGCCGTCCAGGACGTAGTTCCAGCGGGCGACGGCCTTGTCGCGGTTGGTGGGGGTGCCGGCGGTAGCCGATGGAGCCTTGACGTCGTACGCGCTGGGGGCCTGGAGCAGGGCGGCCAGGTAGGCGCCCTGGGCGAGGGTCAGCCGGGAGACGTCGACGCCGTAGTAGGCGTTGGCGGCGGTCTGGATGCCGTAGGCGTTGCGGCCGAAGTAGCTGGTGTTGAGGTAGCCGGCCAGGATCTCGTCCTTGGTCTCCTGCTGGTCGACCTTGAGGGCGATGAAGAGCTCCTTGACCTTGCGGACGTAGGTCTGGTCCTGGGTCAGGTAGTAGTTCTTGACGTACTGCTGGGTGATGGTCGAGCCGCCCTGGAGGCCCTTGCCGGTCGCGCTGTTCCAGGCGGCGCGGGCCATGCCCTTCAGGTCGACTCCCTTGTTCTGGTAGAAGGTGCGGTCCTCTGCGGAGACGGCGGCGTGCTGGGTGTCCACCGGGATCTGGTCGATCGGCACGTCCTCGCGGTTCACGGAGCCGGTGCGGGCCAGTTCGGTGGTGCCGTCCGCGTAGTAGTAGACGTTGGTCTGCGCCTTCGCATGGGCGTTGGCGTCGGGCACGGGGACGATCAGATAGAGCGTCACGAAGGCGGCGAACCCGAGCAGGAGCAGGCCGAGCAGGCCGCCGACCAGCATCCGCCAGGTCGGAACGGCCCGGCGCCACCAGGGCCTTGCCCGGCGGCGGGTTCTGCGGGCCTCGCGCTTGGAGCGGTGGCGGGTGCGACGGTCGTGGCGGGAGCCATCGGCGCGGTCCTCCGACTCGAGGGCGCCGCCCGGGCCTAGGGCGTGGAAGGAGATGCCCTCGGTCGTGGGCTGTTGGTCCGGCGGCTCCTGGCTCATGCGGCGATTATGTGCGATTTGAACTGGAATCAGAGGGTTCTTCGGACCGAGAGGAGCGCGGGTCGGCGCCCGGCCGGAAAAACGGCTGCGCCGGGTGATCGTCGACGCTACGGTGAAAGGTGACAACCGCATAGCGCACCAAGAGCTCTCAGCTCCGCCCGCCACCCCCGGGACCCCCGGGGGTCCGCCGGTCGGAGCTGGTCGGGCCTGCCCGTGTGCGGGTGCGGAGGTGCCCAGGAATGCGTCGCAATAAGTCGACAAGGAGACAATATGGTGACAGATCTGCAGCTCAGGCCCCCTTGGCAGGACACCGCGCACCTCTACCTCGCGATCGCCCGAGGTGCCTTCCGGCGCTACTCCACCTACCGGGCCGCGACCCTCGCCGGCGCATTCACCAACACGGTCTTCGGCTTCATCCTCGCCTACACCTTCCTCGCACTCTGGCAGGCCCGGCCCGGCCTGGGCGGCTACGACACCTCCCAGGCCGTCACCTACATCTGGGTCAGCCAGTCCCTGCTGGTCACCGTCGCGGTCTGGGGCGGCGGCTTCCAGGACGACGTCCAGGAACGCTTCCGCAGCGGCGACATCGCCGTCGACCTCTACCGCCCGGTCGACTTCCAGGGCTGGTGGCTGGCCACCGACCTCGGCCGGGCCGGCTTCCACCTGCTCGCCAGGGGCGTGGTGCCGACCCTCGCCGGCGCGCTGGTCTTCCACACGCGCCTGCCGCGCAGCCCGTACGTCTGGGCGGTCTTCCTGCTCTCCGTGCTGCTCGCCGTGGTGGTCAGCTTCGGGCTGCGCTTCCTGGTCTCGCTCACCGGCTTCTGGCTGCACGACTCCGAGGGCATCCGGTCCGTGATGCTGGTGGTGGCGATGTTCTTCTCCGGGATGCTGCTGCCGATCAGCCTCTTCCCCGGGTGGCTGGGCCAGATCGCACCCGTACTGCCGTGGGCGGCGCTGATCCAGATCCCGACCGACCTCTTCCTGGAGCGCCGTACCGGCGGCGCGGTACTGAGCGGGCTCGCCTTCCAGGTCGTCTGGGCGGTGCTGCTGCTCGCGGCCGGACGGGCCGCCCAGCTGCTCGCCACCAGGAAGGTGGTGGTCCAGGGTGGTTGAGAACCTGCGCTGGTCGCTGCGGTCCTGGTGGCTGATCGCGGGTATGTGGACGCGCTCGATCATGTCCTACCGGGCCTCCTTCGCCCTCATGCTGGGCGCCAACCTCGCGATCACCTCGCTGGACTTCGTGGTCCTGGTCCTGATGTTCCAGCACACCGACCGGCTGGGCGGCTGGAGTCTGCCCGAAATCGGCTTCCTGTACGGCACCTCGGCCTTCGCCCTCGGCACGGCCAACCTGCTGGTCGGCAGCATCGACGCGCTCGGCGACCGGATCCGTACCGGCACCCTGGACACCGTGCTGATCCGGCCCGCCCCGGCGCTTGCCCAACTCTGCGCCGAACGCTTCTCCTTGCGCCGGCTCGGCCGCCCGATCCAGGCGGTCGTCATCCTGGCCTGGTCGCTGACCGCCCTGCCGGCCGACTGGACCGCCGACCGGGTGCTGCTGGTGCCCGTGCTGTTGATCTGCGGCACCGTCATCTTCTCCGCCATCTTCATCGGCGGCGCCACCCTGCAGTTCTGGTGGGGCGAGGCCAAGGAACTGCAGAACTCCTTCACCTACGGCGGCGCCACCCTGCTGCACTACCCGCCGACGATCTTCGCCAAGGAGCTGGTCGCCGGCGTGGTCTTCGGCGTGCCCCTGGCCTTCGTCAACTGGCTGCCCGCCCTGCACATCCTCGGCAAGCCCGACCCCATCGGCCTGCCCACCGCTTTCCAGTACGCCTCGCCCCTGGCCGCCGCGCTCTGCGTACTCGCCGCCGGGTACGCCTGGCGGGCCGGGCTGCGCGCGTACCGGGGCACCGGCAGCTGACCAACGCACCGAAGTCGAACCGAAGTCGAAGTCGAAGTCGAAGCCGAAGTTGAAGTCGAAGTCGAGGGAGAACCGCAGATGGCACTGATCGAACTCCAGGACGTCCGCCGCACCTTCACCGTCCGGGCGAAAGCCGGGCGGCTGCGGCGCGAGAAACGCGAGGTCCGCGCCGTGGACGGGCTGAGCTTCACCGTCGACGCAGGGGAGTGCGTCGGCTACATCGGCCCCAACGGCGCCGGCAAGTCCACCACCATCAAGATGCTCACCGGCATCCTCGTCCCCAGCAGCGGCCGCCTACGCGTGGCCGGCGTCGACCCGGCCCGCGAGCGCACCCGGCTCGCCCAGCGGATCGGCGTGGTCTTCGGCCAGCGCACCACCCTGTGGTGGGACCTGCCGCTGCGCGACTCGTACGAACTGGCGCGCAGGATCTACCGCATCCCGGACGCCCGCTACCGGGCCAATCTCGACCGCTGCGTCGAACTCCTCGACCTGGCCGCCCTGTTGGACACCCCCGTCCGCCAGCTCTCACTCGGCCAGCGGATGCGCGGCGACCTCGCCGCAGCGCTGCTGCACGACCCGCAGGTGCTCTACCTGGACGAGCCGACCATCGGACTCGACGTGGTCAGCAAGGGCCGCGTCCGGGAGTTCCTGCGCGAGGTCAACACCCAGCAGGGCACCACCGTGCTGCTCACCACCCACGACCTGACCGACATCGAGCAGCTCTGCGGCCGGGTGATGGTGATCGACCACGGCCGGGTGGTGTACGACGGCGGCCTGGACGGGCTGCACGCTGCGGGGGAGAGCGAGCGCACCCTGGTCGTCGACCTCGCCGAGGCCAGGCCCGCCATCGCGGTCCCGGGGGCGAGGGTGGTCAAGGTCGAGGGCCCGCGGCAGTGGCTGGCCTTCCCCGCCCAGCAGAGCGCGGCGCCGATCGTCGCGGCGGTGGCCGACCGCTACCCGCTGGTCGACCTGTCGGTCCGGGAGCCCGCGATCGAGGACGTCATCGCCCGGATGTACGCGGAGGTGGCCATCGGCTGAGAGGGCTCCGTCAGTAGGCAATCGGGTCGGCCCGCTGCCTCAACTGCTGACGGCGTCGTGAGTTCGACCCGGATTGATCCCGTACCGACGGGCGGCGGGGCAGACTGTCGGGGTGAGCGTTGATGAGAAGGTCCGACCGGCCTCCGGGGTCAGCTTCACCGCGGCCGACGAGGAGAAGCGCCGCGGCGTCCGGCGGATGAAGACGATCGCGACGGGGTTCCTGGCAGCCGCGACCGTGGTCTTCGCGCTGGCCACCTGGGCAGGCTCCGCGGGCGCGGGCGCCTGGGCGGGGTACGTCGCGGCGGCGGCCGAGGCGGGGATGGTCGGTGCGCTGGCGGACTGGTTCGCCGTCACCGCGCTGTTCCGCCGCCCGCTCGGCCTGCCCATCCCGCACACCGCGATCATCCCGACCAAGAAGGACGCCTTCGGCAAGTCGCTCGGCGACTTCGTCGGCGACAACTTCCTGTCCGCGCCCGTGGTGCGCGGTCGGCTCGCCTCGATCGGCGTCGCCCGGCGGCTCGGCGAGTGGCTGGCCGCGCCGGGCAACGCCGACCGGGTCACCACCGAGGCGGCCGCGGCGCTGCGCGGGGTGCTCGCCGTACTGCGGGACGAGGACATCCAGGCCGTGGTCGGCGAGGCCGTCACCCGGCGCGCCGCCGCCACCTCGGTCGCCGAACCCGCCGGACGGCTGCTCGGCAAGGTGGTCGCCGACGGCGGGCACCACGGGGTGGTCGATCTGATCGCCGTACGGGTGCACGGCTGGCTGACGGAGCACCACCAGGAGGTCGTCGACCGGGTCACCCAGAAGACCCCGGCCTGGACGCCCAGGTTCGTCGACCAGCAGGTCGGCGAGCGGGTCTACAAGGAGCTGATGCGCTTCGTCACCGACATCCGTGACGACCCCGAGCACCCCGCCCGTGGCGCCGTCGACAACTTCCTCGCCGACTTCGCCACCGAGCTGCAGCAGGACCCGGAGACCATCGCCCGGGTCGAGCGCGCCAAGGCGGACCTGCTGGCCCGCGCCGAGGTGCAGGACCTGATCGCCTCCTCGTGGGCCGCCGTCCGCTCGCTGGTGCTCGACGCAGCCGAGGACGAGGACAGCGAGCTGCGCCGCCGGATCCGGGACGGCCTGCGGTCCTTCGGCCGGCGGCTCGCGACCGACGAGCGGCTGCAGGCCAAGACCGACGGCTGGCTGCAGGACGCCGCCCAGTACGTGGTGGAGACCTACCGTGAGGAGATCACCGCGCTGATCTCGGAGACGGTGGCCGGCTGGGACGCGGACGACGCCTCACGGAAGATCGAGGCCAACGTCGGGCGCGACCTGCAGTTCATCCGGATCAACGGCACGGTGGTGGGTGCACTCGCCGGGCTGCTGATCCACACGGTGGCGGTGGCGTTCGGCGGTTAGCACTACGATGCTTGGTCTACGCGAGTTGATAAGGAGCAACGCCGTGGCTGGTGGCAAGAGCGGGATCGAGGCGTTCATCGCCGGGATGCCGAAGGCGGAGCTGCACGTCCATCACGTCGGTTCGGCGTCCCCTCGGGTCGTGGCCGAGCTGGCCGCCCGGCACGCCGGGCAGTCGAAGGTGCCGGCCGACCCGGAGGCGCTCGCCGAGTACTTCACCTTCACCGACTTCGCGCACTTCATCGAGGTCTACCTGAGCGTGGTGGACCTGATCCGCGACGCCGAGGACGTGCGTGCCCTCACCTACGGCGTGGCCGAGGACATGGCCCGCCAGCAGATCCGCTACGCGGAGCTGACGGTGACGCCGTACTCGTCGGTCAGCCGGGGCATCCCGGACGTCGCCTTCATGGAGGCGATCGAGGACGCCCGGAAGTCCGCCGAGAAGGACCTCGGCGTCGTGCTGCGCTGGTGCTTCGACATCCCCGGCGAGGCCGGTCTGGCCGCCGCCGAGGAGACCGCCCGCCTCGCGGTGGACCTGGCGCCGGAGGGTCTGGTCAGCTTCGGCCTCGGCGGCCCGGAGATCGGCGTGCCGCGCCCGCAGTTCAAGCCGTACTTCGACCGGGCCCGGGCGATCGGCCTGCACAGCGTCCCGCACGCCGGCGAGACCACCGGGCCCGAGACTGTCTGGGACGCGCTGCGCGTCCTGGGTGCCGAGCGGATCGGCCACGGCACCCAGGCCGTCAAGGATCCCTCGCTGGTCGACTGGCTCGGCGAGCACCGCATCCCGCTGGAGGTCTGCCCCACCTCCAACATCGCCACCCGCGCGGTCGAGCGGATCGAGGACCACCCGATCCGGCAGATGGTCGACGCCGGCCTGCTGGTCACCGTCAACAGCGACGACCCGCCGATGTTCGGCACCGACCTCAACACCGAGTACGCCGTCGCCGCCCGCCTGCTCGACCTGGACGAGACCGGCGTGGCCGCCCTGGCCAAGAACGCGGTCGAGGCCTCCTTCCTCGACGCGGCCGGCAAGGCCCGGATCGTCGGCGAGATCGACACCTACCTGGCGGGCTGGGACAAGGGCTGAGAGCGGGTGCCGGGGCCCCACCGTCAACGGTGGGGCCCCGGTGCGGCTATGCGGCCACGGCGAGCGCGGGCGCCGGCGTCTCGCGGTGCAGCCAGGCGCGCTCGGCGGCGGTCCAGGCGGTGGTGGTGAGCAGGTAGAAGCCCGCGGCGAGGGGGACGAGGGCGGCGAACAGGACCGTGCCGAAGGCGAGGTACGGGGTGAAGCTCGCGCCCGGCGCGGTGACGGTGGTGCGGCGGGCGCGGCGGAAGGTGACGTACCCGACCGCGGCGAGCGCCGCGTAGAGGGCGCCGAAGACCATCAGCTGGGCCGGGCCGTGGGCGGCGTTGACGTGCAGACCGAGCGGGACGCCGAGAACGGTGTGGCCGAGCAGGTCGTTCGGGGTGGTGAAGAGGCGGTACATCACCGAGAAGAACGGGATCTGGACCAGCATCGGCAGGCAGCCTGCGAAGGGCGAGGCCTTCTCGGTCCGGTAGAGCTCGGCCAGCGCGGCCTGGAGCTTCTCCGGCTTGCCCTTGTGCTTGCGGTTCAGTTCGGCGACCTGCGGGGCCAGCCTCAGCCGGGACTTCTCGCCGCGCGCGGCGGCCCGGGCGAGGGGGTGCAGCGCCAGCCGTACGCAGACGGTGAACAGGACGATTGCGAGCGCGGTGGGGAACAGCTGGGCCAGGCCGGACACAGCGTCGTGGGCCAGGCGGACGGCGGGGTCGAGCAGACCGAGAACGGACATGGTGAAGCGAGCCCTCCGGGGTCTCGTGGAAGAGATGTCGGCGGAGGACGGCCACGCTGATGGGGTGTTACGCGGCCGCCAGGGCCGCGCCCGGTGCCCTGGGGCGACGGCGGCCCCGGGCGTCCGGATCACGTTGCGGGAGGAAGGCGGTGCGGAACGCGCGACGCCGCAGCGCCCCGTCCCGTACGACGGCGGGGGCCCGCGCCCCGAGCAGCCGGGCGGTCGCCAGCGTGCCGGCGACCACGCCGGCCAGCAGCACCAGGGCCGCGGCGGCCGCGACGGCGGTCAGCCCGGCGGACCCGACCAGCAGGTCGCCCGTCAGCACCCGGAGCAGACCGAGCAGCGCGGCGATGAGCGGCACGGCGGAACCTCCTCGGGTTCGGGCTGACGGTTCAGTGCTGACGGTTCGCTGCCGATGGTACGGGGCGTGGTGGCACTCCGGTAGGGCGATTCTGCGGGCCGGCCCAGGCGGGGTGGGCTCAGGAGAGGTGGGCGATGCTGCCGGTGGCGGCGGAGTCGTGGGCGGCTTCCAGGACGGCGAGGGTGGCGACGGCGTCGCGGGGGTCGACGGGGGGCGGGGTGCCGGTGGCGAGGGCGGCGGCGATGCCCGCGTAGTAGACGGGGTAGTCGCCCGGGTCGGTGGGGACGGTGGCGGACGACTCGTCGGTGCCGAGGGTGCCGTACTGGGCGGGGTCGTCGGCGCCCCAGGGGCCGTCGCCCGGGCGCTTGCCCGCGCGGAGGTCGGCTTCCTGCGGGTCCATGCCGTACTTGACGTAGCCGGCCGCGTCGCCGAGGACGCGCAGACGCGGGCCGCCGAGCGGGGCCAGTGCGCTGGTCCACAGGTGCGAGCGGACGCCGGAGGCGTGGGTGAGGGCGAGGAAGGCGTCGTCGTCGACCACGGCCCCGTCGCGGCGAATGTCGATCTCCGCGTACACCGACTCCACCCGGCCGAAGAGGGTGAGCGCCTGGTCGACCAGGTGGCTGCCGAGGTCGTAGAGGGTGCCGCCGACCTCGGCCGGGTCGGCCAGCTCGCGCCAGCCCGCCTTGGGCTTGGGGCGGAAGCGCTCGAAACGGGACTCGAAGCGGTGCACCCGGCCCAGCGCCCCCTCGGTGACCAGGCGACGTGCCGTCAGGAAGTCGCCGTCCCAGCGCCGGTTCTGGAAGACCGAGAGCAGGGTGCCGGTCTTCTCGGCGAGCTCGCAGAGCGCCCGCGCCTCGGCGGCGGTGGCGGCGAGCGGCTTGTCGACCACGGTGGCCAGCCCGGCGGTGAGCGAGGCGCGGGCGAGCGGGACGTGGGTGCGGTTGGGGGAGGCGATGACGACCAGGTCGAGCGTCTCGGCCTCGGCCAGCAGCTGCTCGGGGGTGTCGAGCGCGCGGGCGCCCGGGTGCTCCCGGTGCAGCTGGGCGCGGCGGTCGGGGTTGGCGGTGACCACCGCGTCCAGCTGCAGTCCGGGGGTGGTGGCGATCAGCGGGGCGTGGAAGGCGGAGCCGGCCAGGCCGTAGCCGATGAGGCCGACACGGAACGGGGGTCGGGGCGCGGTGCTCATGCCCCTACTCAATCACGGCCGTGCCGAGGCGCGGCTTCAGCGCGCGTGGGCGCATCGAGCCGGAGGGCGCGCCGGTGTCGAAAGTGACGAGCGACAAGCGACCGACGAAGGAGGGAGTGCCGGAGCGAGGAGCGTTGGCACCGGGTCAGGAGCGCCCGGAGGCCGGAGGGCAGGACGCGCGGCGACGGCGGTGCAGGACGGCGACGACACTGCCCGCCAGGACGAACGCGGCGCCGATGGCGGTGAGTAGTGCGGTGGAGCGGCCGGTGCCGGTCTGGGCGAGGCTCCGGGCGACGGGGGCTGCCTGGAGGGTCTGTCGGAGTGGGGTGGTGGCGTCGGCCGTCGGGGTGGCGGGTGCTGCTGCCGCGGTGGTGGCCGGTGCTGCTGCGGTGGGGGTCGCGGTCGCCGGGTGCGAGTGGTGTGCGCTCGGGTCGGCGGACGGTACGGGCGCCGATCCGGCGGTGCTGCCGGTGCCGTCGAAGACCACGTCGGAGCAGGAGTAGAAGGCCTCCGGGCTGTCCGAGCGCTGCCAGATCGCGTAGATCAGCTGACGGCCCTTCTTGCCCGCCGGGATCTTGCCGGGGAGCACGTACTGACCGTCCGCCAGCTGAGGGTCGGTGACCGTGACGAAGGGCTGGGGCTCCAGGTTCGCCCAGGTCAGCGGCTTGGTCGGGTCGTAGGTGGAGTTGGTGATGAACAGCCGGAAGGTGCCCCGGTGCGGAGCGGTGGCCCGGAAGCGGAAGGTGAAGTCGGCACCCGAGGTGAGGCTGGTGGCCGGCCAGTCGGCGCGCGGCAGGTCCATGCCCCGGTACATGTCCTGGCCTGCGCTGCACAGCTTGCCGTCCGGGATCAGCTCGCGGTGGCGGCCCGCCGCGTCGCCGATCCGCAGGCTCATCCAGTCGTACAGCGCCGCCGTGCCGCCCAGCGCGACCGCCGCCTTGCAGGCGGCCGACTTCGGGTGTTCCGCGCCCTCCAGGTAGCAGCCCTCCACCCGGCTGAGCGGGTTCTGCATCGAGCCGTGCGCGTACGCCTTTCCGGACCCGAGGGCGCCGGCCAGGGTGCAGGTGGCGAGGACGAGGGTGGCGGAGGCGAGGCGGCGAGCGGACATGGCGGGGGCTCCTGGGAGGTGGCCGTGAGGGGGTGTGCACCGCACGCTAGCCGGGTGGACCGCCGCTGTTGACGGTTCATCAGTGCGGTTAGGGGCGGCTTAAGGAAGCCTTGAGACAGGACGGGCCCCCGTCCGGTGGGCGGGACGTGCTGCCGTCGGGCAGGTGTGCGGATTAGGCTGTGGCCGTTGGGGCAGCCAGTTGGACCCCACATCGCAGGGGCGGGCCGACCGGAGGCCCCGGGCGGTGGGGCAGCACGTCAAGTACGACCACCGCACGACTTCGGGAGACACGCACGTGGCAGAGCGCAAGCCCATCGAGTCCTGGCTGACCGACATGGACGGCGTCCTCATTCACGAGGGCACGCCGATCCCGGGCGCGGAGGAGTTCCTCCGCCGCCTGCGGGAGTCCGGCAAGCCGTTCCTGGTGCTCACCAACAACTCCATCTACACCCCCCGGGACCTCAGCGCCCGCCTGGCCGGTATGGGTCTGGAGGTGCCGGAGGAGTGCATCTGGACCTCCGCCCTGGCCACCGCCAAGTTCCTCAAGGGCCAGCGGCCCAACGGCACCGCGTACGTCATCGGGGAGGCGGGGCTCACCACCGCGCTCTACCAGGCCGGCTACGTGCTGACCGACAACAACCCGGACTACGTGGTGCTCGGCGAGACCCGCACCTACAGCTTCGAGGCACTGACCAAGGCGATCCGCCTCATCAACGCGGGCGCCCGCTTCATCTGCACCAACCCGGACGAGACCGGCCCGTCCCCCGAGGGCGTGCTGCCGGCCACCGGTTCGGTCGCGGCGCTGATCACCAAGGCGACGGGCGTCGAGCCGTACTTCGTCGGCAAGCCCAACCCGCTGATGATGCGCGAGGCGCTGAACACCGCGGGTGCGCACTCGGAGAGCGCCGTGATGATCGGCGACCGGATGGACACCGACATCGTCGCGGGCATGGAGGCCGGTATGGAGACCGTCCTGGTCCTCACCGGTCTGACCGAGGCGGATGACGTCGAGCGCTACCCGTACCGGCCGACCCGGGTGGTCAAGTCCATCGCCGACCTGATCGAGCTCATCTAGGAACCGGCTCGTCCCGGGAAGTCGTCCGGCGTCCGGAAAGTCGTCTGTCGTCGGCCCCGCCTCCTCGAACACCGAGGGGGCGGGGTCCGTCCGTTGCGAGGGGGATCGCATGGCGGAGGAGAAGCGGGTCACCTGGGCGGAGCTGTACTTCGACCTGGTGTTCGTGTTCGCGATCACGCAGGTGTCGGCGCTGCTGCACCACCACCACGACTGGGCGGGGGTCGGCCGGGCGCTGGTCGTCTTCGTCCCGGTGTACTGGTGCTGGGTGGGGACGACCGTGCAGGCCAACATCCGGGACGTGGACAACCCGCGGGACCGGATCGGCATCTTCGCGGTCGGGCTCGGCGGCCTGTGCATGGCGCTGGCGATCCCAGGGGCGGACGGCGGGCGCGGGGTGCTCTACGGCGGTGCGTACTGGCTCGCTCGGGTGGTGCTGTTGGCCATGGTGCTCCGCGTCCCGGGGGCGTGGCGCGGGCCGTACGGGGTCGGCGCGGCTGTCAGCGGGCCGCTGCTGCTGGCGGGCGGGCTGATCGACGGGGGCCCCAGGGTGGCGCTGTGGGCGCTCGCGGCGCTCTGCGACCTGTCCGCACCGGTGGTGTTCCGGCGGCGGCTGGCCAAGGTGGACTACCACCCGGGCCACCTGCCCGAGCGGTTCGGCCTCTTCCTGCTGGTCGCACTCGGCGAGTCGATCGTCGGCATCGGCGCACCGGTGGCGGGGGCCCGCCTCGGCCCGCTCGAACTCGCCTCGGTGGCAACGGCGTTCGTGATCTCCTGCGCGCTCTGGTGGCTCTACTTCGGCTTCGCGGCGGACGCGATGCGCTTCGCGGTCGAGACGGCCGACTCGCGGCGGGACGTGATCCGGCGGGTCTTCTCGTACGGGCATCTCGCGCTCATCGCCGGGGTGATCACGGTCGCCGTGGGCTTCGGCGAGACGGTCGCGCAGCCGGGCCTCGCCCTCGGGGCGGGCACGCTCGGACTGCTGTACGGGGGCTGCGCGCTGTACCTGCTGAGCTTCAGCTACACCCGCTGGGTGATGTTCCGGATGGTGTCCCCGACCCGGCTGGCGGCCGCCGCGGTGGTGCTCGTCCTGCTGCCGCTGATGGTCCGGCTGCCGGCGATCGGCGCGCTGGTGGCGCTGGCGGCGGTGCTGCTCGGGCTCAACTGGCTGGAGCACGTACGGGTGCGGCGGGCGCAGGCGCGGACCGGGGAGGAGGATCCGCGGTGTGTGGCGCCCGAGCTGGCCTGACGGGGTGGACTGTCGGCGTGGACTGTCGGTGGGGCTGTGTAGCGTTCGGGGTGGAAGAGGACAGGCGGTGCGTGCCGCCGCCCGGTGGGAGGTTGAGTCGTGACAGAGCTGGCTGAGGTGGCCGTGGGTACCGAGTTCGAGGTGCCGGAGTCCTGGCGCGAGGCGCTGGCGGGGGAGCTGGAGAAGCCGTACTTCGCCGAGCTGACGGCCTTCGTGGCCGCGCAGCGGGCGGAGCACCAGGTCTTCCCGCCGAGCGGTCAGGAGTTCTCGGCGCTGGCCGCGACGCCGTACCACGGCGTGCGGGTGCTGGTGCTCGGCCAGGACCCGTACCACGACGACGGCCAGGCGCACGGCATGAGCTTCTCGGTGCTGCCCGGGGTGAAGACCCCGCCCTCGCTGCGGAACATGTTCAAGGAGCTGCACGCCGACCTGGGCGTTCCCACGCCCGACAACGGCTACCTGATGCACTGGGCCGAGCAGGGCGTGCTGCTGCTCAACGCGGTGCTCACGGTCCGCGCGCACGAGGCCAACTCGCACAAGGGCAAGGGCTGGGAGAAGTTCACCGACGCGGTGATCAAGGCGGTCAGCGACCGTGAGGAGCCCTGCGTCTTCGTGCTCTGGGGCAACTACGCCAAGAAGAAGCTGCCGCTGATCGACACCTCGCGCCACGTGGTGGTGCAGGGCGCGCACCCGTCGCCGCTGTCGGCCAAGCTCTTCTTCGGGAGCAAGCCGTTCTCGCAGATCAACGAGGCGCTGGAGGGCTTCGGCTCCGAGCCGATCGACTGGCGGGTGCCGGACCTGAAGTCCGTGTGAACGCCTTGCACTGACTGAGGGTCAGGTCTTCCGGGGGGTCTCGCGGTCGGCACTCGTGTGCGAAGCTGGGTGCCGACCGCGATGGTGGGGGAGGGGCGGGTTTGGTGCGCCGGCTGTGGCGAGGGGTGGCGGTGGCCGGGCTGGTGAGCCTGGCGATCGGTTCGGCGGCGGGGTGCGAGGGCGGGGCCTCCAGAGCCGACCCGGATTCGGCACCGACCGCGGACCGGGCGGCAGTTCCGGAGCAGCCGGTCGACCAGACCTTCTACGTCTCGGACCAGACCGCCGCCGCCCGGCAGGTGACGAAGCTCAAGGGCGCCGACGCGGCGGCCCTGGCCCGGATCACCGCCCAGCCGTCCGCACTGTGGCTGGGCGGGCCGGACGCACGCGCCAGGGCCGAGGAGCTCACCCTGCGGGCCACCGCGGCGGGCCGGACGGCGCTGCTGGTCGCGTACGACATTCCGCACCGCGACTGCGGCCAGTTCTCGGCGGGAGGGGCCGCCGACGGCGCGGCGTACCGGGCCTGGATCGGCGAACTCGCCGCCGGGCTGGCCGACCGCGCCGCCTGGCTGGTGCTGGAGCCGGACGCCGTCGCGCACACCCTGGACGGCTGTGGGGTGACACCGTCGGCCGCGGCCGAGCGGTACGAGCTGCTGTCGTACGCCGTACGGGAGTTGAAGAAGCACCCGAAGGTGCGGGTGTACGTCGACGCGGGCAACGCGGGGTGGGTCAAGGACCCTGATCTGCTGGCCGACGTGCTGCGGAAGTCCGGTGTCGGGGAGGCGGACGGCTTCGCGGTCAACGTGTCCAACTTCTATACGACCGAGCAGAGTTCGGCCTTCGCTGCTCGGCTGTCCGAAGCGCTCGGCGGCAAGCACTTCGTGATCGACACCAGCCGCAACGGCAACGGCCCGCTGGGCGACAAGGAGTGGTGCAACCCGGCCGGTCGGGCCCTGGGCGAGGCCCCGAGCACGGCCACCGGCCGACCCGGGGTGGATGCGTACCTGTGGGTGAAGAGCCCCGGTGAGTCGGACGGCGACTGCGGGCGCGGCGAACCGAGGGCGGGCGAGTTCTGGCTCCCGTACGCGCTGGGGTTGGCGCGGGCGGGCCGCTGAGGCGGTTGTCTCCTCAGCTGGATCAGGCCGTCACCCGGATCAGGCCGTCACCTGGATCCAGTGGGCGACGGAGGGTGTGCCGTTGTGGTCGGTGGCGAAGAGCATGTACCAGCCCGGTGGCAGCAGATTGGGGTTGCCGGGAAGGGCGAGGGAGAGGCCGCCTGCGGTGCGGGCCGTGATGTCGAGGGCGACCGACCGCTGCTCGACGTCCGTGGCGTGGGTGACCGAACTCGGCCTGATCAGTTTGGCGTTGGCTATCGCGGCGGGGTCCGGGGTGGCGACGGTGATGATGCTGCCGAGAGCGGCGCGGCCGGGGGCCGCCGTGAGCTCGGGGCGGTCGCCGCGGAACAGGTACGGCGGGTTGTAGATCTCGATCCGCTGCTCGAAGGTGGCCGGCTCGGTGTCGGCCTTGTCGGCGAAGAGCGGGTTGGAGCCGAGCACCACCACCCGGCCGTCGGGAAGCAGCAGCGCCTCCGAGTGGTAGTCCCGGCCGACGGTCGGCTCGGCGGCGACGGTGAAGGTGTTGGTGTCCGGGTGGTAGGTCTGGGCCTTCAGCAGGTCGCTGTGGTGCTTGCCCCGGTAGTCACGTGAGCCGCCGGTGGTGAAGACGGTGTCGTCCGGCAGGATCACGCTGTTGAGATACCGGGTGCCGCCGGCCGGCAGATCCGGTCCGGGGGCGAAGCTGGGCTGGGCCTTCGTCAGGTCGGCGATGCCGGTGCGGGCGGTGGAGGCCGGGGACTCCCCGACCCCGCCGCCGCCGAGCACCATGACCTTCTGGGCCTGGGCGGGCGGCAGCAGGACCGATGACGAGGTCTCCAGCTGGTCCGCGTCGCGCAGCCCGCCGACCGCCTGGAAGCTGTTGTCCCTGAGATCCCACAGCCCGGGCGCACGCCCCTTGTCGGCCGGGCCGTACCCCGCGTTGGAACCGGAGTAGAAGAGCTTGCCGGAGGCGGTCAGGAAGAGCGACGGGTAGGTGGGAAAGTACCGGTCCGGCGCCTTGGCCCAGCTGTGGGTGGCCGGGTCGTACAGCTCGTTGTCGTTGCCGGTGAGGATCTGGCCGGTGTCGTCGAGGCCGGAGACGGTGACCACCTTCCCGTCGCTCAGCCCGGTGAGGGTCGGGTACCAGCGGGCGTACGCCATGTCCGGTACCCGCTCGTAGAGTTCGGTGTCCGGGTTGAACTCGTACGCGCTGCGGATCCCCTGGAAGTCCTGCTTGTCCAGTGTCATCCGCTCGCCCATGCCGTAGAGGTTGCGGGCGTCGGCGCCGGTCAGGCCCTTGACGGTGTACTGGGCCGGGCCCTGGTCGACGTAGGCGTTCCCGGGGGCGACGGCCTCGACGAAGACGTGCTGCTCGCCCGCGGTGACGGTGGTCGTGGCGGCGGTCGTCCGCTTCGTCGCGGCGGGCACGGTGACCTCGGCCGTGGTGGCGTACTCGCGGCCGTCCGGGGCGGTGAAGACCGTGCCCTTGGGGAAGGTGTGCGGGGCGTCCGGGTTCTCGTTGCGGACGCGCATGGTGCCGGCGGCCTTCTTGACCGAGCCGTTCAGGGCCTCGTAGCGGAGCGTGCCGCCGGCCACCAGGATCCGGCCGTCGGGGAGGGCGGTGTGGCCGCCGCAGAACATGTCCTCCGGGGTCGGGACGAGCTTGTAGCTGTTCCTGACCGGGTCCCAGAGCAGGCTCTTGAAGGTGTTGGCGTCGAAGCTGCGCCGGTCGTTGCCCGAGCCCGCGATGATGAGGATCTTTCCAGTGCGCAGCAGCGTGGCGTGGATGGCGTTGATCCGGAACTGGGCCGGGAAACTGACGGTCTGCCAGTGACCGTACTCCGCCTTGTAGCCGGGCTGGTTGATCACGTAGTGGTGGTACTGCCGACCGGCGAAGCCGAGTACGGCCGGTGCGTTCATGCTCGTGACGACCAGTACGACGGTGCTGCCCATGGCGAAGCGGCGGGTCCGGCCGGCATTGCGGGCCTTCAGCCGGGTCGTTGTCCGGGTCATTATCCGGGTCTTCGTGCGGAACTTCATGGTGGCGGCCCCCCTGGCCATGCAATTGCTTCTGGCTCTACGTCAGTTGACGTTGCTGCTGTGGCTGTGGCTGTGGCTGTGGCTGTGGCTGTGGCCGGGGCCGGGGCCGGGGCCGGGGCTGTGGCTGTGGCTGTGGCCGGGGCCGGGGCTGCGGCGACGGCGGAGGCGGTCGGCTGCCCGGACGAACAGGGGCAGGGCGCTGAAGAACAGCGCGATGCAGGCCCAGCTGCGCATCGCCACATGGTCGTTGCCGGTGAAGAAGGAGGCGGTGACCGCACCGGCGAAGACCAGCACCCAGATCAGGTGGAGGCGGAAGGTGGCGAGGCGGTCCGGGCTGGCCGAGTCGCCCTTCGGGGTCACCACGAAGCGGCTCTTGCGGCGCAGAACGGCCTGCAGGAAGGAGGCCGCGTAGATCGGCCCGCACAGCGCGGACATCACCATGCCCGCCACACCCGAGGAACCGGCCGGCTCGTGCGGGCTCACGTTGTGCTTGCGGTTCCAGGTGTAGAGGAGCACCTGGAGGGCGGCGGCGTCGCTGTACAGCATCATCCAGATCTCCGAGGAGACGTGCACGCCGGAGGCGCCGAAGCCCAAGTAGAGCACGCTGGAGACGCCGCCGAGCAGCCAGGTGAGCGCCGCCATCGGGTAGAAGCACACCATCAGCGTGTAGTTGAGCAGCCGGCCCGGGGTCAGCCGCCAGGCCGCCCGCCAGTACTGGGTGAGGATGGTCTCGTACGTGCCACGGCTCCAGCGCAGCTGCTGCGAGAAGAAGTCCGTCCAGGAGGACGGGCCCTCGCCGACGGCCAGGACGTCCGGGGTGTAGACGGACTTCCAGCGGGCGCCGGTGGCGGCGTTGCGGCGGCGGTGGAACTCCAGGCCGGTGGCCATGTCCTCGGTTATCGAGTCGTATAGGCCGCCTATGGACTGCAGCGCCTTGATCCGTACGGCGTTGTTGGTGCCGACGAACATCGGGGCGCCGTAGCGGTTGCCGGCCCGCTGGATCAGGGCGTGGAAGAGGAACTGCTGGCTCTCGGAGAACTTGGTGACGGCGGAACCCGAGCTGCTGTAGTTGCCGTAGACCTGCGGGCCGACCACGAAGGCGACGTCCGGGTCGCGGAAGTAACCGAGCATCCGCTCGCAGAACTCGGGGAGCGGGACGTGATCGGTGTCCACGGAGACCCAGTAGTCGTAGTCGTCACCGTGGGCCTCGAGCCAGCTGTTGTAGTTGCCGTGCTTGGTTCTGGCCCGGTAGCGGCCCTTGGGCTGGTTCCAGCGCTCGACGCCGTGGCGGCTGAAGTGGCGGACGCCGAGTTCGGCACAGAGCAGTCTCATCCCGGGGTCGTCGCCCTCGTCCAGCAGCCAGACGTCGTACGGGCCGGCATGGCGGACGGCGAGGGCCGCGGTGAGGGTGGCCCTGACCATCTCCGCAGGCTCCTTGCCCGGGACGCAGGTGGTGATGAACGCGACCCGGGTGCCGGTCTCCGGTACGACCGGGACCGGGTCGCGGGCGACCAGGGTCGCGTGGGCGTTGGAGACCACGTTGAGCAGGCGGAAGACCTCGATCAGGGCGATGATCCCGATCATCACCTTGTCGCCGACGAGCAGCCAGGGGTGGGTCTCGCCCGGGCGCACCGGCCAGTGGCCGGGGAGCAGCAGCCAGACGAGGAGCGTGGCCTCGACCAGCGGGGCGGCGATCAGGAGCAGGGCGGCCCGGATTCGGTGCGGCTCGTTGCGCAGGAGGCTTCGGTACTGGACGCGGTACGGGGTGGTGGCGGGGGCGGTCTTGGGTTCGGGCTCGTGCCCCGGTTCGGGCTCGTGCCCCGGCACGTGGTCGGGTTCGTGCTGGTGCTGGTGCTGGTGCTGGTGCTGGTGCTGGTGGCCGGGGTCGAGCTCGGGGTCGAGCTCGGGGTCGGTGAGGGGGCCGGCGAGGCGGCTGAAGTATGCGTAGTCGTAGGGGGGTTCGGGGTGCGAGGTTCGGGCGGTGAGCGGGTGGACGGATTCCGATATCCGAGGAAGCGGCACGGTGGGGGCTGCCGGTTCCGTTCGGTCCTTCAGGGGCTGCGTGTCGTGCGGTTCCGCAAATGCCTCTACCTTCGCCATGGCGGTAACTCCCCCCGCGGGCCAAGATGTTCCGGCCCGCCTCTGCTCGGCCTCATGAGCCGGGGAGTCGGTAGGGCGCCACGCCGGACGCCGCATTCCGGCGCGCCGTTGGGCAGTGGCCCCTCGTGTGCACGTCACATGCCCCCGCATGTACACGACGTGTACGACGACGCATGGCAGCGCCGACGATCCCCCCAGATCTACTGATCTCAGATCAAGACAGTGCCGGAGTCGGATGAACCGCCGAATTCACGGCCGTTTCCGAGTGGTCACTGATTCAAGCAATTCCCGTCAGATCCTCAGCTTCCCGCCCTCTGATCACGATTCAGATATCCCGGCTCGTCTGTTCATCCTCGTAACATCGGGCACGGGCGTGGCCGGGAATGTCGCGCGGGATGATTTTCGTCGATTGGGCCCCCGATGGTCCTCAACTCTCCTCAGCCGCACCGGTGATCGCAACCGATCCGCGAAACGATCACTGCCAGGGGGTGAAGATGTGGCGGAATCCGAGCGGTCCACGGCCGATCAGTGATATTGAGCTGAACTGGTGTTCGTTATTCGGGGTCACGAGCGAGGGCCGGGTCGTCCGCTGGTACGGACGGCCCGGCCCTGTCCGGCCGTGTCCGGCTCTCGGTGGCGAGGGGCCGTTGCCGGTCGGTTGCTGCTCGGCTGCCGGTCAATTGCCGGTCAGGAGGGAAGCAGCAGCTGGGGCTCGGTGGCGGCCTGAACCTCCTCGGTGGTGTGCCCGTCGGCTACCTCGACGAGGCGGAGGCCGTCCGGGGTGACGTCGATGACGGCCAGGTCGGTGACGATCCGGTGCACCACGGCGCGGCCGGTGGCGGGGAGGGAGAGCTCGTTGACGATCTTCGGTGAACCGTCGCGGGCGGTGTGCTCCATCACCACGATCAGCCGGCGGGCGCCGTGCACCAGGTCCATCGCTCCGCCCATGCCCTTCACCATCTTGCCGGGGATCATCCAGTTGGCGAGGTCGCCACGGGCCGAGACCTGCATCGCGCCGAGGACCGACACATCGATCCGGCCCGCGCGGATCATGCCGAAGGAGAACGCGGAGTCGAAGTACGAGGCGCCGGCGGCGACCGTGACCGTCTCCTTGCCGGCGTTGATCAGGTCGGGGTGCTCGGCACCTTCGTCCGGGTACGGGCCGACGCCGAGGATGCCGTTCTCCGAGTGCAGGACCACATGGACGCCGGGCGGGAGGTGGCTGGGGATCAGGGTGGGCAGGCCGATGCCCAGGTTGACGTACTGGCCGTCCTGCAGCTCGCGCGCCGCCCGGGCGGCGAGGTGGTCGCGGGCGGTGGGAGTGGGGGTGGACGGTGATGCGTGCGGCATGCTTCAGACCTCCTGCGGGGCACTGCGGACGGTACGCCGCTCGATGCGGCGGTCGGACGGGTCGGCGGCGACCACCCGGTCGACGTACACCCCCGGCAGGTGGACGGCGTCCGGGGCGAGCTCGCCCGGCTCGACGATCCGGTCGGCCTCCACGACGGTGATCCGCCCGGCGGCGGCGCACAGCGGGTTGAAGTTCCGCGCGGCGGCATGGAAGACGCAGTTGCCGTAGCGGTCGGCGACCTCGGCCCGGACCAGGGCGAAGTCGGCCGTGATCGCCTCCTCCAGGAGGTACCGCCGACCACCGAACTCGCGGACCTCCTTGGCCGGGGAGGCCAGCGCGACGGTCCCGTCGGCGGCGTACCGCCAGGGCAGCCCGCCTTCCTCGACCTGGGTGCCGACACCGGCGGGGGTGAAGAACGCGGGGATGCCCGCGCCGCCCGCCCGCAGCCGCTCGGCGAGGGTGCCCTGAGGCGTGAGCTCGACCTCCAGCTCGCCGGAGAGGTACTGGCGGGCGAACTCCTTGTTCTCGCCGACGTACGAGGAGGTCATCCGGGCGATCCGGCCGGCCCGCAGCAGCAGGCCCAGACCCCAGTCGTCCACGCCGCAGTTGTTGGACACGACGCGAAGCCCGGCAGGTCCGTCGGGTCCGGCGGCGGCCAGGGCGCCGATCAGGGTGCTGGGGATGCCACACAGGCCGAAGCCGCCGACGGCCAGCGTCGCACCGTCGGGGATGTCCTCGACCGCGCGGGCGGGGGAGTCCAGGACCTTGTCCAAGGGGGTCACCTCAAAAGGGGGGAGGGGCTCGCTGCTGAACCACCCTCACCTGGGCCCGGGGGCCTTTCCATGGCGGTGGGAAACATGTGAGTGGCCGACTGTGTATGGACGACGCACAGGTGTGCTGCCGGGGCCCGGCGATATGGCCGCCCGGCACACAACATTTCTGTGCGATACGTCTTCCTGTCACATGTCGCGGCGGTCGTGCCGCTCCTACGGTTCCGGAATCCACCACCGCAGCACCCCTCAGGAGCCGGTCATCATGAGTAGTTCGACAACCCGCGCCAGACCTGCCACTCGTGTCGGCCGGAGGGCCGTCCGTACCGGACACAGGATGCCCGCGATCGCGGTGATCGCGGCATGCGGCCTGCTCGCGGTGGGCTGCGCCAAGGCCGGAACGGCGGGAACGACCGCTGCGGACGGTGCCAGCGGGACGAAGAGCCCGGTGAAGGTCGGACTGGTCTACTCGAAGACCGGCCCGCTGGCCGCGTACGGCAGGCAGTACCTCGAGGGGTTCAAGGCCGGTCTGGACTACGCGACCAAGGGCACCGGCGCGGTGGACGGGCACAAGATCGAAATCGCGGAGCAGGACGACGCCGGCGACCCGGCGAAGGCCGTGTCCGGGGCCAAGGACCTGATCGGCAAGGGCTACAGGATCCTGGCCGGATCGACGGCCTCCGGAGTGGCCCTGCAGGTCGCTCCGATCGCGGCACAGAACAAGGTGCTCTTCATCAGCGGACCGGCCGCAGCCGACAAGGTCACCGGCCTCAACAAGTACACCTTCCGTTCCGGCCGTCAGTCGTACCAGGACATTCGGACGGCGGCCTCGTTCATCGGGGACGCCAAGGGAAGGAAGGTCACCGTCCTGGCCCAGGACAGCGCCTTCGGCCAGGCCAACGTCGCCGCCGTCAAGGCGGTGCTCGGGGCGCAAGGGGCGACGGTGGACGCGGTGCTCGCCCCGCCGAGTGCCACCGACCTGACCCCGTTCGCGAGCCAGGCCAAGGCGGCCAAGCCCGATCTGCTCTTCGTTGCCTGGGCGGGCGAGACCGCTTCCGCACTGTGGACCTCCCTCAGCCAGCAGGACGTCTTCGCCTCCACCAAGGTGGTGACCGGGCTCGACCTGGCTGCCTCCTATCCGCTCTTCGGGCCGGCGGCCGAGAAGATCTCCTTCCTGAACCACTACTTCGGCGGCGCCGCGGGGACGGTTGTCGAGAAGGCCATGGCGGACTCGGTGACCAAGGCCGGTGCCAAGCCGGACATCTTCACACCGGACGGGTTCACCGCCGCCCAACTGGTCGTGCACGCCATCGAGGCCAACGGCGGTTCGGCCGACGACACTGCGGCTCTGGTCAGGGCACTGGAGGGGTGGAGCTTCGACGGCGTCAAGGGCCGGCTGACCGTGCGGGCCGAGGACCATGCGCTGCTGCAGCCGATGTTCCAGGTGAAGCTGACCGGGAGCGGGGCTGCCGCCAGGCCGACCGTGGAGAAGACCCTCTCCGCCGACCAGGTGGCGCCGCCGATCGCCGCGATCGCGGGCTGAGCGGCATGGCGAATCCCGCATCTGCGGCTGACCCGGTGCCGGCCGTCACGGCGACGGGTGATCCGGTGCCGGCCGTCCCGGCGACGGCTGATCCGGCGTCGGCCGCCCCGGTGCCGGCCGGTGCTGCTGTGGCGGGTGCCGCCGCGGCCGGGGCCGTCCCGGTCCTGCGGCTGCGCGGCCTCGGGTGGTCCGTGCGAGGAGTACCGATCGTCGAGGACGTCTCCTTCGACGTCGGCGAGGGCGAGTTCATCGCGTTCATCGGTCCGAACGGTGCCGGAAAGACCTCCCTCTTCAACCTCATTTCCGGGATCCACCCGGCGAGTCACGGCAAGGTCGAACTCGACGGTGCCGACATCACCTCCGAGCCGGTGCACGCCCGGGCCCGCCGGGGGCTCGGCCGTACCTTCCAGACCTCCTCTCTCTGGAGCGGGATGACGGTGGCGGATCATGTGCGGCTCGCGGCCCAGGCTGCCGCGGGGCCGATGGCCTCGTACCGGATCTGGCGGCGGGCGGCCCGGTACGCGGGGCAGGTGGCGGACACCCTGGAGCGCACCGAACTCGCCCATCGCGCAGACACTCTGGCGAGTGCCCTGTCCCACGGTGAGAAGCGCAAGCTCGAGCTGGCAGTGCTGCTGGTCTCCGACCCGCGGCTCATCCTGCTGGACGAGCCGATGGCCGGAGTCAGCGCGGAGGAGGTGCCGGCCCTCACCGCCCTTATCCGCTCGGTGCACCGGGATCTCGGCCGCACGGTACTGATGGTGGAGCACCACATGGACGTTCTTCTCGGGCTCGCCGACCGCCTCGCCGTGATGCATCACGGCACCCTGCTGGCACTGGACACCCCAGCCGCCGTGATGGCTGACACCACGGTGCAGCAGGCCTACCTGGGTGAGGCGCTGTGACTGGCAACTCCCTTCCTGTCTGCGGCCAAGGCGGTGCGGACGAAGCTCTGCTGACCGTCCGCGGCCTGCGCGTGGTGATCGACGGGCTGCACATCCTGCACGGCGTGGACCTGGACGTGGCGCCGACCGGTGTCACCGCTCTGCTCGGCCGGAACGGCGCCGGTAAGACCACCACGGTCAAGGCCGTCATGGGGCTTGTCCCGCGGACCGGCAGCATCGTGTTCGCCGGTACGGAGCTCTCGGGTCTCCCTACTCATCTGGTGGTCCGCCAGGGCATCGGCTATGCCCCCGAGGACCGCGGCATCTTCGCCGGGCTGACCGTCGCCGAAAACCTCCGTCTCGCCGAGCGGGACGGTGCGCCCGCCTACCGGCTCGTCCATGAGCTCTTCCCAGAACTCAAGCAGCGGTCCGGTCAGTTGGCCGGCACCCTGTCCGGCGGTCAGCAGCAGATGGTGGCCATCGGACGTACCCTGCTGAACGGCAACCGCCTGATCATCGCCGACGAGCCCACGAAGGGGCTCGCGCCGAAGATCGTGGCCGAGGTCGCCGACGTCCTCGCGCGGGTCGCCGAGAGCGTGCCCGTCCTCCTTGTCGAGCAGAATCTCGCCTTCGTCCGCCGACTCGGCGGTGCCTGTGCCGTCCTGGCCGATGGGCGTACCGCGCACCGTGGCGACACCGCCGAGCTGCTGGCCGACGAGGCCGCCGCCCGTCGGCTGCTCGGGGTCGGCAGCCGGCGGCCGGCCGGCGGCAGCGCGGTACCTGTCACCACGGAGGTGGCCCTCTGATGAGCACTGTCGTCCTCCTCATCTGCACCGGTCTCGGGCTCGGAGCGCTGTACTTCCTGATCGCCTCCGGTCTCTCGCTCATCTTCGGTCTGATGGATGTGCTCAACTTCGCCCACGGAGCGCTGCTCTCCATCGGGGCCTACGCCACCTGGTGGGCGGGCACCGAGGGAGGGCTGGGCTTCTGGCCGGCGGTGGCCTGCGGCACGGCGATCGGCACCCTTGCCGCAGTGCTGCTGGAACTCGTACTGATCCGTCCTCTCTACAGTCGGCCGCGGGACCAGATCCTGGCCACGGTCGGTGTCGGGCTCGCTGTACCGGCGCTTCTGACGGGGGTGTGGGGTGCGGACTCCCGGCCGTTCCTTCAACCGCCGGAGCTGTCCGGCACGGTTCATGTGCTCGGCGCGATCGTCCCTGCCAATCGCTTCGTTCTGATGGCTGCGGCTGCGGTGCTGCTCCTGGTGCTGCGGCTGTTCCTCGGCCGCACGCGGTACGGACTGGTCGTCCGTGCCGGCGTCGAGGACCGTGCCATGGTCACCGCGCTCGGAATCGACGTCCGGCGGGCGTTCACCCTGGTCTTCGCGATCGGCGGCGCCGCAGCGGCTCTCGGCGGCGCGCTCGGCGGTCTCTACTTCGGCTCCGTGCACCCCGGCCAGGGCACCAGCCTGCTGATCTTCGCGTTCGTCGTGGTCGTCATGGGAGGCATGGGCTCCGTCACCGGAGCGGCAGTGGCCTCCGCCGCCGTCGGGCTCGTCCAACAGTTCGCCAACTACTACACCGCTGCCGGGCTCGGCGACCTCTCGGTCGTCGTACTCCTGGCCGTACTGCTCCTCGTACGACCCCGCGGACTCACCGGGAGGCTCGCGTGAGCACCGACTCCTCGACCACGAGCACCGGCGGAGAGGCGGCCGATTCTGCTGTGACCGCCACTACTGCCGCTGCCGGCAGCACCGCTGACGGCAATTCTGCTACGTATGAGCGAGTACGCACCATCCCTCGAACAGGTGAATCATTCACCGAGAGCTCGACTGCGGGACACAGAGCGCTACGCTGGTGGCCGATCGCTCTGGTGATCGTGCTCCTTGTCGCCCCATACAGTGCGCTTCCCGTCCCGGGATTGCTCGACGGCTCGCTCGGCAGCCCCGGAAGTCTGCAACTGATCGCCCTGTGCCTGGTCTACGGGGCTCTTGCCACCGGCTACGACCTGCTCCTCGGCCGCACCGGCCTGCTGTCCTTCGGCCACGCGCTCTACTTCGCCACCGGTCTCTACGCCACCGACCTCGCAATGCTCGAACTGGGATTTCCCTTCCTGGTCGCCGCTCTCTTCGGCGTCGGCTGCTCCACTGCTCTTGCCCTGCTGCTCGGCTCGGTCAGCCTCCGGGTCACCGGCATCGGCTTCTCGATGGTCACCCTGGCCTTCGCGCAGGCCGGCTCCATCCTGATCCAGCGCAACCCCGGCGGAGTGACCGGCGGCGAGGAGGGCCGCGCCGCCCCGGCCGACCTGCTCCCGGGCAGCCTCGTCGGCATCGAGAACACCGCGAACCTCTACTGGATCGCTCTTGCCTACCTGCTCCTCACGCTTGCCCTCGTCCGCTGGACCGTCAGTTCGCCGACCGGCCGGGTCTGGGAGGGCATCAGAGAGAACGAGCGACGGGTCGAGGTCCTCGGCCTGCGCCCGTACGGGTTCAAACTGGTGGCATTCGTCCTGGCCGGCGGCCTCGCCGGTGCAGGCGGCGTGGTGTACCTGCTGCTGACCGGTGGCGCGGCACCACAGGCGGCCACGTCGGATGCCACCTTGGCCCTGCTCGTCATGGTGGTCCTCGGCGGCTCGGGCACCCGCTGGGGCCCGCTGCTCGGCGGTGCTCTCTACACCTGGGCTGCACACCGGCTCGGTGACCTCGCCAACTCCGCTGCCATCGCCGACCTCCCGGCTGTGCTGCGGGTGCCGCTCTCCCAACCGCTGTTCCTGCTCGGCACCCTGTTCATCGCCGTGGTGTACGTGCTCCCCGGCGGCCTGGCCGCATTGCCCGCCCGAATCCGCGCTGCGCGTACCGGTAGCGCGGCGGCTGCTCACACCCCGGAAGGTGGTAGCGCGTGAGTCACGAACCGTTCAGCTACGAGGAACTGAACGTCTCCGTGCCGGGCGGTGAGCTGGCCGTGCTCCGATGGCCCGCGGCGGATACCGGCGCCCCGACCGTGGTCGCGCTCCACGGCATCACCGCCAACGCTCTGGCCTGGGGCGCAGTGGCCCGCCAACTCGGCGGCCGGGCCACCCTGATAGCCCCTGACCTGCGTGGCCGAGGGGCAAGCCGGACCGTGCAGGGGCCGTACGGTCTGGCCCGCCACGCCGACGACGTGGCGGAGTTGATCACGGCCCTGGGCCTCGGACCGGTTCGGCTGGCGGGGCACTCGATGGGGGCGTGGGTCGCAGCCCTCACCGCGGTCCGCCATCCGGAGGTGGTCGAGCGCCTGCTCCTGGTGGACGGCGCGGTCAGTTTCCCGCTGCCGCCCGGAGTCCACGAGGACGAGGCGCTGGCCGCCGTGCTCGGTCCGGCACTCGCCCGGCTGTCGATGACCTTCCCCGACCGCTCGGCGTACCGGGCCTTCTGGCAGCGGCATCCGGCCTTCGTCGGCGCCTGGTCGGCGGAGAGCGATGCCTACACCCAGCGCGACCTGATCGGCACCGAGCCCGGCCTCCGCTCCTCCTGTGTCCTGGCGGCGGTCCAGGAGGACGGACGGCAGGTTCTCCTCGACGCGGAGGCCGCTGCGGCCGTCCACCTCCTGCCCTGCCCCGCCGAGCTACTGTGGGCCGAGCGCGGCCTGCTGGACGAGCCGCAGGGTCTCTACGATGCGAAGCGGATCGAGCTCGCGGGTCTCGACCCGGCCAAGGTATCGGCCGTCCTGGTCCCCGATACCAACCACTACTCGATCCTGGCCGGCAGGAGCGGGGCGGCGGCCGTCGTGGGCCGACTGCTCGCGAACAGGTCGACCGGGTCGGCCGGGTAGGCCGGGTCGCCCGGGTGGACCGGGTAGACCGGACAGATCCGGCCCGACTGAGCTCGGGTCAGCCGGCGCTGACCGAGAACGAATTGGTGGTGAAGTTGAGCCCGCCTGCGGACGAGGTGATCTCGTAGCCGAACTGGACGTTGCCCAGCGTGACGTCGCCCATCCATCCCTTGGTGTTCTTGATCCAGTTGAGGATCGCCAGGATGTTCACGGTGCCGGAGCTGGTGTTGGAGCTACGGACGAAGGAGAAGACCGCGTTGGAGCCGTTGGTGCCCTTGTAGACCGTCCAGGTGTGGCCGCCCAGGGTTACGGTGCCCTGCGAGGATCCGAGCGGACCGACGGCACCCGTCTTGTTGACCCAGAGCATGATCTCGTAGGCGTTGGCCGAGTCCCAGATGTCGTACGCCGTCTCGTAGGCTCCCGAGGTCGGCACGGTGACGTTGAAGCTCGAGCTCACCGAGCTCAGGGCGCTGAGCTTCTTGCCCACGTACTTGGTGGCGTTCGGGTAGGACTTGATCCCGCCGGTGTTCGGGTGGCCGGCCCAGACACCCCAGTTGGAGTAGGAGTTGGCCCAGATGGTCTGCGGGCCCGCTCCGCTGCCCCAGATGTCGTTGTAGAGGGTGTAGCCGCCGTTCGTCCAGGTGCCCCACTGGTCGCTGCTGGACCACGTGGCCGCGAAGGCGGGTTGGGCGGCCAGGCCCAGCGAGGCGGCCAGCGCCGTGAGGGCGCCGAGAAGCACGACTCGGGGCCTGCGGAGGGTACGGGGCCCGTCGGAGCCGCGGGGGATGCGGGAGGTACGGGGTTCCGGAGCGACGCGTGCCGTCATGTCGGCTTCCTTCCGGGCGGGGTGGCGCCCAGTGGGGGGAAGGGGCGGATTTCAGGTCCGCCGGCGACGCGCGCGGTGGTGAGTAGCCGTCAGCCACCCTGTAGAGGCCTGGAACTGTCTGGTGGCGGGCACGGAGAGAGTGCTGGGGGGGGAGCGCTGACGGCCTCGGCTCACGATAGGAGCCGGTCCCGAGGGCGGGCAACGGTCGGACCGCGGCCGGTTTCGGCCAGAGTCGACCACGGACCGGGCGCGCCGCCTCCAGGCCGGCGCGCCGCACCCCCGGGCTACGCGTCAGCCCGCCGTCCCCAGGAAGCTCTCCCACCCGCCCGTGGGGGCCTTGCCGACGCCCAGCGTGCGCAACTTCCGCAGGGTGGACTGGTCCTGCACCTCCAGCCATTCCACCAACTGACGGAAGGACACAAGCCGGACCTCCGGCTTGCCCGCGATGGCCTTGAGGGTCTCCTCGACGGCGTCCATGTAGATACCGCCGTTCCACTGCTCGAAGTGATTGCCGATGAAGAACGGCGCGCGGTTGGTCTCGTACGCGCGGTTGAAGCCGGCCAGGTAGGCGTCCCGGGCCTGGTTCCGCCAGTCGTTGAACTTGGACGGGTCGCCCTTGGTGCTGCCGGCGGACTGGTTGGCCAGGATGTTGTAGTCCATCGAGAGCACCTGGAAGCCGTGACCCGGGAACGGGATGCCCTGCAGCGGGAAGTCCCAGATCTTGCCGTCCTGGACCTTCTGCGGCCAGATCTGCAGCCCGCCGGGCGAGCTGGCGTCGTACTTCCACCCCAGCTTGGCGGCGGTCGGAAGCAGCGACTTTTGCCCTTCCAGACAGGGCGTGCGACCGCCGATGAGCTCCTTCTTGTAGTCGAAGGGCAGCGGATCGACGTCGGTGAAACCGGTGTTGGTCTTCCACTGGGTCACGAAGGACACGGCCTGGTCGATCTCGCTCTGCCAGTCCTCCGGAGTCCACTTGTTGACGCCGTTGCCGTCGGACCGCGTCGAGCAGAAGTGCCCGTTGAAGTGGGTGCCGATCTCGTGGCCGGCGCGCCAGGCCTGGCTGATGAGCTTGATGGTGCTCTTCACGGCGGCGTCCGACAGATACGGGATGTCCGAGGCGCCGACCGAGTGCTTCGGCGGGTGGTAGAGGCTCGCCTTGCCCTTCGGCAGGGTGTAGATGCCCGAGAGGAAGAAGGTCATCGCAGCCTTGTGTTCCTCGGCGAGCTTGAGGAACCGCGGGAACTGCCCGTCGTCGGTGCCGCCGGCGCCGTCCCAGGAGAACACCACGAACTGCGGCGGGCGCTCGCCGGGCTTGAGCTTCTCGGGCTTCGGCTGGTTGGGCTGAGCGCCGGTGTCGGCCGTGGAGCCGTCGCCGAGGGGGGTGCCCTTCACCGCGCCCTTGCCCGTGCCGCCGGTGCCGCCGTCACCCGACCCTGACCCGACACTCTCGGAGTTGGAACCGCCGCTCGAGCAGGCGGCGACGGCCCCGAGGGCCGCGGTGGCCGCCGTAGCGCTCAGCACGGCCCTGCGCGAGATGCTGCTCATGGTCTCCCCTGCCGGGTTGGGTCCGAGTGCCCAGAAAAGATCCGGAGACCCCGGTAGGGGTATCCGGACGTCCAGGTTGAAAATCGGACATTTTGCTGGCTGCTGCGTGTTCAGCATGTCATGTGTCGCGAGCGCTATCCAGCGGCCGTCAACTACTAGCCATCACGCAGCCGGTGGCAGTACGGCTCCACAGATCCGGCCACTGTTGCCGTCCTGAGACACTCCTGCCGGACGACCCGGGAACTGTCGGGAACAGGAGGCTCCGGCGCGGGGAGCTCCGGTCCTGTGCATTTCCCCCGAGCGCAGTGCTCAGCGCCACACCGAGCGTCAGACCGCGGCCGGCCGGCGGCGCCGGCGGATCAGCTGGGCCACGGCGGTGCTGATCGCCGTCGCGGCGGTGCAGGACACGGCGAGGCTGAGCCAGGCCGTGTCGAACCAGTGGCTGTTGAGCCATCCCAGGGTCACGATGTAGGCGGCCCAGACCAGCGCGGCCAGGGCCGACCAGCGGAGAAACACGCGCGGATGGTCGGGCGAGTGGCCCACGGCCAGGTCGAGAACCGTACGTCCTGCAGGGACGAACCTGGCGATGATCACTATGGTCGCCGCAGCTCGGCTGGTCCGGCCGGAGAGGCTGAGCTGGACCCTCTCGACGCTTGCCGCCAGCTGCGGGCGGTGTGCCAGACGGCGCCGTACCGACGGCGCGCCCCGGCGGGCCAGGTTCAGCAGCAGCAGGTCGCCGAGGAACGAGGCCACCGCCACGCCGAGAGCCAGAAACAGTGGTGCACCGTCCACCTGAGAGGTTCTGAGGACCGCAAGGATCACCAGCGTGCCGCTCGGCAGGAAGGGCAGAAACGCGTCACCGAGCACGGCGCACAGCGCCAACGCGCAGATCCAGGCTGGACCGATCACCGCTGCGGCATCCAAGGTCGTACTCCCTCCACACCGCCCGGAGGAGAACAGGTGGCTGCGAGGGATAACGCTAGCGGCTCGACCTTTCATGCCATGAAGCACCCCCCGTGTGGCGAGGGTCACAGAACGTGCGAGAGCCCCTGGGGCGGGGTGCCGCTCCAGGGGCTCGCGGGGGTCGAGCGACGCTGGTCCAGCCCGCTGACCTTGCACATGAGTGCGACCGTGGTGCGCGGCCTCACTGATCAGTAAGGTTGCCGGATCCGGGGCGGCGTTCGCGAGCCCTGGGCCTGGCGACTTCTGGCGCTGGCGTGAACTCGCCACCCGGGTGAGCCGGCTGGTCAGCGGTCAGCCTGCGAAATGGCCGTCCACGGCGAGGATGGTCGGCCACAGGCCCGGCCTGGCCCGGCCTGGCCCGGCCTGGCCCGGCCTGGCCCGGCCTGGCCCAGCCTGGCCTGGCCCGGCCCGGCGACAAACGGACCGCAGCAGCCCGGCGGCTCCGACCCACCCGGTGGGGCTTTCGGAGCAAGCCGGAGCGATAATCCGAGATGCACGCGGGCTACAAGCCGGCAACGCACGCCAGGGCCACACGCCCCCGAAAAATCGGCAGGCGGCCCGGAGTAGACCGCACCTCCCCCGCCTGCGAGCTCTGACGTTTGCAGAGGCCTGTCGGCAGCATGAAGAGGGGGAGACAGCAGTATGACCGCGGAGTCGAGACCGGTGCCGCACGTCGACCTGGAATGGGACGCGCAGCCTGCGCCCGACGTGATCGAGGTGTCCCTTCGGCGGGGCGGTGCTCAAGCGGAGCGCGATCCGATCCCACGGCAGTCGCCCCCGCATGCGCGAGCGCGGGCAGCCGACCCCGACCGTAAGCACGGGTCGCCCTTGCTGCTCGGGGCCCTCTTCGGCTTCTCGGCCATGGCCATCGTGGCGCTCCTGGCCGTCATGCTCTGGACCGGGGGCCGGGACGCCGGCCCCCGCATCGGTGCCGAGTCACCGATCCCAGCATTCCCGCAGCCCGGGTACGCCTCGAACCCGTACGGTTCGCACACCGCAATGACCGGTGGCGGCCCCACCGCCTCCCTGCTCCCGACAGCCACAGACCAGCCGCCGGGGGCCACTGCGGCCTCCCGGACCGCGGACAGCGAGCCGCACGCGCCGGCGAGCACAGCAGCCCGGTCCCAGACCCCGCACGGTTCCGGCGAACCGAAGACGCTGCGCGCCGGGGACCAAGGACCCGAGGTCACCACACTCCAGCGGCTCCTCTTCCAGCAGGGCTTCACCTACGTCGACACGACGGGGATCTTCGACGACGCGACCGCCCGCGGTGTCGCCCAGCTACAGCGGGACCGGAGCCTCTCGTGCGACCCGCCCGGTGTGTACGGGCCGTGCACCCGGGCCGCGCTGACCGGCTGACGATCGCGGCTGCCTACGCCCGGATTCCCGCGCCCGGAGTCCTACGCCCGGATTCCCGCGCGCGATTCCCGCGCGCGATTCCCGCGCCCGGCTGCAGCGCGAGGCTCCCGGCGCCCGCCGGCGCCCCGGATTCCCGAGCCCGGTCTCCGGCCTCCCGCGTCCTCGGTCACACCTGCCGTGGTCGGGGAACAGGTCGTGACGTCGGCCGGTTGTGTCCCGACGGCGGGAGCGCAGTCCCGCGGGTGACCGGTGACCAGGAGGACTGACGGCATGACCAGCGAGGACAAGCAGCCACTCCAAGCAGACCAGCCCAACGGCCGGGCTCTGACCGACCCCATCCGCGGTGCCGTCAGCGGCACCGCCCCCGCACCGCTCTCCATCCTTGACCTGGCGACGGTCGGCGAGGGGTACTCGCCCGCCGAGGCCCTGACCGCCACCACCGAACTCGCCCGCAGCGCCGAGCGGTGGGGCTACCACCGCTTCTGGGTGGCGGAGCATCACGGCATGCCGGGGGTCGCCAGTTCCACCCCGGCGGTCCTGCTGGCGCACCTGGGCGCGCATACCCGTACGCTCCGGCTCGGCTCCGGCGGTGTGATGCTCCCGAACCACGCCCCGCTCGCGATTGCCGAGCAGTTCGGACTGCTGGAGGCACTGCACCCGGGCCGGGTCGACCTCGGACTCGGTCGGGCTCCCGGCACCGACCAGGCCACCGCCCGTGCGCTGCGCCGCGGGCCGGCCGAGGGCGCCGACGACTTCCCGCAGCAGCTGGCGGAACTGACGCACTTTCTGGACGGCGATTTCCCGGACGGGCACCCGTACGCCCGGCTCAGCGCGGTGCCCAAGGGGGACGGCCGCCCGCCGATCTGGCTGCTCGGCTCATCGGGGTTCAGCGCACAGCTGGCCGGCCGACTCGGCCTGCCGTTCGCCTTCGCGCACCACTTCAGCGCCGCCAACACCGTGCCTGCGCTGGACCTCTACCGTTCCAGCTTCCGGCCGTCTGCGGTGCTCGACGAGCCGTACGCGCTGATCGGGGTCAGTGCGGTGGCTGCCGACGACGAGGCCCAGGCGCGTCGGCTGGCTCGCTCGGCCGGGCTGGCCATGCTGCGCCTCCGGCGAGGCACCCCTGGCCTGATCCCGACGCCGGCCGAGGCCGAGGCGTACCCGTACAGCCCCGCAGAGGCCGACTTCCTGGACAGCTGGCTCGCGAACGTCGTGCTCGGCGCGCCCGGAGAGGTGGCCGACGGCCTGGAGGCCCTGCGCAAGCGGACCGGGGCGAACGAGCTGATGGTCACCTCGCACATCCACGGCCACGAGGCACGTCACCGTTCCTACGGTCTGATCGCGAAGGCGTACGGCCTGGCGGCCGAGGTCTGACCGACCTCAACCCCTCCACCCCGTCCGTCAGCGAACCCGGCCCTTTCGCAGGCCCTTACGCAGGAGGGCCGCGACGCGCTCCGCATCGCCCGGTCTGGCGAAGTACCAGCCCTGCGCGGTGTCGCACCCGGTGAGGCGGAGCCGTTCGGCCTGCGAGGCGTTCTCGATGCCCTCGGCCGTGACCGTGAGCCCCAGCGCGTGTGCGAGCTGGACCATGGCGCCGACGATCTGCTCGTCCGCGTCGGCGCGCCGGAACCGGTTGTCCGGACGGCCGCCCGGCGCCGGGTCCCGGAACCCCTCGATGAAGCTGCCGTCGAGCTTCAGCACGTGAACGGGCAGCCGGGAGAGGTACGCCAGGTTCGAGTACCCGGTGCCGAAGTCGTCGATGGCGATCCGGATGCCCATGTCCGCCAGCGCCTGCAGTGCCTGCACCGGACGCCCGCCCGGCCCCAGCACGGCGCTCTCCGTGATCTCCAGCTGCAGCAGTCGAGCCGGCAGGCCGGTGCTCTCCAGCACCTGGGCGACGTCGGCGACCACGTCCGAGTCCCAGATCTGGCGGGCCGCCAGGTTGACGCTCACGAACGTCTCGGTCTCCGGGAACTCCGCCAGCCATTGCCGGGCCTGACGGCACGATTCCTCCAGTACCCACTTGCCCAGTGGGACGATCGCCCCGGACTCCTCGGCGAGCGGGATGAACCGGTCCGGTGACAGGGTGCCGTACCGGGGATGGCGCCAGCGGACGAGCGCCTCGGCGCCGTGCACAGCGCCGTCCGACAGTCCCACCAGCGGCTGGTACTCGACGGTGAACTCGCCGCGTTCCAAGGCCGGCCGCAGTGCGGTCGCGAGCCGCTGACGGGTCAGCTGGTGTGCGCCACGGTCCGGGTCGTACAGCGTCCACCTGGCTCGTCCGTCGGCCTTGGACCAGTACAGGGTCGCGTCGGCGTCCTTCAGCAGGTCGATGGGCGTCGTCTCGTGGACAGGTCGTTCGACAACGCCCACGCTGGCGGTCACCACCAGCTGCTGACCGGCGATGTCGAACGGCTTCTCCAGAGCCGAGATCAGCTCGGCGGCCAGCATCGTCAGTTGTTCGCTGCCATCGCTGTCCGGTACGAGGACGGCGAACTCGTCCCCGCCCAGGCGGGCCACCAGCCGGGTCTCGCCTTGCGCGAAACCGCGTTCCAGGCGTGCCGCCACCGCCACCAGGAGCTGGTCGCCGACATGGTGGCCCAGGGTCTCGTTGATGGCGGCGAACCCGTCCAGGTCGACGTAGCAGAGGCCGACCCGCCGAACCCGACCGTTCGCGTCGGCTCCTTCGAGCCCCGGGAGGTCCGCAAGGTCCGCGAGGTCCGCGAGGTCTGCGAGGTCAGCCCCCGCAGGCAGCACCGCGGGCGCCACGGATACCACATGCGCGACGGGCACGACGGGCGCAAGCTCGGCTGACGCCGCATCGGCCCAGCCGCGCACCGACCCGTGGTCCGTACGGATCGGATCGGCACCGGTCTCGCCGCCGGTCGGCACGAACGCCGCGTTGAGCTGCTCGAAGAACAGGGTGCGGTTCGGCAGACGGGTGAGCGGATCGTGCAGGGCCTGGTACGCCAACCGGTCACCGAGCAGGCGCCGCTCCGTGACGTCCTCGACCATGGCCAGGGTGTACAGGGGCTCTCCCGCGCCGTCCCGGATGAGCGAGATCGTCACGTTGCTCCACACCGCGCGGCCCTCGCGGTGCTTGAGCCTCTTCTCGACCCGTAGCCGGTCGCGCTCGCCGCGGACCAGTTCCCGGTAGAGCCGCCGAGGAGTGTCCTCGGGGTCGATGATGTCGTGGATGTGGGTCCGGACCAGATCAGGCACCTCGTGGCCGATCATCGCGGCGAACGCGGGGTTCACCTCGATGATGCGGTCGTCGGAGTCGATCAGCGCCATCCCGATGCCGGCATCGGCGAAGGCCGCCCGGAACCGGGACTCGCTCGCCCGGAGTGCGGCGAGGAGTTGCTCCGTCGTGCCACCCACCGGGGCGGAGCAGACAGGGCAGAGCGTGGCCGGACGGTTCTCGGACCCGTCGTCAGACCTCGCCCGGAGCTCACGTTCTGGGCGGGCGTGGTCATGGCCGTCATAGCCGTCAAGGCCGTGATGGTGCCCGTTGTGCCCGTTGAGGCCGTGCCCGTGGCTGACGGGTGGTCGCATGGGCTCGGAGCGGTCGGGTCTGTCGGTCTCCCCGGCCGGCTCTCCGGCTGCGCCCCCGTCGATCGGGCGCAGTTCTCGTTGGCGCACGCGCTGGCGGTGTGCGTCGGCCCCCTCGTTCTGGCCCGGCACGGCACGCTCCCGTCCGCTGCTGACGCTGATCCGACCGACCGACCGCACCGCGGTGGCCGGCTTCCCGCACTCTCGAGGCCCCCGAGCTCGGTGCAAGAACGCTCACTGGGAGACGCTCGGCAAGGAACAGGGAACTGCCGCTGATCATAGGACCCGTGCAGATCCACCTGCGACCGCCGCCAGGGTGATTCGTCGGGTTTAGGAGCAACCGTGCCGGTACGTCACTGCGCCCCCGGTACACATCGTGAGATGCACACCAGGGGCGCATGCGCCGTTGTCGCACTCCCGGTCACCGGCAACGCGCACGCGGCGCCGGCCTGAGGAGGAGCAGGAAGCGGCGGAAGCCGCTACGCGAGCTTGGCGGTCAGCGTGATGGTGGTGCCGGTCAGGGCCTGGCTGACCGGGCAGTTCGCCTTCGCGTCCTCGGCGGCCTTCACGAACGCGGCCTCGTCGAGGCCGGGCACCTGGCCGATCACGGTGAGGTGGACGCCGGTGATGCCCTTGCCGGGCTGGAAGGTCACGTCAGCCTGGGTGTCCAGCCTGGTGGGCGGGGTGCCGGCCTTGGCCAGGCCGGCCGAGAACGCCATCGAGAAGCACGCGGAGTGCGCGGCGGCGATGAGCTCCTCAGGGCTGGTCTTCCCGTTCGGCTCCTCGGCGCGGGCAGGCCAGGAGACCGGGTACTCGCCGATGCCGGAGGAGTCGAAGGTCACCTGGCCCTTGCCCTCGAGCAGGTTGCCTTCCCACGCGGTGCGTGCGGTACGGGTGGTTGCCACGATCAGGTACCTCCTGTGCTGGGGGACTACTGGTTCGTCACTTCCGGTCATGCCGTGGACCAGCCTACGTGTCGACCACGCAGCACAGGCCCAAGCCGCGGCGCAAGCCGAATCGAGCCGAACCGCATCGCAGCCGGTACGGACCTCCGACCTCCACCAAGCGGGCGCGTCCGGCCGGGAGTCCACATAGCGGACGGATGCCACAATCAGCAGGAGTCCGGCGGGGGTGCCCTGTTAGATTTGCCCAGGCCCGAGCCGGACCAGTGGGTCGCCCGGGTGCCACCCAGTCAGCCAGCCCCGGAGCCACCTCGATGACGGATCAGCCCACGAACTCCGCCGACACTTCGCTCGAGGGGATCGACGACGCCGTCCGGGCCGAGCTGACCAGTCTGCGCGAGAGCATCGACAACATCGACGCCGCCGTTGTCCACATGCTGGCCGAGCGTTTCAAGGCCACCCAGCGGGTCGGGCGGCTCAAGGCCGAGCACAAGCTCCCGCCGGCCGACCCGGCCAGGGAGCGTGACCAGATCAAGCGGCTGCGCGAGCTGGCGGCGGGGGCCCACCTGGATCCGGTGTTCGCCGAGAAGTTCCTCAACTTCATCATCGCCGAGGTCATTCGCCATCACGAGGCGATCGCCCGCTCCTGAGCAAGGGGCCCTACAGGCGCCGAGCCGGAACCGGAACCGAGCTGCGGCCGGGTCGGCTCACTCGCCCGTTTCCACCTCCAAACCGGTCCAAACCTGTCAGCGCCAGCTAAATGTCTGATTTCGCGACACTTCGTGGGCGGCGTTAGCGTGCTGTCTTTCCCAGATCGTCAGATCTGATGGACTGCAGGTGCGCCTCGGCCACGATGGCCGGTCGGCGGGAAGCCGTGGTCCGGAGAGGCGGTGCAGCGATGGCCAGGAAGTGCCGGCAGGACTCCGGGTGTCGGGACCTCGAGCGTGAGAACGCCCGGTGACCCGACACCCGTCCGCGCCGTCGGACCGCCAGGCCGCAGCCGGCGCCGAACCTCCGCGACCGCCCAGGGCGGGCCGCGCCCGAGCGGGGCGCCGCAGGCGGTGGCCCTGGTGGGCCGAGCTTCCTGTCATGGTGGTGCTGGGGCTGGCGGCGGCGCTGTTCATCAAGACCTGCCTGTTCCAGGTGTTCACCATCCCGTCCGGTTCGATGGAGAACACTCTGCGGATCGGCGACCGGGTGGCCGTCAACAAGCTGGCGCCGCTGTTCGGGTGGAAACCGCAGGCGGGGCAGCCGGTGGTGTTCAAGGACCCGGGAGCCTGGCTGCCTCCGCAGGCGGACACCGGCAACGCGGTGTCGGGCGCTGTCGGTGACGTCCTCAGCTTCGTCGGGGTGCTGCCGCCCAAGGGCGACAACTACCTGGTCAAGCGGGTGATCGCGACCGGTGGCCAGACCGTCCAGTGCCGCGGGACGACGCTGCGCGTGGACGGCCGGTCGGTCAGCGAGCCGTATCTCCACCCCGGGGACGACTCCTGCGCGGGTCTGGACTTCGGCCCGGTGACCGTGCCGAAGGGGTACGTCTGGGTGGAGGGCGACCACCGCAGTGACTCTGCGGACTCGCGCTACCACCGCGAGGGGCCCGGCGGCGGCGCGGTGCCGGTGACCAACGTGGTCGGCCCGGCCTCAGCGGTGGTCTGGCCGCTCAATCACCTTGACTGGTTCGGCTGGGCCGGCACCTGACACCCGGCCGCGTCAGACGGGCCGCCCGATCCCGCTCCTGGCCCCGCTGCAGCCGCCGCCCCCGAGAGCTCGGCCTCAGCCCCGGGCACCGCGCCCGCTGAGACCGGCTCGGCAGGCGCACCCGGCTCGGCGGGCTTGCTGGTCTGCGCCGCGAATGCTCCGGCCAGCACCAACAGCCCGCCCAACAGCTGCGGCGTGCCGAGGTGCTCGCCGAGCAGGAACCACGCCGCCACCGTTGCGACCACGGCCTCCAGGTTGGCCACCACCCCGGCCACCGGCGGCGAGAGGTGCTGCACGGCGATGACCCCGGTCAGGTAGGCCAGCACGGTCGCGATCAGCACCATCCATGCGGCGGGCACCAGGGCGGGCACGCTGACCCCGTTCATGCTGACCTGGCCGCCGAGCAGGCCCCAGTCCGCGTTCCAGGGGCGCGTGAACGCGGTCAGCACCACGGCCCCGGTCAACAGCCCGTACGCGCTGACCGCCATCGGGTCCACCGGCCTGTCGCCCTGGCGGCCGGCGTCGGCGAGCACGAAGTAGCCGACCTGGCAGCAGGCCGCGCCGAGGCCGAACAGCACCCCGAGCGCGTCGAAGCTCAGCCCGTGCCAGACCTCGACGACGCAGGCCAGCCCGGTCACCGCGACCCCGGCCCCGATCGTCGCCGCACGCGAGACGGGACGCCGTTGGACGAACTTCACGTACCCGAGCAGCAGCAGCGGCCCGAGGTACTCGATCAGCAGCGCGACTCCGACCGGGATCCGGGAGATCGCGGCGAAGTAGCAGGCCTGCACACCCGCCACCGCCAGCAGGCCGAAGCCGATCAGCAGGCCGGGCCGCTGACGGACGGCGTCCCGGTGCCGGTAGGCGAGCGGCAGCAGTACCAGCGCTGCGCCCGTGACCCGGAGCCAGACGACATGGAGCGGGGAGAGCCCCGCTTCGATGAGTGGCTTCGCCGCGGTACCGGAGCCGCCGAAGGCGAACGCGGAGACCAGCGCCAGGGTCAGGCCGAGCGTCCTGGCCGACGCCCGGGGGAGGGGCTTTGAGCTGTGCATCAGGGCATTGTTGCAGCTCGCAGCCGCCGAAGTAAGGTGCTATCTCGCCTTTTGGTACTGGACGATTCGCCGGCATGTCCGCCCCGGCGCTTGCACCGCGTGCAGCCGCCCCTGCAACCAGCGCTTCCGGCCCGTCCGGCAGCTTCAACCAGCGTTTCCGGCCCGTCCGGTCAGCGCCCGGTTGCCGGAGTCCGCCCGGTGTCGGCGCGTCCGCTCGGGGCTGCGGGAGCAGCGGGTGATCCGGATGCGCCGGCGGTCGGCGAGGGGGCCGACGACCCCGAACGCGACGGGGACGGCCAGGACCCCGGCCTGGAGGAGGACGGCGACGCGCCGGGCGACGCCCAGTCCGAGTTCCAGCGAGACGTACCGGATGACGCGGTGGCCGACGGCGACTCCGAGGGGCCGGCCGACCCGGATGCCGCCTCCGACGGCGTCGCTGCCGCCGTCGGGTCGGACAGCAGCGAACCGTCGGCCGCGACCCCGTCGAACTCCGCGACCGGCTGCCCCGCCAGCGCGGCCTTCATGTACGCGGTCCAGATCTGCGTCGGGAACCGGCCGCCGGCCGCCCCGGCGACGCCGCCGGTCCCGTCCAGCGTGACCTGGGCGCCCGTCGCCGGGTCCTGGCCGAACATCGCCACGGCCGTCACCAGCTCGGGCGTGTACCCGACGAACCAGACCGACTTCGAGTCGTCGGTCGTCCCGGTCTTGCCCGCCACCGGGCGGCCGAGCGCCTTGGCACGGGCTCCGGTCCCGCCGGGGTCGGCGACGACGCCCTGGAGCAGCGCGGTCACCGTCTGCGCGGTCTTCTCGCTGATCACCTGGGTGGACTCCGGTGCCGGAAGCGCCACCTTCTCCCCCTCGTGCTGCAGCGACTTCACCAGCCACGGCGTGATCTGCTTCCCGCCGTTGTCGAGCGTGGCGTAGACCCCGGCCATGTCCAGCACGCTGGGAGTGGCAACGCCCAGCGGGATCGAGGGGTGCGCGGCCAGTCCGGGGGTGTCGGCGGGCAGGCCGAGCGCGACGGCGGTGTCCCGGACCTTGGCCAGGCCGGTGTCCTGGGCGAGCTGGGCGAAGACCGAGTTCACCGACCAGTCGGTGGCCTGCTGGAGGGTCACCCGCCCGTAGTCCTTGCCGCCCTCGTTCGGCGGCGCGTACGGGGTGGCGCCGCGGCTCCCGCCCACGACGGCCCGCCCGCTGGTGCCGTCGTACACCGTGCCGGCGGTGATCCGCTGGCCGGACTGGGTCCGCGCGCCGGTGTCCAGGGCCGCGGCCAGCGCGATCGCCTTGAACGTCGAACCGGCCTGGTAGTCCGTGCGGGTCGCGTTGTCGATCCAGTGCTTTGTCGCGTCGCCACCGCCGTACAGCGCGACGACCGCGCCGGTCTTCGGGTCGATCGACACCGCCCCGGCCTGGGCGTCGGCGTCCTTCTTCCGGCTCTCCGGCTTGAGGTTGTCGGTGAGCTGCTGCTGCACGGCGTCCTTCAGGTTCTGCTCGCGCCCCGCGTCGACCGTGAGGGTGACGGTGTACCCGCCCTGGGCGAGTGCGGCCTCGCTGATCACACCGTGCGAGGTGAGGTACTCCGTCGCGGCGTTCACCAGGTACCCGGCCTGCCCGGAGAGGCCCGGCGCGCTCTCGGGCTGCTTGACCTCGGGGAAGGTGACGGCCGCCCGGTCGGCGGCGGACAGCCAGTTCTGCTGGACCATGCCGTCCAGGACGTAGTTCCAGCGGTTCACGGCGTTCTGCTTGCCCTTGGGCGTCGCGGTCGCGACGTCGTACGCGCTGGGCGCATTGAGCAGCGCGGCCAGGTAGGCGCCCTGGGCGGCGTCCAGCCGGTCCGCGTCGACGCCGAAGTAGGCCTGGGCCGCCGCCTGGACGCCGTAGGCGCCCCGGCCGTAGTAGGAGGTGTTGAGATACCCGGCCAGGACGTCGTCCTTGCTCTCCGTCGCGTCCACCTTCATGGCGATGAACAGTTCCTTCACCTTGCGGGCGACGGTCTGCTTCTGGCTGAGATAGGTGTTCTTGACGTACTGCTGGGTGATGGTGGATCCGCCCTGGGTGCCCCCGCCCGAGGCGGTGTGCAGAGCTGCCCGGAACAGGCCCTTCACGTTGACCGCGCCCTCGTCGTAGAAGTTCCGGTCCTCGGCGGCGAGGGCGGCGTGCTGGGCGGCGGGGGAGACCTTGTCGAGGCCGACGTTCTGGCGGTTGGTCTGTCCGGTACGGGCGAGCAGGGTGCCGTCCTGGTAGAGCCAGGTGTTGCTCTGCGCGGTGGCGACGGCATGCGCGTCCGGGACCTGCACCAGGGCGATGCCGAGTACGAAGAAGCCGACTCCGAGCAGCGCGGACGTGACCAGTCCCACAAGCGTCATCCGCCAGGTGGGGATCAGCCTGCGCCAACCCATCCGTCGGGCACGGGCGGCACGGGCGGCCAGGGTTCGAGCGCGCGGGTGCGGGCCGGCGGGCGATGTGCGGAACAACGGAGGGCCTTTCCTGCGAGCCCTGTGTCGGTTGCTCACGCGGTCTAGGGCAGTCGTCTGTCAGTCGTCTGTCAGTCGGCTCGGGGCACGGGACCGTGCAAGTGTGCCTGATCCTCTTGTCAGACGTTAGGGACCTTTGTCCCATTTTCACCTACGGCGGGTTTAGGCCGACTTGTCTGTACACCTCAAGCGCCGTTCCGAGGCCTTCCCATGTTCGCCGGCCGCTGGAATCATCCCTACTCGCCGGTAGCCCCTGAACCCTCGTCAGGAGTCCTCAATGTCGCCCATCTCCCGCCGCGCCCTGCTGGGCTCGGCCGTCGCGTCCGGTGCCGCGCTCGGTGTCGGGGCCCTCCCCGGGGCGCTCCAGCAGGCGCTGGCCGCACCGGCCGCGCGCGGCACGCTGGACGACGTGGAGCATGTCGTCGTCCTGATGCAGGAGAACCGCTCCTTCGACCACTACTTCGGCGCCCTCTCCGGCGTCCGCGGCTACGGCGACACCTCGCGGGTCCGCTTCCCGAACGGCTCGGACGTCCTGCACCAGCGGATGCTCGGCACCGTCGGCGGCACCACCCTGCTGCCCTGGCACCTGGACACCTCGACCAGCGACGCCCAGCGGATCTTCGACCTCGACCACTCCTGGAGCGGCACCCACAGCGCCTGGGCCGACGGCCGGTACAGCAACTGGATCCCGGCCAAGACCTGGTGGACCATGGGCTACTACCGCCGCCAGGACATCCCCTTCCAGTACGCCCTCGCCGACGCCTTCACCGTCTGTGACCAGTACTTCTGCTCCACCATGGCGTCCACCGACCCCAACCGCCTCTACCTCTGGTCGGGCACGGTCGACCCGCACGGCCTCGGCGGCGGCCCGGTGACCGACAACAGCAGGAGCGGCTTCACCTGGACGACCTACCCGGAGCGCCTGCAGGCCGCGGGCATCTCCTGGAAGGTCTACCAGCAGCAGGACAACTACGACGACAACGCGCTCGCCTGGTTCAAGTCCTTCCAGTCCGCCCCGCAGGACTCCCCGCTGTACGTCAACGGCATGGCCCGACGCGGCGCCGACGACTTCGCGCAGGACGTCGCCGCCGGCCGGCTCCCGGCGGTCAGCTGGGTGGTGGCCCCCGAGGCTCAGTCCGAACACCCCAACCACCCGCCTGCGGCCGGCGCGGACTTCACCTCCTCGTACGTGCTGGAGGCGCTCGCCGCGCACCCGGAAGTCTGGGCGAAGACCGTGGTGCTGCTGAACTACGACGAGAACGACGGCTTCTTCGACCACGTCGTCCCGCCGACCGCACCCGAGGGCACTCCCGACGAGTTCATCAACGGCGCACCGATCGGTCTGGGGCCGCGCGTGCCGATGATCGTGATCTCACCCTGGAGCCGCGGCGGCCGGGTCAACTCCGAGGTGTTCGACCACACCTCCGTGCTGCGATTCCTGGAGAACTGGACGGGCGTGCGCGAGCCCAACATCTCCGCCTGGCGCCGCACCGTCTGCGGAGACCTGATGTCCGCCTTCGACTTCACGACCAGCAACCGCACGTTCCCCGCCCTCCCGGACACCAAGAAGCTGCTGGCCGACCTCGCCGAGCAGGACAAGAAGCTGCTGCCGCCGCTCTTCCCGCCGCTGATCCAGCACCAGCCGGAGATCGAGCCCGGCGACCGGCCCGCCCTTCCGATCGGCTACCGCTTCGGCTCCTCTTCGCGCACGGACACCGCCAAGGGCCTGCTCTGGATCACCCTCGACAACCTGGGCCGGCTCGGCGCGGGCATCTCGATGTACACGGTGAACTTCCGCAAGTTCGGCGCCTGGCAGTACACCCTTCCGGCGGGCGGCCAGGTCACCGACTACTTCAGCGCCCTCGGCGTCAGCGGCGGCCCGTACGACATCGACGCACACGGCCCCGACGGCTTCCTGCGCGGCTACAAGGGCGACGTCCTCACCTGGACCAACCCGGCGAAGGCCCACCCGGAGGTCTCCTCGGTCGAACAGCCGGACGGCGTCCACCTCACCCTGACCAACCAGGGCGGCAAGCCCGCCGTCTTCACCGTCTCCACCAACTCGGCCCTGGGAGCCCCCACCGCGCAGTCCCCGAAGAGCCTCACCGTTGCTCCCGGCGGCACCGCGAGCACCGTCCTCGCCCCGACCGCAGTCGGCCGCTACGACTACACCGTCACCGCCGACACCGCCGACGGCTTCGAGCGCCGCTTCGCCGGCCGTCTCCAGCCCTGAGCCGCCGGCCGTGGCGCATCAGGGCGTCAGCAGATACCGGTCCAACAGCACGACCGCCTCGTCGAGGATCTCGGGGTCGCCCTCCGGGTTGCCCCAAAACGCCTGATTGAGCAGGTGCCCGACGAGGACGACCGCCAGCAGCGTCCGCCGGCGGAACTTGGCGGAATCGGGCATCCCGTACCACCCCACCAGCAGCTCGCGGAGCCGGTCCGCGAGCTGCTGGTCGTTGGCGTCGCCCTCTTCCCGCAGCGTGGGATTCCCGGTGCCCTCGAACCACACCCGCCGGCCGGCAACGCGAACACGCACGGGGCGAAGCCTCCACGCGGCACGCGGCCCGGAATCCCCGCGCCTCAGCGCGAGGAGGAAGTCAAGGCTGGAGGTGATGCGGGGTGGTGGGCCACCATCGGCATGATCTCCGTCCACCCTGGCGCGTAGCGGGGCACACGTGCGCCTTCGCAGAGCCGCGTGCTATGTCTCCAACCGCCGGCGGCCAGGTGGATCAGGTTGAGGTCGAGGAGGCCGTCGATGGCGGCGGCCACCTCGTGCTCGATGGTGCCGTGGTCGTGGAGCGACTGGACGATGGTGTCGGCAGGACTGTCACCGTCCGTGCCGAACACGGCTCCAAGCCTCTACCGCCACGCTCCTGCGACTCCCGGCACAGCGCAAGGGCAGCCCGACCGATGCCGACCGGCGAGCGCCCTCGCCCCGGCCCATGGTCCGATGCCCGGAAACGCCACAGGGCCCCCTCACCGAAGTGAGAGGACCCTGTGCCTGTCTGTGCGCCGCCAGGGACTCGAACCCCGGACCCGCTGATTAAGAGTCAGCTGCTCTAACCAACTGAGCTAGCGGCGCCTGCTGACCCCGAGAACAATACACGGTCCGCGGGGGTGGCACGTACGGGGTTCCCGGAGCCGGCCCCGTCAGCCCGAGGACCCGGCGGACGAGGAGTCCGAGGAGATGACACTCCGGACGGCCCGGGCGATCGGCAGCGTGCGGGAGAGCGCCCGTACCGCGTGCCGTACCTCCTTGCCTTCCGGCCCGGGGAAGAGCCGGCGCTCCAGCGAGACGACCCCCAGCAGTGCGGCCAGTTGCCGGTCCCGCTCGACCGCGGGCCGCGTCTCGGCGAGGAAGGCGGCCGTGTGGAGCGAGGCCCACAGACGGGACGCGATCGCCTGCGTCGGCCCCGGCCCGGTGGCCGTGAACCGCCGGTAGGGGAAGATCCCGAACAGCCTGCGCGGCTCGGCCGTCACCAGGCCCCGGGCCGCCAGCGAGTCGAGGAAGACGTGCTCCGACCCGCGCGGGACCGCGGTGATGGCCGAGGCCAGCCGGAAGCGCCAGCTTCGCTTCCCCGCACCGGCCAGTCTGGTCAGTACGCCGGCTGCCACCGGTTCGGTCGTGCCCAGCGGCTGGTACCCGCTGATGCGCCTGCCGTCGACGGTGATCGCGCCGGCCAGCAGCAACTCGGCGAGCACGCCGCCCGCAATCACCCGGGCGAAGCTTGCGGGCCGCGCAAGCCGCCCGGTGACCGGATCGGCACACAGGAGCAGCAGTTCCTCGGGTATCGGGAGGGTGTCGGACACGTCCACCGGTCTCTCTCCTGCCTGTCGTCGAGCAGCGCACGCCGGCCGTCCGGCCGCCTCAGCGTATGCCGACGCGAGCGGCCCAGGAGGGGAAGCCGCTCGCGTCGGGGTGGGGGCTGGCCGGGGTCAGCCGGTCAGGGACTTCCACAGGGTGAGTGCGCGGTCCTCGACCGCGACCTGGTCGTTGTGCGCGGCACCGTCGGCGATGGAGATGATCCGGTACTTGTCCTGGTGGAAGACCCAGAACAGGCTCAGCCCGTTGATCCGCTGCATGTCCGGTACGGCGAGGAACTCGTCGATCTTCGAGATGCCGGCCAGCGACTGCCAGAGGTTCAGCGAGCGGTCACCGCGCTCGATGACGTCGTTGTGCGCGCTGCCGTCCGCGATCGAGATCAGGCGGTAGACCTGCTGCCCGAGGAAGGTGTGGAACAGCCAGTAGTAGCTCTTCCCGTTCACCCGCTGCATGTCCGGCACCGGCAGGAAGGCGTCCACCTGGAAGATCCCGCTGAACGAGGCCCAGGCTGAGATCGGCCGGTCGGGCCGGTCGACGGCGCCCACCGATCCCGGCGGGAGCCCCTGCTCCGCTCGGTCCGCGATCGAGATCAGCCGGTAGACCTGCTGCCCCTCGGTGGTGTGGAACAGCCAGTACCGGCTCCTGCCGTTGATCCGCTGCTCGTCCGGGACCGGCAGGATCGCGTCCACCTTCGACACGCCCTCGTAGATCGGCCAGGTCGTCAGCGGGCGGTCGGGCCGTTCGACGACGTCCTTGTGCTCGTTGCCGTCGGCGATGGAGATGGTCCGGCAGACCGGTCCCTCGCTGCCGGTTCCGTACGCCCAGTACCAGCTCTTGCCCTTGTCCCGCTGCATGTCGGGGATCGGCAGGAAGGCGTCGGTCGGCCGGACGGTGCTCGGCAGCTTGTCGGTGAGCCGCCCGTCGCCGAGGTAGCGCAGCGTGGTGAGGGACGGGGCGAAGGCGTAGACCGACCCCTCGGTGGTGACGAACTGGCTGAAGCTCAGCTCGGTCGTGGCGCCCGGGGACTCGAAGTTGACCTTGCCGGTCGGGCCGACCATCGGGTCGGGGCCGGGCTTCTTGCTGCGGCCCGGCGGGAAGTTCACGTTGTTGATCCAGGACTTCTGGATGAACTCGAACTGCTCGACCAGGTCGGACTGGTAGGAGACGAAGAGCAGTCCGCGCGGGGCGTCGGGGCCGCCCGGGCCGTCCGAGGCGGGGTCGAACGGTGCGCCGTACGGAGAGCCGCGACGCATGATCCTGCGGCGGTCCATGACCGGCTTCTCGGGGAAGGGCTCAGCACCGGGCGCTTCCAGCAGACCGTCCCGGGGGTTGGTCTTGCGCAGGTGCGAGAAGAGGGGAGTGGTGAACCCCTCCGGGTCGTTGCGGTAGCCGAAGTCGTTGTCGTCGCCCGAGAGCGCGTTGGACGGCATGTCGGCGTTCGGGCACTTGGCGACGGGCGTGCCCGAGCGCCAGCGGCCGACCAGGCGGGCGGCCAGCCACTCGGTGGTGGCCTCGTCCGGCACCACCTTGGCCTTCTTGAGGACCTTCAGCTGGACGGCGACCTGCGCCCACCAGCTGGGGACGTCCTGGGCGAGCCGCCGCACCACGTGGAAGCTGCCGTTGGCGGCCCAGTCCGGCGGCGTGTCGTAGGGGATCCCGCCGATCCGGTCGTGGCCGAGCAGGAACTCCCCGGGCGGGATCAGCCGGGTGCCGTGCTTGCCCTTGACGTACTCGGGCTTCTCCGGGTCCGGCTCGTCGTAGCCGATCACGCCCGGCTCGCTGACGCCGTCCTTGAAGCCGAAGTGCTCCTTGCCCCGCCGGCTGCCCGGCAGGGTCTCGCCGTTCTGCTGGAAGACGATCACGATCTTGGCCTGGGCGGCGGCCTCGCGCTGCTCGGTGATGGCCGCCCGGAGGTCCTGGACGGTGTCGGAGGCGATGGTGATCACCGCGTGGACGGTCTGGCCCTTGCCGTCGCCGAAGAGCCAGTTCTCCGGGGAGCTGTCGCCGGTGTCGCCGAGGGCTCGCTTGTCCGAGCCCTGCTTGAAGGCCTCGAAGGTGCCGCCGGGTCGCACCGAGGGCAGCGGCTCCTTGCCGGTCAGGACCTTCAGGCCCTCGTAGGTGAAGCTGACGTTGGTCCAGGTGGCCTTCAGCGACTGCGGGTCGTCGCCACCGGAGCTGTTCCTGGCCTTGCGGAAGGCCGCGTTGAAGGTGGCCACCTGTCTGGTGGTGGAGATCTGGGGGGCCAGGCGCTTCACCCAGGTGCGCGCCCGCGCTGCGTCCTCGAACTTGAGGAAGAGCAGCGTCATCTGGTCCTTCTTGAAACCCGCGATCACGTCGCCCTGGATGTCGTCGCTCTCACGCAGCTTCAGGTCGTTTGGCATGCTTTCTCCAGAAGACTCGGCCGAGATCGCCGGACGGCCGTGGGAGGGCACGCCGGGCGCCGCCCGTCGGCTCGCGGGCAGGACAGCTTGCACCCAGCCGCGAATGCGGAGGGTAGTCATAACGCTACGGTATGTACCCGAACATTGCCAGGTCCGAATCGTCGGTTGACCCGCCCGGTCGAGCTGGTCCGCCTGGGATCCCTTGTGCCGCCTGGGCGCGGAGCACGTTCCCTGACGAAGCCTCACCCGCCTGCGCGTCCCGGCGCGACAGCGGGCGCTTCGGCCACGAACACTGAGTGTCGTCACTGGGCGTACACGATGTGTCCCTCATCGTGGCCGGTGACCGGCGCGGTGCAGGCGTTCTGCCGCAGCCGCCGCGCACCCCTCACCTCTCTCCCGCAAGGAGTTCCATGTCCCGCAGGAATCTGCCCGCGTCCGGCGGACAGCCGCCGACCAGGAGGGCCCCCGCCTCCCGGAGGATGCTGTCCGCGATCGCGGCCTGTGCCGTATCCGCCGTGACCGCCACGACGGTGCTCGCCACCGCCGTCCCGGTGGCCGCCTACAGCCATCACGGGGACCACGGTGACACCCCGTCGGCCACCCGGGCGGAGGTCGCGCCGGGTGAGGCCCAATCGGGCGAGGCCAAGCCCGGCGAGGCCAAGCCGGCCCAGGTGAAACCGGTCGAGGTCAACCCGGACGAGGCCGCGGCGCTCGGCAAGGAGCACGCCGAGGAGCACGCCAGGACCAGGATGGCTCTGGGGGCCGTCGGCGAGTACCCGCAGAGCACCCGGACCGAGCGCCTCAACGCGCTGGCCTCGTCCCAGGCGGCCGCCAACATCGGCTTCGACGCGGCGGAGTTCGGCAGGTTCCGGGAGTACTTCCAGTCCCCGGACTTCGCCGCCCACATCGCGATGCTGCCGACCGGCAAGGTGCTGCTGTTCTCCTTCGAGCGTATCGAGAGCAACCCGCAGAAGGAGCCCGCGCCGACCGACACCATCGGCAAGGAGAACGCCGGCCGCGCCTTCCTCTGGGATCCGGCCAAGGGCACCGGCCCCACCGCGTTCACCAAGGTGACTCCTCCGGTGGTCAACATGCCGGACGGGAAGAACGAACCCCGCCCCGCGCCGTTCTTCTGCGCCGGCCACTCCTTCCTGCCCAACGGGATGCTGGGGGTCTTCGGCGGCAACCTCGGCGGCAACGGCGGCACCGGCGCCAAGCTGTCCCTGGTCTTCGACCCTTGGCAGGAAGTCTGGTACCAGAACAAGGACATGACGGTGGGCCGGTGGTACCCGTCGGTGGTCACCGGCGCGGACGGACGGCAGTTGATCATGTCCGGCCAGTCCGAGCTGGGCTGGGGCACCCCCACCCCGATCGTCGAGCGCTTCCCCGCCAAGAACACGCCGGTGCCCTTCCTCAAGACGGACAAGCCGCAGGGCTACGCGGTGGACAGGTTCAAGGCCGACGCGCCGTTCAAGTGGGACTACCCGCACCTGTTCTCGCTGCGCGACGGCAAGATCTACGGTCTCGGCCGGGCCCCCGACCAGCAGTGGCTCTTCGACATCAACAGCGAGACCCGGACCGACCTGCCGGCCCGCCCGGACGGCATGAAGCGCAACTACGGCTCCGCCGTACCGCTGCCCGCCGGCTTCAAGGGGCCCGACTCGGTCCTGGTCCTCGGCGGCAATCGGGACGACCCGAACACGTACCAGCTGGTCGGTGGCAAGTGGACCACCGAGAAGCCCCGGGCCTTCGGGCGGACCCAGGACGACACCCTCATCCTGCCGGACGCCAGCCTGCTCACGGTCAACGGCGCCTTCGACATCCGCGACTACGGCAACGGCGACAAGAACCCCAACGCGGATCTGAAGTACCGCCAGACCGAAATGCGTGACCAGAACGGGAACTGGAGGCTCGGCCCCGTCCAGCGGCTGCCGCGCGGCTACCACTCCAACGCGGTGGTGCTCCCGGACGGCCGGATCATGGTCACCGGCGACGAGCTCCAGCAGCTCGCCAACGACCCGGACATCACGGACGACATGAACGGCAGCATCGAGATCTACGAGCCGGCCTACCTCCAGCAGGGCGGCCGTCCGAACCTCGGCATCGTCTTCAACCCGTCCGTCGGCTACAACGACAAGATCACGGTGAGCAGCAGCACCGCCAACGACGTCACCCGCGCCGTCCTGTTGGCACCGACCACCGCGACCCACTCGGTCAACACCAGCCAGCGCCATCTCGACCTGCGCATCAAGAGCCGCAGCGGCAACTTCCTTGAGCTGCAGGCGCCTCCGTCCGCTGCCGCGGCCCCGCCCGGCTACTACATGCTCTTCCTCCTCAACGAGGAGGGTGTCCCCAGCACGGCGGGCTGGGTCCAGCTCAAGCCCACCTCCGGTGGTCAGACCGGCGGCCAGGCCGACGCCGTCAACTGACCTACGCTGTCCGGCGAGAGGCCCTCCACCTCGGGTGGAGGGCTTCTGAGATTTTGACCCATGTTTGACGTTCGGTCACCCGGAACCGGGCGATGGCGGCTCCCGGGTAGGTGATAATGAGCCGATGCGATGGAGGAGTACATGACACTTTGGCTGGGGGGCGGTGTGTGCGGCGCGTGAAGATCCATCACATTGAGTCAAAGTGCGCAGGTCACAAGCATGTTGAGACAGCGTCAGGAAGATCCGGAAAACCGGCTATGCTACTTCCGGCTCAGCGTTCCGGAGTGATTACGCCAAGTCGGCCTTGTTGCACTCAGGCCTCGGGCGGCGTGACACCACCTGCTCGCCTCACCGCTGGTGCCGAGTCCTGCTCGTCGTTCCATAACCTTTCGATCGTTTGAGGACGCTGATGCTTCGTGCTGGATCGTCACCCGGAGGCCGGCGCTCCGCTCCTGTTCTCGTGTGGCTCCTGCCCACGGCGGTGATGGCGGCAGCTGCTGCCGTCGCCGTGTCGGTGGTCTCCTCCGGAGCGCGCTTGGCTGTTGCCTGCTGCGGCGCGGCGGCGACCGTGGCCGTGGCCGTCATCGCGGCCGAGACGGCCCGTCGCGGGCGCGCGCTCGCGGTACTGCGCGAGCGGTACGCGCAGCAGGAGGCCGAGCTGCGGCAGCGGTTGGCGCAGCAGGAGGCCCAGACCGTGCAGTTGGCCGAGCTGCTGCTGCCCCAGGCGGTGAGCCGGCTCCAGCAGGGCGAGTTCGTCGAGGACGTGCTGAAGGACGCCGCTTCCCACGACGGCACCGTCACACCGGAGTTCCAGGCCGCGCAGGAGACCGTGCTGCGCTCCGTCCTGGAGGCGGTCGACGCGGAGGAGGGTCTGCGCGAGTCCGCGCAGCGGGCGTTCGTGAACATCGCGCGCCGCGTGCAGGCGATCGTCCACCGCCAGGCCCAGGACCTGCGTGAGATGGAGGACCGGCACGGCAACGATCCGGCGGTCTTCGACGACCTGCTGCGTCTGGACCACGGCAACGCGCTGGTCGGCCGTCTCGCGGACAGCATCGCCGTCCTCGGTGGCGCCCGCCCGGGCAGGCAGTGGGGCAAGGCGGTGCCGCTGTACAGCGTGCTGCGCGGTGCCGTCTCGCGGATCCTGGACTACCAGCGGGTGGAGCTGCACCCGGTGTCCGAGGTCGCCGTCGTCGGCCCTGCCGTCGAGCCGCTGATCCACGCGCTCGCCGAGCTGCTGGACAACGCGACCCGCTACTCGCCGCCGCAGACTCGCGTGCACCTGACCGCCGTCGAGGTGCAGACCGGCATCGCCGTCGAGATCGAGGACGGCGGCCTGAGCCTGAGCGAGGAGGGCCGGGCCCGCGCCGAGCGGATGCTCAAGGAGGCCCAGGCCGGCATCGACCTCAACGACCTCGGCGAGACGCCGCGCCTCGGTCTGGCCGTGGTCGGCCGCCTCGCGCAGGTGTACGGCTTCCAGGTCTCGCTGCGGCCCTCCGCGTACGGCGGTGTGCGCGCCGTGCTGATCGTGCCGCAGGAACTGATCACCACCGCGCCGGCGACCGCCAGGGCGCACGGCATCGGTGTGGCATCCGGCCCGCGCCCGCCCGCTGCCTCTCCGGAGGCCGCGCGCCTGGCCTCCGGTCCGCAGCCGTGGGCGGCCGGGGAGAGCGAGGACCCGGTGGTGAGCGAGCGAACCGAGAACGGGCTGCCGCAGCGGCGTCGCCGCCACGCGGCGCCGGCCCCCCGCACGGGCGCCGTCCCCGCACAGCCCCTTGCGGCTCCCAGGGCTGCGACCTCCAAGGACCTTGAACCGGCCGATGCGCCGGTGCAGCCCGGAATGTGGTTGGCCGCCTTCCAGAGCGGTGTGAACGGCCAGACGGCCGCCGCTCCAACCGGCCACAACAGTGACGAGTCGTCATCAGGTAAGGGTGAGCAGTGATTCAGCAGCGGGCCAACATGGACTGGATGCTCAAGGATCTCGCGGACAGCGTCCCGCAGACGCGGCATGTGGTGGTGCTGTCCTCCGACGGCCTGCGCATGGCCCAGTACGGCACGGACACCGACACCGCCGACCGCCTGGCCGCGGCCTGCGCGGGCCTGCAGAGCCTGGCGGGCGCGGTGGCCACCGAGTTCCCGCACGGCGACGGCCGGATGCGGCTGGTCGTGATCGAGATGGGCGGCGGCTTCTTCTACCTGATGGCGGCCGGCGCCCGCGCCTACCTTGCGGTGCTGGCCGACGAAGGGGTCGACGCCGGGCTGATGGGCCAGCGGATGCGGGATCTGGTCGCCCGTATCGGTGAGCACCTCAGCACCCCGCCGCGCAACGGCGAGGCCGCGTGAGTCCAACGGGCCAGGAGTGGGACGAAGGGAACCCCGAGCGGCTCTACGTGATCACTCGGGGCCGCAGCGGCTTATCCGAGCGGACCGTCCTCGACCTGGTCACCCTGATCGTCTCGCGGGCGGAACCGCAGCCGACGATGCAGCCGGAGCATGCCGCGATCCTGCGGATCTGCCACTCCCCGCTCTCGGTTGCCGAGATCTCCGCCTACCTGGGCCTGCCGATGAGCGTGGTCACCGTCCTGCTCGCGGACCTGCTGTCCGACGGGCGGGTGGAGGCACGAGCCCCCGTTCCGCAGGCCCTTCTTCCCGACCGTGCCCTGATTGAGGCGGTGATGCATGGACTTCAGAAGCTCTGAGACGCTCGTAGGGCCACGGAGCGAGGACATTCTGCCGGCGTCGGCCGCCACCGCGGTCAAGGTGGTGATCGTCGGCGGGTTCGGGGTCGGCAAGACGACCCTGGTCGGTGCCGTGAGCGAGATCCGCCCGCTGACGACCGAGGAGACGATGACGCAGGCGAGCGCCGGCGTCGACGATCTCGCGGGGGTGGAGCGCAAGACCGCGACCACCGTGGCCATGGACTTCGGCCGGATCAGCATCAACGACGAGCTGGTGCTCTACCTGTTCGGCACACCCGGCCAGCAGCGCTTCTGGTTCCTGTGGAACGGCCTGTTCGAGGGCGCGCTGGGTGCCGTTGTGCTGGTCGACACCCGTCGCCTCGAGGTCAGCTTCGACGTGATCGGGCGGCTGGAGGAGCGCGGGGTGCCGTTCGTGGTCGCGGTCAACAGCTTCCCGGAATCGCCCGGCTTCCCCATCGCCGAGCTGCGGGCCGCGCTGGACCTGCCGGACGAGGTCCCGATCGTCGAGTGCGACGCCCGTAGGCGCGACTCCGGCCGCGACGTACTGATGGCCCTGATGCGCTACCTCTACTCCCTGACCCTGACCCCGGAGAGATCGTGACCACGCAGCCACCCGCCGACGCCTCCCTCATACCGCCGCCCGGCTGCCCGGCCCACGGGCTCGGCCCCGACGGCCTTCGGCGGCTTTACGGGCCGGAGGCCGAGGCGGACCCGATGGGTCTGTACGAGAAGCTGCGCGGCGAGCACGGCGCCGTCGCGCCCGTGCTGCTGCACGGCGACCTCCCCGCCTGGCTCGTCCTGGGCCACCGGGAGAACCTCATCGCGATGCGTACGCCCTCCACGTACTCCCGGGACTCCCGCCGCTGGACGGCGTTCCAGGAGAACCAGGTGGCGCCGGACTCGCCGCTGATGCCGATGGTGGCCTGGCAGCCGCTCTGCGTGTTCGCGGACGGTGCCGAGCACAAGCGGCTCCGCGGGGCGGTCAACGACAGCCTCGGAATGTTCGACCGGCGCGGGATCCGGCGCCATGTCACCCGCTTCGCCGACCAGCTGATCGACGGCTTCGCCGCCGCCGGGTCGGTCGACCTGGTCAGCCAGTTCGCCGAGCAGTTGCCCATGCTGGTCATGACACAGCTGCTGGGCATGCCCGAGGAGTACGGGCCCCGCCTGGTCGAGGCTGCCCGGGACCTGATGAAGGGCACCGAGACGGCCCTGGCCAGCAACGACTACGTGGTGACCACCATGCAGCAGTTGGTCGAGCGCAAGCGCGTTGCCCCCGGTCCGGACCTGGCGTCCTGGCTGCTGCAGCACGAGGCCGAGCTCAGCGACGACGAGGTGATGCAGCACGTCCGGCTGGTCCTCATCGCCGCGAACGAGACCACGGTCAACCTGATCGCGGACACGCTGAAGATGGTCCTCACCGACCACCGCTTCCGCGCGAACCTGTCGGGCGGTCACATGACGCTGCCCGACGCCCTGGACCAGGTGCTCTGGGACGCACCGCCGCTGTCGGCGATCCCGGGCCGGTGGGCCACCGGGGACACCGAACTCGGCGGTCAGAAGATCAAGGAGGGCGACCTGCTGCTGCTCGGTCTGGCGGCCGGCAATGTCGACCCGGCGGTCCGTCCGGACCTGACCACGCCGCTGTACGGCAACCGCTCGCATCTCGCCTTCAGCAGCGGCCCGCACGAGTGCCCCGGGCAGGACATCGGCCGGGCCATCGCGGAGACCGGCATCGACATCCTGCTCACCCGCCTGCCGGACCTTCAGCTGGCGGTCCCCGAGGACGAGTTGCGCTGGACCTCCGCCTGGCTGTCCCGCCACCTCGCCGGACTGCCCGTCAGGTTCACGGCTCGTAGGCCGAAGCCGGCCTCCGCCGCCGAGACCACGGCAGAGGTCGCGGCGCCGGTCCCTGCGGCGGCCCCCGTGGCGGCTCCGGAACCGCTGCCCGTCGTCGAGCAGGCGCAGCGCCGGAGTTGGTGGAGCGCGCTGGCGGCGAGGTTCCGCAGGAAATAGTCGCCAATCTTATTGCGCAGCAGGGTCCGTAGGGGTCGGGATCGTCCGTCCACTACGGACCCTGCTGGCATATGCTCTCCGAGCATCATGACGTACGATCAGATCTCGTGAAGAACATGTCAATTCAGGCCAGTGGCGCGATCACACCCTTGACGGAATCGGTCAAATACCGATGTATTTGCGCGTGATCCACTTCGGCTGGGTACGGGGACCGCTTCGGCGGAAACCCGGCGACAGGTGGGAGAGCTGTCAAGCGACCGAGGTGACGGAGTGCATGACCTGACGACCGTTCCGCCGATCTTCTCGCCCTACTCACCGGCCATCCACCCTCGCCACGAGGTCATCGACCGGCGCACCGCCGCGTGGGCGGACGCCTTCGACATAGGCTCCCCCGAGTTGCGCAGCCAGTTGATCAAACACGACATAGGAACATTCGCCGCGCGGATCCTCCCCGAGGGGCGCGAGGAAGTCGTCGGGATACTGGCCGACTTCGTCCTGTGGCTCTTCGGCGTGGACGACGGCTTCTGCGAGGAGGGCGAGCTGGGCAGCCGTCCCGGAGAGCTCCTCGGGGCGCTGTCCCGGCTGCTGAGGGTGGCTCAGAACCCGGAGGCCCCGATGCTGCTGGAGGACTCGCTGGCCTCGGGTCTGCGGGACCTCAGACGCAGAATCTCCGCGTACGGCACGGCCGGCCAGGTGGCCCGTTGGGTGGATGCCCTGCGCGAGTACTTCCTCTCGGTGGTCTGGGAGGCCGAGCACCGCAGCCGCGGGACCGTCCCCGACCTGAACGACTACACCCTGATGCGCATCTACGACGGCGCGACGTCGGTCGTCCTGCCCCTGCTGGAGATGGGGCACGGCTACGAACTCCAGCCCCACGAACGGGACCAGACGTCCGTCCGGGCCGCGGCCGAGATGGCGTACTTCATCATCTGCTGGGACAACGACCTCTTCTCGTACCACAAGGAGAGCAGAACCGGCCGGTACTACCTGAACGTGATCCGGGTGCTGGAGCACGCGCACGGCGTCACACCCGACGAGGCCCTGTCCACGGCCATCGCCCACCGCGACCGCGTGCTGTGCCTCTTCGTCCGCCTCTGCGACAGCCTGCGCAGGCAGGGCAGCCCGCAGTTGCGGCAGTACCTCGACAGCCTCGAAGCCTTCATCCGGGGGGCTCAGGACTGGGGCATCAGTTCCCTGCGCTACACCACCCCGGACGATCCGGCGGACCTCCCCGAGGCCTTCCGCGAGACACCCACCGACGACAGCCAGGAGCCGCTGGACATACCGGCGATCGCCTGGTGGTGGGATCTCCTGCCCCGCGAGTCCTCCTCCCAGCGAGCGGACCACCGCTCGACCCTCTACGCCCTTCCCAAGCTCGCGGCACTTCGCACCGCGTAGATCCCAGCAGCAGAAAGGAGCACCGAGGTGGCATCCGGACTCGAGTCGATCCCGCGCGCACCGGGCGGACTCCCGTTCCTCGGCCACGTCTGGCCGATGTCGCGAGGGCCGCTGGCGTTCGTCAAGTCCCTCAGGGCCACGGGCGATCTGGTCCGTGTCGACCTCGGCACCCTGCCGGTCGTCTTCGTCGCCAGCCCCGAACTGGCCCACGCCGTGATGGTCACCCACGGGTCCAGCTTCGAGAAGGGCCGGCTGTTCGACCGGGTCCGCGGATTCGTCGGCGACGGCCTGGCGACGGCCCCCAGCAAGCTCCACCGGCGCCACCGCAGACTGATGCAGCCCTCGTTCCACCGGACCCGGATCGCAGGCTACTGCGACATCATCAGCGACCGGGCCCGGGACCTCGCGGCGAGCTGGGAGCCCGGCGGAACGCTCGCGATGGAGGAGGAGATGGCCAGGTTCTCGATCGGCACGCTGGCCGCGACGATGTTCGCCGCCGAGATCGGAACGCCGGTCGTGGACGTGGTGCGCCGGGACACCCCGACCATCCTCAAGTACATCCTGCTGCGCGCGGTCTCCCCGCAGTTCCTGGACAGGCTGCCACTCCCGTCGAATCGGAAGTTCGATGCGGCCGCGGCGAACCTGCGGCAGGTCATCGACGACGAGATCGCGGCCACCCGCCGGCGCGACCACGCCGACAGCCCCGACCTGCTGTCGACCCTGCTGGCCGCCCGCGACGCGGACACCGGCGAGACACTGACCGACGTCGAGGTCCGCGACGAGCTGGTCACGATCCTGTTCGCCGGCACGGAGACCGTCGGCTCGACGATGGCCTGGGCCTTCCACGAGATTGCCCGGCACCCCGAGGTCGAGAAGCAGCTCCTCGCGGAGATCGACGAGGTTGTGGGCACCAGGCCCGTCGGCTTCGAGGACGTGCCCCGGCTCACCTACACCCGCCGCGTGCTGGACGAGGTGCTCCGGCTGCACGGAGTGACCCTGCTGATGCGCCGTACGACTGCGCCGGTGGACCTGGGCGGAGTCACCATCCCCGAGGGAACCGAGGTCGCGTTCAGCCCGTACGCGCTGCTCCGCGACCCGGTCCTCTACCCCGAGCCCGGTCGTTTCGACCCCGACCGCTGGCTCCCCGAGCGGGCGGCGGACCTGCCGCGCGCGGGGTTCCTCCCCTTCGGCGCGGGCTCCCGTCAGTGCATCGGGGACGCCTTCGCCCGCGCCGAGATGACCATCACCCTCGCCACTGTCCTGGCCCGCTGGCAGCTGCGCCCCGTCCCCGGGCACACCCCCCGGGAAGCCATCGCGGCCATGCCCCACCCGGACCGCGTCCCGATGACGGTCCACCCGCGGGAGACGGCGGCCCCGGCCTGAACGGGCCGCCCGAACGCCGGGCGCACCGCGTCTGTGTGCGTCACGCCCACCCGGACCGTCGCTCGTAGGCTGACGCGGCCCGCGCGCACGAAGAGCTGGTGCGGATCAACACGGCGTCGGCGGTGGCGCACGGTGCGCCAGGCCCTCGCCGTGGCCGGTCATTAGCAGTCTTTCGATCGGCAGCAGCTCCGTCTGTGAGCGGTCATCAGGTCATCTCTGGCGGGATCGGTGAAGGGTTGCGGCCACTCGACGAGCTGTCATCCAATCGTATTAGTCTGTGCTGGGTCCATGTCAGGGCGACTGCAACGGGGGGAACGTGGCGATCGAGCTACCCAGCGAACTGATTTGGGTGATGGACCTGCTGGGCCTCAACTGGCCCCAGGTCAACGAGGACAAGGTGCGGGAGTTCGCTGACCACGTCCGCAAGTTCGCCACCAACATCGACAGCACCCACGAGACAGCCACGGCGACCATCCGGCAGATGGCGGAGCATTACCAGGCTGACTCCTACCAGCAGTTGGTCGAGCGCTGGACCAAGATGTCCAACGACCACATGTCCGAGATCGTCCAGATCTGCGGCACCGTGGCCACGCTGCTCGACGTGGCAGCAGACGCCATCGTGGCCGCCAAGCTGGCCGTCATCACCGAGCTCGGAATCATGGCGGCCGAGTTCATCGCCGCCCAGGCTGCGGCCGTCGCCACACTGGGCGTCGCCGAGGCGGCCGAGGCCGGGCCTTCGCCCTGACTGGTGGACACGCTGATACTGGATCTGCTTGATTCGGAGGAAGCGAGAACACCGCCGATGGCGATGAAGGACTACTCGGACGAGTTCAAGGCCGATGCCGTGGCCCTGTACGAGTCCACGCCCGGGGCGACCTACAAGAGCATCGCCGCTGACCTGGGTATCAACAGGGCGACGATTCGCGAGTGGGTGCTGCGGGACCGCGAACGCCGTGGCGTCGCCCCCACCGCCTCTCGGGCAGGCGAGGCAGCACCGGCCGGGACGGGACAGCCGGCACCGACCGCCGACCCGGACGAGCGGATCCGGCAGTTGGAGGCCCGGGTGGCCGAGCTTGAGGCGAGCGAGCGGAAGCTGGCCACCGAGCGGGACATACTCCGCAAGGCGGCCAAGTATTTCGCCGGCGAGACGAACTGGTGAGCCGCTTCCAGTTCGTCCACGACCACCGGGACGCCTACGAGGTGAAGCGGCTGTGCCAGGTCCTGGACGTCAACCGGTCCAGCTACTACAAGTGGCTGAGCGGTGCCCAGGCCAGGGCGGTCCGGCAACGCGAGGACCGGCTCCTGGCCGAGGAGATACGCCGCATCCACGCCGTCTCCGGCGGCGCCTACGGCTCGCCCCGGGTGACCGCGGAACTGCGCGAGTCCGGCGCGCGGGTCAACCACAAACGAGTCGCCCGCGTCATGCGGATGTACTCCATCGCCGGTGTCCGCCTGCGCAAAAGGGTCCGCACCACGATCCCGGATCCGGCCGCGCAGACGGTTCCGGACTTGTTCCAGCGGGACTTCACCGCGCCGGAGCCGGGACGCAAGTACATGGGCGACATCACGTATCTGCCGTTGGCGGACGGGGAGTTCCTCTACCTGGCGACCGTGCTGGACTGCTTCAGCCGGAAGGTCGTGGGCTGGTCCATCGCCGATCACATGCGCACCGGCCTGGTCGCCGACGCGCTTGGGATGGCGGCCGCGACCCGCGGCGGTCTGGACGGGGCGGTGTTCCACACCGATCACGGGGCGCAATACGTATCCCGGGCCTTCGCCGACCTGTGCTCGGACTTCGGCGTCACCCAGTCGATGGGCTCGGTCGGCAGCAGCGCGGACAACGCGGCCTGCGAGAGCTTCCACGCCTCCCTCAAACGCGAGACGCTCCAGGGCGCCCGCGACTACGGCGACCCCGTCACCTGCAGAAGGACCGTCTTCGCCTGGCTGACGCGCTACAACACCCGCCGCCGCCACTCCGCCAACGGCCACCTCAGCCCCAACGAATACGAACGACGACACCACACGGCTAAGCTCACGCTCGCCGCGTGACACACGAACGCGTGTCCACCTTCAAGGGCGAAGGCCCGCCCCCCTGATCGAGGCGACCAAACGGATCGTCAACCGGCTCCTGCAGGAGCTCGAGGACCAGATCATCGGGCAGCTCGTCGAGCAGGCCATCGGCCCCCTGGAAGAGGTGGTCGAGCGAGCCCTCGCCGGCCTGGTCTTCAAGGGCGTCCAGGCCGCCCTGGACGGGGTGGCCCCCGCCGGCGGTACCGGTGGTGGGGGCGGAGGTGGCTTCCGGATCAATCCAGAGGAGCTGCTGCGGCTGGCAGCCACGCTTCACGACCACTCCGACCAAGTGACCGGTCACGTCAGTACATTCGCTGCTGCCACCTCGGGGGTGTCGTTCAGTTGAGTCATCCGATCGCCAAGGCGCTGGAAGACGCCGCCGAGAAGATAGGCAAGAAGCTGAGCCACGAGGCCGGCCGCGCGGTCTCCGACATGTACAAACAGGCTGGCCATGGCACCGAGAAGGTGGTCAAACACATTCTCGATGCTGATGATGCTCACAAGAAGGAGATCATCAAGCTCGCCGAGAAGATCGGTAAGAACCACGGGGAGATCGGACCGGGCGCCAGGGCGCGCATCAGGCGACAGGCTGATGCCCGGTCCAAGATTGGCCAGCACTTCGGGGTCAAGGGTGACTATGACGCCGAGATGGTCATCCCCCGGTCCAGGTATCCCCACTCGGCCGACCACATCGAGGAGGCTCAGCGCGGCGAGATCTGGCGAGGCGACCAGTCCCACCAGGGGCGGCCGAAGCCATCGGTGGTGACCATCGACCGACCCAATGGTGACGCCAACCGCGAGGACTCGCTGCGCGGCATCCCGACTCGTTCGCCCGACGACCGCGACGAGTACCCGCCCGCCATGTACAAGGAGGGCGGCACGGGCGCGAGCGTAAAGTACATACCCAGCGGCGACAATCAGGGCTCAGGCTCAAGCATGGGCAGCGCCGTACGCGGCCTACCTGAAGGAGCTCGCGTCAAAATCAGGGTGAAACATTAGCAAGGAGGGAGACCGGATGAATGCCGCTGAAGAGCTGATCGCCCAAGCCCGGCATGGCCGGTTCAGCGAGCTGCTGCCCGACTTGCTGGCGATGGCCAGGCGCGCGGACGGTGACCGCGACGAGGTGTGGGAGGCGACTGCCGCTGCCATCCAGATCCTCTTCTGGCAGGACCGCTTCGCTGAGGCCGCCGAGCTGGCCGAGGCGATCATCGCCCAGGACGGCCCCCTCGGCGGTGAGCTGTGTGACCAGGACGTGCCCTTCCGCAGCGCCTTCCTGGCGGCCGAGCTCCACGGGGGCACACCGGCCCCGTCGCGACTGCTGGCAGCCGCGGAGCATGTCCCGGCCGGCCGGAACCTGAGCGAGGACCTGCTCTGGCTGGCGGAGCAACTGCCCGAGCGCCCCGTGGAGGAGTTGCTGCCGAGCCACTTCGACTGGGGCGGGCCGGCCAGATCGCTGGACGTAGCCACCACGGAACTGCTCGAACGCGGCTTCAACGAGCTGGCCGCGACCGACAAGTCCCTCGTCTGGCAGGCCCTGGCCAAAGCCAACGATTTCGAGCGTGCCCACGCCGTGGCCGAGGCGTCCGACGAGAAGCCGGACCGGTTCGCCACGTGCCTCTGGATGGCCGGCTGGTACGCCGTGCGCGGCGACATTCCGCGCGGCGAGCAGATGCTGCTGGCCGCTCACAGCCGGTGGTGGCCGTACATGAAGTGGGACGCGATCCCCGACGCTCCTGTTCTGCAGCTGACTTTGCGCCTGGTCACGACCGACCGGGTACGAGAGCAGTATCTGACCCGGCCGATCGGCCCCGAAGCAGCGGAGAAGAACGCATGACGCAGAGCGCCCTGGAGCAGCTGATGGGCCGCGCCCGCGGCCCGATGGGCCCGGCGATCGATCTCGACTTCGGTGTCGAGAGCGGCCCGTTGGTCGAGCTCGGCCGAGTGATCTCCCGCATGAACGGGTTCTTTCTGTTCAATGGCGGCATCCAGGTGTTCCGGGTGGGCGAGGAAGGCCTTGGGCCCGACATGCTGTCCTGGAACTCCGACGAGGTTTGGAAGGACTCCTACGCCGGCCTTGCCGACGACCTGTTCTGCTTCGGGCAGGACCTCTTCGGTAACCAGTTCGCCGTTATGGGCGGCGAGGAGGTCGTCCGGTTCGATCCGGAGACCGCCGACGTGACGCCCCTCGGCACCAGCCTCGAAGCCTGGGCGCAGTGGCTGCTCGCAGACCCCGACGTCAACGGGGTGAACTCCTTCGCCCACGCGTTCCAGAATGAGAACGGCGCGCTCAAGCCCAACGAGCGCCTGATCCCGCTCCAGTTCTTCGTCATGGGTGGCAGCTACGACTTCGACAACCTGTCGGTCAAGGACGCGGCCGTCACCATGCAGATTCGGGGCCCCATCGCCCAGAAGATCCACAACGCACCGGACGGCGCCACGATTCACCTCAGCACGAGCTGAAGCGACCGTTCGCGAATGACGTATCGACGGACTGACCCCACCGAAGAGGCTTCCTCGGTGGGGCCCAGGCCCGTGCGGGCGGACGACGGCGCGGTCAGCCTCTCGCCGGCACCGAGCCCCGGGAACGCCGAAGGCCGTTCTTCCCGAAGGAAGAACGGCCTGGTCAGGCGATTGCCTCGCTGTGCGCCGCCAGGGACTCGAACCCCGGACCCGCTGATTAAGAGTCAGCTGCTCTAACCAACTGAGCTAGCGGCGCCTGCTGACGACGGAGACTCTACGCGACCTCGGCCGAATCTCCGAATCGTGATCATCCGATCACGCTCAGCGGTCGCGGGGGATGATCCGCCATGCCACGAGGACGACCAGGAACGAGGCCGCCGAGAAGCCGGTGCACCACCAGGCCGTGGTGGTGTTTCCCCGCATCCAGGCGTCGGTGGCGACGGTCAGCGCCCAGAGCTGGCCGATCACCACGGTGATCGCGAGGACGACCCGGGCGGTGAGGATCGAGGAGCGCCCGGGCTCCTGCTCGGTGCCCGCACCGGGGCCCGGGCCGGTGCGGGTGACCCGCGGGTCGGCGTAGCCGCTGGTGGCGCGGATCTGGGGGTAGCGCTCGGGGACGGGGCGGTTCAGCCGGGGTTCGTCGCTGCCGGGGCGGTAGCCCTCGGGGAGGTGGCCTTCAGGGAGGTGGCTCTCGGGGAGGTCCGGGGAGGTCATGACGCACCACCCGCCGTACCGACCGGGGAGCCGTCGCAGCCGGCCCGGGCGGCGAGCTCGGGGTCGCTCTCGCGCAGGCCACGGCAGAGCCCGGCCCGTTCGGTCTCGCCGGATCGGGCGGTGCCGATCGCCCAGACCGCGCCGTCCTCGTCCTCGACCACGACCACCTTGGGGAGCGGACGCGGTGGCGGCCCGGACGTCACCTCGCCGGTCCGGGCGTCGAACACGCCCTCGTGGCAAGGGCAGTAGAGCTCGCCGTCCTCGCCGCGGTCCTTGCGCCAGAGCACTCCGCAGGCAAGGTGGGTGCAGATCGTCGAGTACCCGACCACCGACCCGTCGGCCAGCCGGACGGCCATCGCCCGGTCGTCCTCGCCCGGGTAGGTGAAGGTGACGGCCTGGCCTCTGGCCAGGCGGTCGGCGACCTTCAGCGGTTCGGCGATACCGTCGCCGTGCCGGTGCAGAACCCCGGCCGAGACCACCGTCGAGCCGACCACCAGCCCGCCCGACACGGTGGCCACGATCCGCAGGTAGTCGCGGCGGGTGGTGAGGGAGTCGGCGCTGATCCGGTCGACCAGGGCCGCGTGCTCCTCGGGCGATGTGCTCACGAGACCGCTCCGTTCCCGGGCGTGGCCCGCCCGTTGACCTCGATGACCCGCAGCAGTCCACCCGCCGGCGCGCCGTCGGAGCGCGAGGCGGCCGACACCGGGCCGTCCGGTACGTCCCCGACCGGCACCCCGCCCGGCGGCAGCCCGCCCGGCACGGCCGCCCGCTGCTCGGCGGGCACCACCATCGCCACGCCCGTCCTGACCGTCACGTCCCCGAACGCGAACATCGTCGAGACGTCCACCCCTGGCCGCTCGGCCTGCAGCTCCTCCAGCGTCCCGTAGAACAGCGCCCCGGTCGGGCAGACCGTCGCGCACATCGGCGCCAGTCCGTACGAGGTGCGGTCGTAGCAGGGGTTGCACTTCATCTGCAGTTTCGCCTCGAGGTCGATCTTCGGGACCCCGAACGGGCAGGCGTTGACGCAGTTGGCGCAGCCGATGCAGCGGGTCGGGTCGGCCTCCTGCACCACGCCGTCGGCGGTGATCAGGATCGCGTCCGCCGGGCAGACCTCGGCGCACGGGGCGACCGGGTCCTCGCAGTGCATGCAGACGGTGGGCAGCGAGGCGACGGAACGGCCCTCCTCGGGGTAGTCGAGGTGGATCATCGACCTGCCGCGGTGCGAGTCGCACTCCCGGCAGGCCGAGACGCAGGCCTGGCAGCCGATGCAGCGGCCGGGGTCGATGAAGATCGTCCTCCCGAGCACCCGGATCAGCCCCTCTCCGCCGTGCCGCGCCCCTGCGGCGAGGTCGGCGGCAGCGGGTCGGTGCGGGACGCCTGGGCCCCGGGGCCCGCCTGCCGCCCCGGCGGGCTCGGCGGCGCGGGTACGTCGTCCAGGGAGGGCGCCCGCTCGATCCGTACCGCGCACACCTTGTACTCGGGGATCTTCGAGCGCGGGTCCAGCGCGGCGATGGTCAGCTCGTTGGCGGCCACCGGGTACGGCCAGTGGTACGGGACGAAGACGTGGTCGGCCCGGATCGCCTCCGTCACCAGCGCCGGCAGCACCGAGCTGCCGCGCCGGGTGACCACCCGCACCGGGTCGCCGGTGCGGTACCCGTGCGAGGGGTGCACCCCGACCCAGGGGCGCGGCGTCTGCTCGACCAGGGCGCCGAGCCGCCGGGTCTGGTTGCCGGAGAGGAAGTGTGCGACCGTCCGCCCGGTGGTCAGGGCCGTTGTAGTCGACGTGCCGGGACTTCAGCGCGACCCGGGCGAACTTGCCCACCAGGTACGTCTTCTCGGAGAACAGGCTGGCCCCGCCGAGCAGACCGAAGGCGTCCGCGCCGTGCTGCGCCTGGATCCGGCGGATCTCGTCCACCGTGTACGAGAGCGCCTCCTCCCAGCTCACCTCGCGGAAGGGCTCGTCGCGCGAGCGGCGCATCAGCGGCGCGGTGAGCCGGTCCGGGTGGTTGACCTGCTGGTAGGCGTTGATGCCCTTGGGGCACAGGCGCATCCGGTTGATGTCGTGGTTGCGCGGCTCGACCCCGAAGACCTTCCCGGCGCTGTTCACCCGCAGGTACATCCCGCACTGCACCCCGCAGAAGCAGCAGTGCGTGGGCACCAGCGTCTGCTCGGTCTGGTTGGCCCGCCAGGCGTCGGCCGGGAGCCCGCCCGCGTCGCGGAAGCCCCGGGTGCCGGGTGGCGCGATGTCCGGGTCCACGCGCTCCGTCACTTGAATCCTCGCTTGACCTGGGAGAGGTAGGCGTTGCCGCGCAGCACGCGTTTGCAGCGCGGGCAGTACTCGGCCCACGCGTCGAAGCCGAGCTGCAGGTCCTGCATGGTGCCGCGGAGGTTCTCCACGTACGCGGTGGTGTCGATCGGCCGGCCGCAGTTGCGGCAGGCGAAGACCTCGGTCCTGCGGCGGCTCGTGTACTTGAACAGCTGCATGCCGACCGCGGCCGGGCGCTGAACGATGTGGAAGAACTTCCCGAACGGGAGGTACACCAGCGTCAGCACGACCGAGGCCATGTGCAGGATCGCCAGGAACTGGTAGCCGCCGCCGCGCAGGGCGATCTCGGAGAAGGTGAGCAGCAGGCCGGTCACCGAGATGGTGATCAGCGCGAGCAGCGGGACGAAGTCGTAGCCGAAGCGCTGGCCGGTGACCGCCTCGCGGTCCCGCATCCGCCGCCAGAGGAAGTACCCGGCGCCCGCGATCACCAGCACGGCCGCCAGGTCGAGGCCGTGGTACATAGCCCAGCCGAAGAAGCTGCCGGAGTCGAAGCCGAGCACCTTGAAGCCCCAGAGCCGCATCTCGTAGCCGGGGCCGGTTGCACTGGACGCGGTGAAGGTGAACCAGCCCCAGGTCAGCGGGAAGGTGATGGCGGCCGCCAACAGGCAGCCCCAGAACATCAGTTGGTGCGCGGCCCAGCGGGCGTGCGAACGGGCGCCGACGAACCTCTGGAAGCCGAGATTGGTGACGATCATCCTCGGCAGGGCGGTAGGAGCGCTGCGCAGGTTCTCCCAGGACAGCGCCGCCCGCCAGCCCTGTCGGAGGAGCCTGCGGGCGGCGGGGGCGGAGACCCACATCACGTACCGGTGGACCAGGCCGAAGGTCAGGAAGACGGTGGCCACGGTGTACGGGACGAGTGCCGAGTCGAAGTCCTTCAGGCCACGGCTGCCCAGCACGATGGCGAGTAGGAGGAGCACCGTCGCCCCGGTGGCCACCAAGGTCGCCCGGCCGGCCGTCGATCGCGTCGCTGCCACCTGGGGATTGCGTTCGCTCGACATGATCGCAAATTACTGACGAGTCGTCGGCTCCGCGCGCGGGGTGGCCCGACCGGGTGAATCAGGGCGCAGGTTCACCATACGAGTCGGGGTACCTCCAGGGGCGCGGGGAACTGCGCGACCAGGGCACGACGGACGTGCACGGTTGATCGCGCAGTTCCCCGCGCCCCTGTTGTTGTTGACCCTGTGCGTACGGTTCACCCAGGCCTCTGCTGGGGTTGTCCATGTGCGTACGGCCCGTCAGGCCTCCGGGTAGTGGCAGGCCGCCGCGTGGTCGACGCCCGGGGCGGCCTCCGCCAGCGGGGGCGACTGCTGCTCGCAGGGCGAACGCCGCACACCGTCCAGCGTCGCGTACACCGGGCAGCGGGTGCGGAAGCGGCAGCCGGCCTGACGCTCCGTCGGCGAGGGCGGGTCGCCGGGCAGCAGGATGCGCTCGCGGGCCCGCTCGGCCGCCGGGTCGGGCAGCGGGACGGCCGACAGCAGCGCCCGGGTGTACGGGTGCCTGGGCCGGCTGAAGACGGCCTCGACCGCGCCCGACTCGACCGTGCGGCCCAGGTACATCACGCTCACCCGGTCGGAGAGGTGCCGGATCACCGAGAGGTCGTGCGAGACGAACAGGTACGCCAGCCCGAGCTCGGCCTTGAGCTGCTGCAGCAGGTTGAGCACCCCCGCCTGGACGGAGACGTCCAGCGCGGACACCGGCTCGTCCAGCACCAGCAGCTGCGGCTGCACCGCCAGCGCCCGGGCGATCGAGATGCGCTGCCGCTGCCCGCCGGAGAACTGGTGCGGGTAGCGCGAGGCGTGGGCCGGGTCCAACCCGACCTGCCGCAGGAGCTCCGGCACCCGGCGGGCGATCAGCTCGCGCGGCGCCCGCTGCGCGAGCAGCGGCTCGGCGATCACGTCGCTGATCGGCAGCCGGGGGTCGAGGCTGGCCATCGGATCCTGGAAGACGATCTGCAGGTCCGCCCGCAGCCGGTGCGCGCCCGCCCGGTCGAGCCCGGCGGTGTCCTGCCCGAGGAGTTCGATCCGGCCGGATTCCGGCTTTGCCAGCCGCAGCAGCTCGAACAGCGTGGTCGACTTGCCGGACCCCGACTCGCCCACCAGGCCCAGGGTCTCGCCGTGCCGAATGTCCAGGTCGACCCCGTCGACGGCGTACACCTCGCCGACCCGGCGCTTGAAGACGGTGCCCTTCAGGACCGGGAAGGTCTTGGTCAGCCCGGTCACCCGCAGGACGGGCTCGCGCTCCTCCCGGGGCACGGCCACGGCCGGCGGGGGCACCACCGGGACCGGGTAGACCTCGCTCGGCGCCGGCCCGCGTTCGGCCAGCTCGTCCGCGCGTACGCAGGCCGCGAGGTGCCCGTCGGAGCCGGTCAGCGGGGGCTCCGCCGTCCGGCAGCGGTCCTCCACGAGTGGGCAGCGCGGTGCGAACGGGCAGCCGGGCTCCAGCGAGCCCAGGGCGGGCGGGGTGCCGGGGATCGGGACCAGCGGCCCGCCGCCGGTATCCAGTCGGGGCACCGCGCCGATCAGGCCCAGCGTGTACGGGTGGCGGGGGCGTGCGAAGAGCTCGTCCACGCCCGCCGTCTCGACCACCCGGCCCGCGTACATCACCGCGACCCGGTCGGCCATCCCGGCGATCACCCCGAGGTCGTGGCTGACCAGCACCAGGGCCGCGCCGGTCTCCCGCTGGGCGGTGCGCAGCACGTCGAGGACCTGGGCCTGAATGGTGACGTCCAGCGCGGTGGTCGGCTCGTCGGCGAGCAGGATGTCCGGGTCGTTGGCGATCGCCATCGCGATCATCGCGCGCTGGCGCATACCGCCGGAGAACTCGTGCGGGAAGTTGTCCAGCGCCCGTTCCGGCGCCGGGATGCCCACCAGATCGAGGAGCTCGGCGGCCCGCTTGCGCGCGGCGGTGCGGTCCAGCGACTGGTGGATGCGCAGGGCCTCCACGATCTGGTCGCCGATCCGGTAGACGGGGGTGAAGGCGGAGAGCGGGTCCTGGAAGACCATCGCGACCTTCCGGCCCCGGATCCTGGCCAGCTCCCGGTTGGGCAGGCCGACCAGCTCGCGGCCCTCCAGCCGGACCGAGCCGCGCACCGCCGCCGTCCCGGGCAGCAGCCCGAGCACGGCCAGTGCGGTGACCGACTTGCCGGAGCCGGACTCGCCGACGATGCCCAGGGTCTCGCCGCGCCGCAGCCGGAGGTCGATCCCGCGTACGGCGGGCACGGCCCCGAAGTCCACCGCCAGGTCGCTGACGGTCAGCAGGTCCGTGGTCATGCGCTGCTCCGGGAGGTGCGGGCGGGGCGGGCCGCCTCGGTCGTGGGGTCGAGCGCGTCGCGCAGCCCGTCCCCGATCAGGTTGACGGCGAGGACGAAGAGCACCAGCAGCCCGGCCGCGAAGTAGAACAGCCAGGGGAAGACCGGCGCCTGGTCCGTGCCGTCGGCGAGCAGGGTGCCGAGCGAGACGTCCGGGGTGCGCACCCCGAAGCCGAAGTACGAGAGTGCGGTCTCACTCATCACCGCGCCACCGACCGCCACCGTGGCGTCGGTGATCAGGAAGGAGGCGACGTTCGGCAGGATGTGCCGGACGATGATCCGCAGCGGCCGTACGCCCATGAACTGGGCCGCGCGCACGAATTCGCGCTCCTTGAGCGAGCGGGTCATCGAGCGGACCACCCGGGCGGTGATCATCCAGTTGAAGGCCGCCAGCAGCACCACGAAGGCGATCCAGCCCGCGCCCTTCAGGCGGGGCGAGATGATGGTGATGATCAGGAAACTGGGGAAGACCAGCAGCAGGTCGACCAGGAAGGTCAGCCCCCGGTCCGTCCACCCGCCGAAGTAGCCGGCGCAGGCGCCGACCAGCGAGGCCAGCACGGTGGAGAAGAGGGCCACCAGCAGCCCGATGATCAGCGACTTCTGCAGCCCGCGGACGGTCTGTGCGAAGACGTCCTGGCCGAGCCCGTTGGTGCCGAACCAGTGGGCGGCGGACGGTGGTTGGCGGATCGCCAGGTAGTCGGGGGTGGCGTAGTCCCAGGGGGTCAGGAAGGGGCCGCCGAAGGCGAGCAGGAAGAGCAGCAGCACGATCACCGCGCCGACCAGCACTCCGCGTGCGGCCAGCAGCCGGGCCAGTACGAGTCTCAATCTCCCTGCGGGGGCGGCCTCTTCGGCCACCGGGCGGGCGGTCTCCGTGATCACGGCGGTCATTGGTCGCGCCCCCTCAGTACCGGACCCGCGGGTCCAACGCGGCGTTCAGCACGTCGGCGAGGAAGCCCGAGGCCAGCACCACCACCGCGGCGAACAGGTTGACGGCGACCACGGAGTTGATGTCCTGCTCCCGGATCGCCAGGATGAACCACTCGCCCATGCCGTGCCAGCCGAAGATGGTCTCGGTGAAGGCGGCGCCGGTGAAGATGCCCAGGAAGCTGTAGGCGAACATCGTCGACATCGGGATCACCGCCGTCCGCAGCCCGTGCTTGAGCAGGGCCCGGTTGCGGGTGAGCCCCTTGGCCTCGGCGGTGCGCAGGTAGTCGGAGCCGAGGACGTCCAGCATGGTGCCGCGCTGGTAGCGGCTGTACATCGCCAGTCCGCCGAGTGCCAGCGACAGCGTGGGCAGCAGCAAGTGCAGCCCCCAGTCGGCGAGATGGGTGCCCAGGCCGCCGGACAGGTTCGGTGTCTCGTACCCGGTGAACGGGACCACCTCGTGCCCGGCCGCCTCCTTGGCGGCGATGGCGCCGTTCTTCAGGAGCAGGGCCAGCAGGAAGACCGGCGTGGAGAGCAGCACGAACGAGACGATGGTGAGCGCCCGGTCGGAGAGGCGGTACTGCTTCACAGCGCTCCACGCCCCGCCCGCGACGCCGAGCACCATCCCGAGCAGGCTGCCGACCAGCAGCAGCCGCAGGGAGACCCAGATCCGGCGGCCGAAGTCCTCGTTGACGGAGGTGTCGTGGATGGTCCGGCCCAGGTCGCCGTGGAGCACCAGCCCCCCGGCCCAGGTGCCGAAGCGCTCGACCACCGGCGTGTGGTCGTTGATGTTGAGGGCGGTCAGCTGTCGGTCCACCGAGGCGGCGGAGGGCCGGGGCTGCTTGGCCTCGAAGTACGTGCGCGGGCCGAGCGCCGCGCAGGAGAGCGCGTACGCGAGGAAGACCGCGACCACCAGCAGTGCGGCGTAGTAGCCGAACCGCTGGGCCAGGTAACGGATCACCGCCCACCGCCGGAGAGACCGTTCGTGCACCTGGTCGACATGATCACAAGCCTTCGCTCAAGGGGTGGTCGGCGCAACTTCGCGCAGCAGTTCTACGGCACGACCGGTCGGTCGTCCAGAGGGTGCGGCGCAAGCCACTTCACCCTCGTGGGGGAAGTGGCTGGTCAGAGTGTTGCAGTGGGTTGCTGACGGCGTATTGCCGAAGTGTTGCGGCCTGTTGCGTTTGGATCAGAAGTGAACACCGACCCCTGGTGGACGAGTTGATCCGCTGTTACGTTCTGCTCGCCGGACACCGACTTGGCTGCCCGCGCTCAAGTGTCGCCACACCTGGCGGCCGCAGACTCTTCGAAATCTCTTGGGGGAACCCCTCATGGACGCATCCGCCACGGCCCGCGGCCTCGGCCGGGCCACCGTCGTCGCCATCGCACTGGCGCTGACCGTCACCGGCTGCAGCTCCGGCAGCTCGGGCTCCGGTGATGTGCCCAAGAACGTGGTCCCGGCGCAGGACGCGGAGGACAACAACCCGCAGCCGCTGGAGAAGATCAAGGACGGCGGCGAGTTCCGCCCGCCGCTGCAGCAGTGGATCACCCAGTGGAACCCGTACCAGGTGGACGGCCGGTACGGCGACGCGGTCGACATCATGGGCTACGTCGAGGCGAAGATCTTCCGGACGGACGCCAAGGGCACCTACCACCCGGTGCCGGAGTACCTGGTCTCCGCCGAGGTCACCTCGACCTCGCCGCAGGTGGTGACGTACAAGATCAACCCGAAGGCCAAGTGGTCGGACGGCAAGCAACTGAGCTACCTGGACTTCAAGGCGGTCTGGGAGACCTCCAACGGCAAGAACCCGGCGTACAACATCGCGGACTCCTCGGGCTACGAGCAGATATCGGGCGTCGAGCAGGGCGCGAACGCGCAGGAGGTGAAGGTGACCTTCAGCCAGTCGTACGCCGACTGGCAGAGCCTCTTCAACCCGCTGCTGCCGGCCGCCGGGATCGCGACCCCGGACGCGTTCAACCAGGGGTGGGTGGAGAAGGTCCCGGTCTTCGGCGGGCCGTTCAAGATCGGCACGCTGGACAAGACCGCGCAGACCATCACCCTCGTCCCGAACCCCGACTGGTGGGGCACCAAGCCCAAGCTGGACAAGATCACCTACCGGGTGCTCGCGACGCCGGCGATCACCCAGGCCTTCCTCAACAACGAGGTGGACTACGCCTCCGCGGGCAGCGCGACCGCGTACGGGCAGCTCAAGGACGCCAAGGACGGCGTGATCCGGACCGGCACGCCGTGGGACGAGGTGCACATCTCCTTCGGCGGCAACGGCGCGCTGGCCGACCAGTCGGTCCGCCAGGCGCTCGGCAAGGCGATGGACCGCGCCGCGCTGATCAAGATCGTGAACCAGGGTGTGCCGGTGGAGTTCAAGCCGCTCGGCAACCACCTCTTCATGATCAACCAGACCGGGTACCAGGACAACGCCGGCGAGTGGGTCAAGTTCGACCCGGAGGCGGCCAAGGCGCTGCTGGACAAGGCGGGTTGGAAGGAGGCCGCGGCCGGCCAGCCCCGTACCAAGGACGGCAAGCCGCTGGAGCTGCACTACGTGGTCAGCGACGGCTCCGCCCAGGCCCAGCTCGACATGGCCGCGGCCGTACAGAACATGCTCCGGCAGGTCGGCGTCACGGTCTCGGTCGACAAGGTGTCGAGCAAGGAGTACTTCAGCAAGTACGTCAACCAGGGCAAGTTCGACCTGGCCAGCTGGCGGAACACCGGCTCCTTCCCGCTCTCCCTGGGCGTCGCCAACTTCCGTGCCCCGCAGGGCGACAACGTGTTCGGCAACTACTCCAAGCTCAGCACCCCGGAGATCGACTCGCTGCTGAGGAAGGCAGCCGGCACCATCGACCCGGTCGAGGCGGCCAAGCTCTACAACCAGGCCGACGTCAAGATCTGGGAGCTCGGGCACACCGTCGAGCTGTACCAGCGGCCCAGCATCGTCGCGGTCCGCAAGGGGCTCGCCAACTTCGGGGCCGGCAGTCTCGCCGACACCGACATCACCAAGGTCGGCTGGGAGAAGTAGGACAGCTCCCCATTGCCGGTCGGTCCAGCGCACGAGGGCATGACGAACAGCAGGCGGCACTCGCGAGCAGCGCGGTGATCACGAGGCCGACGGTACGGACATGGGTGGCGCGGCGAACCCGCCCCCGTGTCCTGCCATCGGCCTTGACCTTCCGCGTTGCTCGCAGACCGCCCGTGTCGTCGTTCCTCTTGACGAGGAATCTAGCGGGCTGATCGGGACGGACAGGGCACCTTCCACAGGGCGCGCCCGGGAGCCGCCGAGCTGTCACCCGGTTCGCGCACTGCAAGGTCAACTCTCGCTGACGATTGCTCAAAACGGGTGGAACCCGTACATACGGCGTGCCGCAGCGGTACGTGCGTCCGGGGGCCGCTCGGTGCCAGGATCGCGGGGACCCAACACCCTCCCGGCAGAGGCGGCATCATGACCAGCGACGCAACCGATCGCGATCCGGGCCCGTTCCGGCGGATGACCGCCCGCGACCGGGGCGAGGCCCACCGCGCAGCGACACCATTGGAGTTGTTCTTCGACCTGTGCTTCGTGGTCGCCGTGGCCCAGGCCGGCGGCCAGCTCGCCCACGACCTCGCCGAGGGCCGCGTGGGGCACGGTCTCTACGGCTACGCCTTTGCCTTCTTCGCCATCTGGTGGGCCTGGATGAACTTCAGTTGGTTCGCCTCCGCCTACGACGTCGACGACGTGCCGTACCGCCTCACCACCCTGGTCCAGATCACCGGTGTGTTGATCCTCGCGGCGGGTGTACCCAGGATGTTCGCCGACCAGGACCTCACCCTGTCGGTGCTCGGCTATGTGGTGATGCGCCTCGCGATGGTCACCCAGTGGCTGCGCGCCGCCGCCGCGGAGACCGGCGCCGCCCGCACCATGGCGCTGCGCTACGTGGTCGGGATCACCGTCTGCCAGATCGGCTGGGGGCTCATCCTGCTGGTGCCGGAGGACGCGCTCCCGTACGTACTGCCGCTGGGCATCCTGGCCGAGCTCTCCGTCCCCGCGATCGCCGAGCTGCGGACGCAGAGCACCTGGCACCCGCAGCACATCGCAGAGCGGTACGGCCTGTTCACCCTGATCGTGCTCGGCGAGACGGTCTCGGCAGCCACCCTGGCGGTGCAGGCCGCACTCGACGAGCACGAGGCGCTCGGCGAACTGCTGCCGATCGCGGCCGGCGGCCTGCTGCTCTGCTTCGCCGCCTGGTGGATCTACTTCGTCCGCCCCATCCACGACCACCTGCGCTCCAACCGGCAGGCCTTCCTCTGGGGCTACGGCCACTACCCTGGTGCTCGGCTCGGCCGCCGCCATCGGCGCCGGCCTCGAAGTCGCGGTGGAGCACGCGGTCGGCTCGGCCCACATCTCGGCGAGCGCGGCCACCGCCGCGGTGACGGTACCCGGTGCGCTCTACCTGTTCACCGTCTGGCTGCTGCACTCCCGGCACGTCAAGCACGGCGCGGCCCAGGCGCTGCTGCCGATCGCGTCGGTGGCCGTGCTGGCCTGCACGGCGGCCGGGCAGAGCGGGGTCCTGCTGGCCGGTCTGGTGGTCGCCGCGACGGTGGCCGTCGGTATCGCCCTGGACGTCAGGGAGGGCTGAGCTGTCGGTGCCCCGTGTCACGATGACGGGACCCCGTCCATGAGGAGAGTGGCCCATGCCGTCCGCCGTCCCCGAGCAGCTCGCCGACCTGCCGTACGGGCACCTGCTGCAGCCGCACACCGGCCCGCTGCGCGGCGACGAGCGGTACGACACCGTGCACTTCGACGGGGGCGTGCACACCGAGGCGGCGAACGGCGCGAGCTTCCTGGAGTGCGCCTTCACGGGCGTGGAGCTGAGCGGTACCAAGCTGCGGCAGGCCCGGTTCAACGAGGTCTGGGTGCAGGGCAGCCGCTGGGTGGCGGCCGAGCTCCCGGAGAGCGAGTGGCAGGACGCCGCTCTGCTCGGCACCGTGCTGGCCGGCATCTCGGCGTACGGGGCCGTCCTGCGCCGGGTGGTGCTGCGCCAGTGCAAGCTGGAGTCCGTCAACCTGCGCGGTGCCGTGCTGCGCGACGTGGTCTTCGAGGACTGCCTGCTGCGCGACGTCGACCTCGGCGGCGCCAGGCTGACCGAGGTCTCCTTCCCCGGCAGCACCCTGGAGGAGGTCCGTCTGGGCGGTGCCGAGCTGGGCCGCCCTGAGCCGAAGGGCGCGCCGGTGTCGAAAGCGACGAGTGACAAGCGAGGAACGAGCGCCGGAGCGAGGAGCGTCGACACCGGATCGGAGCGCCCGGAGGCGAACGGGCGAGTTTCCGTGGATCTGCGGGGAGCAGTCCGGCTCGGGTTGCCCGACGGGCACCAGGGCCTGCGCGGAGCCCTCATCTCCAGCAGCCAACTCCTGGAGCTGGCACCACAGTTCGCCCAGGCTCTGGGGATCACCGTGAAGGACCGCTGACCCTGGCGTTCATCTGGCCGTCGCTGCGCGACGCCGCGGCGAACAGTCCAACAAGCCTTGATGGAAAGTCATGGCCTACCGCCCGGACCTGCGCAAAGATGCCGCCTGACCGATGGCGTGGACACAACGTGTGTGCACAACATCGCTAGCGAAGGGACGGCCGGGCGGATGGCTGAGCTGAGTCGTAGGAAGTTCATGGCGCTGTCGGCGAGCGCGGCGGCCGGCGCCGCGGTGGCAGGGTCGGCGATCGGCGGCACGGCCCCCGCATCGGCGGCCGGCCTGAGCACGACGGGCACCATCGCGGACGCCAAGCACATCGTGGTGCTGATGCAGGAGAACCGCAGCTTCGACCACTACTTCGGCACCCTCAAGGGCGTCCGCGGCTTCGCCGACCGCAGCGCGATCCAGATCGCCGGCGGCTACAGCATCTTCAACCAGCCCAACGGCACCGGCCGCCAGTACCCCTGGGCGTTCAGCGCCACCAAGCCGGCCGGCGGCGCCGACCCCGAGCGCCTGGCCCAGTGCAACGGCGACCTCTCGCACGCCTGGTCCGACCAGCACAAGGCCTGGAACAACGGCAAGCTGGACTCCTGGGTCTCCGCCAAGGGCAACGTCCGCACCCTCGGCTACCTGCAGCGCGCCGACATCCCGTTCCACTACGCGCTGGCCGACAACTGGACCATCTGCGACGCGTACTTCTGTTCCACGCTGAGCGCCACCGGCCCGAACCGCACCTTCCACTGGAGCGGCACCATCGACCCGGGCGGCACCGCCGGCGGTCCCGCCTACGACGGGGGCGACGAGTCCGGGCTGCGCTGGCAGACCTACGCCGAGGCGCTGGAGACGGCCGGCGTGAGCTGGAAGGTCTACCAGAACGCCGCCGACAACTACGGCGACAACGCCCTCGCCTACTTCACCCAGTTCACCGGCGCCCCGGCCGGCAGCCCGCTGGCGGTCAAGGGCATGGGGTCCGTCCCGAGGACGACGGGCAGGACGCCGGACGACATCGCCGCAGCGATCCGCGCGGACGTGCTGAACGGCACCCTCCCGCAGGTCTCCTGGATCGTCGCCGACCAGGCCTCCTCCGAGCACCCGTACGCGACGCCCAACGACGGCGCGCACTTCGTGCACATGGTGATAGACGCGCTGTGCGCCGACCCGGACGTCTTCAACTCCACCGTCATGTTCCTCAACTACGACGAGAACGACGGCTTCTTCGACCACGTCCCGCCGCCGTCGCCCCCGGCCGGCACCGCCGGCGAGTTCTACAGCAACACCGCGATCGGCCTCGGCTTCCGCGTCCCGATGATCGCCATCTCGCCCTGGTCCCGCGGCGGTTGGGTCAACTCCGAGGTCTTCGACCACACCTCGGTGCTGCGCTTCCTGGAGAAGTGGACGGCCGCCATCGGCAAGCCGGCCACCTGCCCCAACATCAGCGCCTGGCGCCGCAAGGTCTGCGGTGACCTCACCGGCGTGTTCGACTTCGCCAACCCGGTGTACGGGCTGCCCGCGCTGCCCGACACCTCGGCCGTGATCGGCATGTCGACCTGCGGCCCGCTGCCCAACCCGGCGCCGGTCGACAACAAGCTGCCGCTGCAGGAGTCGGGCACCCGCCCGGCCCGCGCGCTGCCGTACCAGCCGAACGCCAACCTCGACCACCTGGAGTTCGGCTCGGGCGGCGTGACGAAGGTCTGGCTCAAGATGGCCAACGAGGGGTCGGCGGCGGTCAACTCGGCCCACTTTGCGGCGTACGCCAACGCCTACCGCAGCGGCGGCCCGTGGCAGTACACGGTGGACCCGGGCGGCAACCAGAGCGACTTCTTCAACTGCGGCACCAACTACGGCAACGGCCTGTACGACCTGAGCGTGACCGGCCCGAACCGCTTCCTGCGCCGCTTCAAGGGCGACGCGACCAAGCCCGGCAAGCTGGTCTCGGTCACCGCCTCCTACGCCGTCGAGCCGGGCACCGGCAAGCTGGCGATCTGGTTCAGGCTCGCCAACACCGGTACGGCGCCGGTGACGTTCACCATCGCCCCCAACGCCTACCGCACCGACGGCCCGTGGACCTACACCGTCCCCGCGGGCGGCAACGTCAGCGACTTCTTCAACGCGGTCGCCTACCAGAACGGCTGGTACGACCTCACCGTCACCGTGGACTCCGACCCCACCTGGTCGCAGCGCTTCTCCGGCCACCTGGAGACCGGCCTGCCGAGCATCAGCGGCTGACCGGGAGCTCCGGGCCGCTCCAGCGGCTACTCCATCCGGGGGAACGTTTGACCACGGCTCGACATGCGGCCCGGCACGCCCGGTGCCACATTGGTCGAAGCCCATTGTCCGACGAATCCCAAGGAGGAGACATGGGCCTTTTCGACCGTTTCAGGAGCCAGGCACATCAGTCTGCCGAGCAGGCGAAGTCCAAGCTCGACGACCAGCCCGAGCAGGCCTCGGACGCGATGTCGACGCAGGCGGAGAAGGCCAAGGACACCGCCCAGGAGAAGCTCGAGGAGGGCCAGCAGACGCTGGAGGACCCCGACAATCCGTGGTGATCCACCGCGGTCGAACCACCGGGGCGCGCCCTGATGGGGCGCGCCCCGGTGGCACGTCCGGCGGCGTAGTGTGACAGTGAGGGCAGCCCATCGTCCGACCGATCCCGAGGAGGAGACATGGGCATCTTCGACAGGTTCCGGGGGAAGGCACACGAGCAGATGGACCCGGCCCAGCGCGCGGCGCTGGCTCACGACGAGGCGGCCGACGCGTTCGCCGTCGACGTGGAGAAGAAGGCGAGCGAGGAGACTCCCGGGACGACGGAGCTGACCGAGCAGGACCGCAGGGCCGCCGAGGACATGACGGCCGAAGGCGACCCCTGGGACTGACCGGCCTCCGGCCACGCTGAAGGGGTGCACCCGCCGAGCGGGTGCACCCCTTCAGCGTGGCGGCAGCGGTGGCCGCCGCAGGTCGGGTCGAGGGGTGTCGGGCGGGGCGGGCGTCGCCGCGGGGGTGTCCTCCAGCAGGTCCATGGCGAGCCGTACGGCGGTCACCAGCTCGGTGTGCTCGCCCCTGGCCCAGGCGTGCGGGGTACGCAGGACGTGGACGTCCGGCTCGACGCCGTGGTTCTCCACCGACCAGCCGATGCCGCCGGTGAACCAGGAGGCGATCTTGGGCACCGAGATCTGCGTGCCGTCGCCGAGCGTGTGCCGCCCGGTCATGCCGACCACGCCGCCCCAGGTGCGGCTGCCGACCACCGGGCCGAGCCCCAGCAGCTTGATGGCGGTGATGATCACGTCGCCGTCCGAGCTGGTGGCGTGGTCGGCCAGCGCGACCAGCGGGCCGCGCGGGGCGTCCCTGGGGTAGCGGACCGGACGGCGGTCCCGGGCGAAGTCCCAGGCCAGCACCCGGCGGGTGAGCTTCTCGAGGACCAGCTCCGAGACATTGCCGCCCGCGTTCCCGCGCACGTCCAACACCAGGGCCGGGCGGTCGAGTTCGCGCCGCAGGTCGCGGTTGAACTGGGCCCAGCCGGAGCCGCCGAGATCAGGGATGTGCAGATAGCCGCACCGGCCGTCGCTGAACTCCCGTACCAGGTGGCGCCGTTTGGTCACCCAGTCCTGGTAGCGGATCGGGCGCTCGTCGGTCAGCGGGGTCACCGCGATCCGCCGGACCGGCCCTCCGGGGTCGCTGCGGAAGGCCAGTTCGACCGTGGTGCCGCCGGTGCCGGCCAGCAGCGGACCGGGGCCGCGCACCGGGTCGGGCGGGCGGCCGGCGACGGCGACGAACTCGTCGCCGTCCCGGATGCCGTACCCGGCGAGCGGGGCCCGGGCCCGGGGGTCGGAGGACTCGCCGGGCAGGATGCGGTCCACCAGCCACCGTCCGTCGGGGGCGCGGTGGGCGTTGGCGCCGAGCAGGCCGAGCGGCTGCTGGACGGGCTGCGGGCCCTCACCGCGCCGGGCCGGGGTGACGTAGGCGTGCGAGGTGCCCAGCTCGCCGAGGAGCTCGCGCAGCAGGTCGGCGAAGTCGTCGGGGCAGGCGATGCGCTCGAGCAGCGGCTCGTACTGCTCGACCAGGGCGGGCCAGTCCAGGCCGCACATCTCGGTGTCCCAGAACTGGTCCCGGACGATCCGGGCCGCCTCGTGGTACGACTGGCGCCACTCGTCGGCCGGGTGGACGGTGTGGGTGATCCGGCGGAGGTCGACGGAGAGCGGGGAGCTTGCCGAGGGGAGCTGGTAGAGCGTGAGCGTGCCGGTCGAGTAGACCAGGATCGCGCTCCCGTCGCCGGAGACCGAGAAGCCGTCCAGCTTGTCGACCAGCGTGGTGCGGGTGCCGTGCGCCAGGTCGAAGTACTCCAGCGACGGGCGGCCCGAGATGTCCGCCGGGTTGGCGAATGTCTGGCCCAGGGCGCCGGAGATCGGCCAGCGCAGCCAGACCAGGCCGCCGCGCACCGCCGCCGTGGAGGAGTACTTGGAGGCGATCACCGGGAAGGGCACCAGGCGGGTGGACAGGCCGCGGGGATCCACGGTGACGGTGCCGTCGCCGCTCGCCTCCTCCGGGTCCAGGCCGACCGGTGGGCGCCCCTCGGCGGGGGAGGCGAAGGGCGAGGGCGTGCCGGCGGCCAGCGGCACCAGGTAGGGGCGGCAGCCCAGCGGGAAGGACATGTCGCCGGTGTGCACGTCGTGCACCGGGTCGAAGCCCCGCCAGGAGAGGAAGACCAGGAAGCGGCCGTCCCGGGTGAAGACCGGGTGCTCGTCCTCGAAGCGGCCGCCGGTCACGTCGATGGTGAGCTCCGGCGAGTCGACCTTGGCGAGCTGGATGCTGCGCAGCGAGCGCCCGGCCACCGGCTGGGACCAGGTCAGCCAGCGCGAGTCGGGGGAGAAGGCCGGGCTGCTCACCGGCCCGTACGCGGAGGCGGCCACCTCGCGGACCTCGCCGTCGGCGGTGGACACCAGCAGCAGCCGGCCGTCGGAGGTGGCGACCGCCAGGGTGTGGCCGTCCGGGGTGGCGGCCAGCTCCAGCGCCCGGCCGATCCGGCCGGCGGAGATCCGCCGCGCCGGGGTCTCGGGGCTGCCGCGCGAGGGCAGCGGGGCCAGCTCGACGGCGTCCTCGCCCTCGGCGTCGGTGACCCAGGCGAGCTGCCCGGTGTACCCGAGCAGGACGGGCAGCCTGGTCCGCACGCCCGGCGTGTCGGCGAGCACCCGGGCGGGGCCGTCCCGGTGGGTCAGCCAGTACTGGCTGCCACGCACGGTGATCGCGCTGGCCCGGCCGGTGTAGTCGCAGACCAGGTCCTTGACCTGGGCGGCGGCCGAGACCTGGTACGGGCGCCGGCCGGCCCGCGCTCCGCCGAGCGGGACGTGCAGGCGGTGCGGCGCGGGAGCGTCCAGGCCGTCCAGCAGCCAGAGGTCGCCCGCGTGCTGGTAGACGATCCTGGTGCCGTCGGTCGCGGCCTCACGGGCGTAGTACGAGGCGTGGTCGGTGTGCCGGCGCAGGTCCGTGCCGTCCGGGCGGCAGGAGTAGAGGTTGCCGATGCCCTCGTGGTCGGAGAGGAAGGCGATCCGGTCGCCGATCGACATCGGCGAGGCCAGATGGCCGGGGTGGTCCGGGAGGATCTCCGTGGTGTCCAGCCAGAGCCGGCCGGTGGCGCCGCCCCGGTAGCGCTTCCACGCGGCGGGCTCGTGCGGCGCGGCGGCGGTGAGCAGCACCGTGTGCTCGGCGCCGACCTGGGCGTCGTTGACCGGCCCCCAGGGCATCCGGTGGCCGGGGGCGCCGTCCGGCGGCAGCGCGTACGCCCAGGTGTAGTGGGCGAAGGGCTCGTGGAACGAGGTGACGGCGAGGATCTCGCCGTCGGGCAGCCAGCCGCGCACCCGGGTGTCCTGGCTGCCCCAGTACGTCAGCCGGGTGGCCTCGCCGCCCGCCGCGGGGGCCGTCCAGACCTCGGGGGTGAGCGCCTGCCAGCTGGTCCAGGCGATGGTGGCGCCGTCGGGGGAGAGGCGGGGGTGGCTGACCCGGGTGCGGTCGCAGCTGACCCGCCAGGCCCGGCCCACCGTGCCGTCGGCGGCCAGCGGAGCCGCCCAGACGTCGTCCTCGGCGGTGCAGGTGAGCAGGCCGCCGCGCAGGTGGGGGTACCTCAGGTAGCCGGACGCGGTCACCTCTCCATGCTTCGGCCGCCTTGGGCCGGGCGCAACCGGGGCTGCTCCACGCACCGTCAGGCGACGGGGCGCCAGAACGCGGCGGCGCCGGAGCCATTGACACCTGTGGGGCGGATTCGCTTCAGTGGTCTAGTCCAACCGGGCGCCGTGATGCGCCCCGCCGACCCCCACCGGCGCGCTTGGGCACCCCCATGCCTCGAGGTAGGAGCATCCCCCACATGCGTACTCCCCGAACCACAAGACGCCTGGTCGCAGGCGGTACCGCCTGGGCCGTCGCCGCGGCCGGCGCCGTCGCGCTCACCTTCGGCCTGGCGTCCTCCGCCACGGCCGGCGAGTTCCTGACCAACGGCGGCTTCGAGAGCGGCTCGCTCGGCCCCTGGAGCTGCACCGGCGGCACCGGCAGCGTCGTCACCGGCCAGGCACACGCCGGCAGCTACGCGCTCGCCGGAGCCGCCTCGGCCAGTGACTCGGCACAGTGCTCGCAGACCGTCACCGTGACGCCCAACACCGCCTACACCCTCAGCGCGTACGTCAAGGGTGCGTACGTCTACCTCGGCGTCGACGGCGGGGCCAGCACCTGGACGCCCGGGACGGGCGGCGCGTACCAGAAGCTCACGGTCGGCTTCACCACGGGCGCGAGCCAGACCAGCGCGACGGTGTACACGCACGGGTGGTACGGGCAGGGCACCTACTATGCGGACGACGTCTCGCTGGACGGGCCGGGCGCGCCCTCGCCCTCGCCGACGTCCCAGCCGCCCACCTCGCAGCCGCCGACGTCCCAGCCGCCCACCTCGCAGCCGCCCACGTCTCAGCCACCGACGTCCCAGCCGCCGACGTCGACGCCGCCGCCCAGCGGGGGCCTGCCGACCCACGCCCTGGTCGGCTACCTGCACGCGAGCTTCGCCAACGGCGCCGGGTACACCAAGGTCGCCGACATCCCGGACTCCTGGGACGTCATCAACCTCTCCTTCGGCGAGCCGACCTCCGTCACCTCCGGCGACATCCGGTTCAACCGCTGCTCCGTGAGCGAGTGCCCCTCCGTCGAGTCCGACGCCGACTTCAAGGCGGCCATCGCCGCCAAGCGGGCCAAGGGCAAGAAGGTGCTGATCTCGATCGGCGGCCAGAACGGCCAGGTCCAGCTCACCACCACGGCCGCCCGGGACACCTTCGTCAGCTCGGTCTCCGCGATCATCGACAAGTGGGGCCTGGACGGGCTCGACATCGACTTCGAGGGCCACTCGCTGTCGCTGAACACCGGCGACAACGACTTCAAGAACCCGACCACGCCGGTCGTGGTCAACCTGATCTCCGCCCTGAAGACCCTCAAGGCCAAGTACGGCTCCGGCTTCGTCCTCACCATGGCCCCGGAGACCTTCTTCGTCCAACTCGGGTACCAGTACTACGGATCCGGCCCCTGGGGCGGTCAGGACCCGCGCGCCGGCGCCTACCTGCCGGTCATCTACGCGATGCGCGGCGACCTGACCCTGCTGCACGTCCAGGACTACAACTCCGGCTCCATCATGGGCCTGGACAACCAGTACCACTCGATGGGCGGCGCGGACTTCCACGTCGCGATGACCGACATGCTGCTCAAGGGCTTCCCGGTGGCCGGCAACACCGCCAACATGTTCCCGGCCCTCGCCCCCTCCCAGGTGGCCATCGGCATGCCGGCCGCCACCTACGCGGGCAACGGCTACGTCAGCCCCACCGAGGTGAACAAGGCACTCGACTGCCTCACCAAGGCCGCCAACTGCGGCAGTTACGTCCCCCGCAGCGGTGCCCAGCCCAACCTGCGCGGCCTGATGACCTGGTCGATCAACTGGGACCAGTACAGCGGGCGGGAGTTCTCCAAGAACTTCGACGGCTACTTCGGCTGACCCGGTAGCACGAGGGTCGGGCACCGCCTCGGCGGTGGCCCGACCCTCGTCGTTCGGCTAGCGGCTCTCGGCGACCAGGCCCGCGACCGTGCGGGCGGCGTCCGCGACCGGCACCCGGGTGGTCTCGCCGGTGGCGCGGGATACCACCTCGACCACGCCCTCCTTGAGACCGCGGGGGCCGACGGTGATCCGGTACGGGATGCCGACGAGCTCGATGTCGGCGAACTTCACGCCCGGGCGCTCGTCCCGGTCGTCCAGGACGACGTCCACCCGGTCGGCGCGCAGCTGCTCGTAGATGTCCTCGACCACCTTGGTGGTCTCCTCGTCGTTCTTGCCGATCGGCACGACGACCACCTCGAACGGTGCGACGGAGACCGGCCAGACGATCCCCTTCTCGTCGTGGTGGGACTCGACCACGGAGGCGATGGCGCGCTCGACGCCGATGCCGTAGCTGCCCATGATCGGCTTGATCCGGCTGCCGTCCGGGCCGAGCACGGTGACGTCCAGGGTCTCGGTGTACTTGTAGCCGAGCTTGAAGATGTGGCCGACCTCGACGGTGCGGACCACCTCCAGCGCGGCCGGGCAGTTCGGGCAGGTCTCGCCGGCGACGACCTCGCGGAAGTCAGCCCACCGCGTCACGGCGATGTCCCGCTCGACGTCCACGCCGCGCAGGTGCACGCCGTCCCGGTTGGCGCCGGTGGTCATCGCGCGGCGGCCGCGCAGCGCCTCGTCCGCGAGGACGGTGAGCCCGGTGACGCCGACCGCGCCCAGGCTGCCGGGCGATGCTCCCAGCGCCGCCTCGATCTCCTCCGGCTGGGCCGGGCGGACGGCGGTCGCACCGGTGGCGTCGATCAGCTTCTGCTCGACCAGGCTGTGGTCCCCGCGGACCAGGACCAGGGTGAGGCGGTCGTCGACGACGTACACCAGGGTCTTGATCTGGCCCTCGGCGGGCACCCCGTGCTGCCTGGCCAGCTCCTCGATGGTGCGGGCCTCGGGGGTGTCGAAGGGCTCGGGGGAGGCGAGGCCGTCCGGGTCCTGGACGGCCGGAAGGGCAGAGGTGGCCTTCTCCACGTTGGCCGCGTAGCCGCAGGCGGTGCAGTGGACGACCAGGTCCTCGCCCGCCTCGGTCGGGGACATGAACTCGACCGAGGCCGAGCCGCCCATGCTGCCGCTGGAGGCCTGCACGGGGATGGCCGGGATGCCGAGGCGGGCGAAGATCCGCACGTAGGCGTCGTGGTGCAGGTCGAAGGAGCGGTCGAGCCCGGCCTGGTCGAGGTCGAAGCTGTACGAGTCCTTCATGGTGAACTCGCGGACCCGCAGCAGGCCGCTCTTCGGGCGCGGCTCGTCCCGGAACTTGGTCTGGAACTGGTACCACATCTGCGGCAGCTGCTTGTAGGAGGAGAGCTCGTGGGCGAGCGTCGTGAAGATCTCCTCGTGCGTCATGCCCAGCGCGAGGTCGGCGCCCTTGCGGTCCTTGAGGCGGAACATCTCGTCGCCCATCACCTCCCAGCGGCCGGTCCGCTGCCAGATCTCGGCCGGGTGCATGGCCGGCAGGATCCACTCCTGGGAGCCGATCCGGCCCATCTCCTCGCGGATGATGTCGACGACCTTGGTCCGGACCCGGACGGCCAGCGGCAGCAGCGAGTAGTGCCCGGCCATCAGCTGTCGGACGAACCCGGCCCTGACCAGCAGCCGGTGGCTCGCCGCGTCCGCGTCCGCCGGGTCGTCCCGCAGGGTGGGGGCGTACATCTGGGACCAGCGCATGAGGGAGCCTTCCTGTTGCCGAGCACGGACACGACCTGCGGATACGACGTGCGGAAACGACCAAGGGCCCCCTCGCCGAAGCGAGAGGACCCTTGGCCTGTCTGTGCGCCGCCAGGGACTCGAACCCCGGACCCGCTGATTAAGAGTCAGCTGCTCTAACCAACTGAGCTAGCGGCGCCTGCTGACGGGAAGAACATTACCTGGTCAGCGGCCGAAACTCACAATCGGGTCGGCTACTCCGAGACCCACGGTGTGATCACGGCCTTGCCGCGGACGTGACCGGCCTCGACGAGCCGGTGGGCGTCGGCGGCGCGGGCGAGCGGGAAGGTCGCGGCGATCTCCAGCTGAAGGCCGCCGGCCTCCCAGAGCTCGACCAGCTCGGCGAGGCGGGCGGCGGTGCGGGGGCCGCGCAGCCCGCGTACGCCGAGGCGCCGGGCGGCCTCGTAGTCGACGATGGTGCCGATCCGATCGCGCTCTGCCACCAGCTCGACGGAGGCGTCGAGGGCACCGCGCCCGGCGGCGTCCAGGGCGGCGTCCACACCGTCCGGCGCGACGGCGCGGACCCGGTCGGCCAGCCCCGGGCCGTACGTGACCGGGACGGCGCCCAGCTCCCGCAGGTAGTCGTGGTTGCGCTCGCTCGCGGTGCCGATCACCTTGGCGCCCCAGGCGCGGGCGAGCTGGACGGCGACGGTGCCGACCCCGCCGGAGGCGCCGTGGATCAGGACGGTCTCGCCCGAGCGGACCTTGAGCTCGGTGAGGGCCACATGCGCGGTCTGCCCGGAGGCGGAGAGCGACCCGGCCTCCTCCCAGGGCATCGCGGCGGGCTTGCCGACCAGGTGGTCGCCGGACACGGTGATGTACTGGGCATGGCCGCCGAGCAGCCGGAACCCGAGGACCTCGTCTCCTACCTCCCACCCGAAGCTGCCCGCGCCGAGCTGCTCGACCACCCCGGCGAACTCGTTGCCGGGAACGGCGGGCAGCACGATCGTGGCGCCGGGCGGGCTCCAGCCGGAGCGGACGGCGGCGTCCGCGGGCTGGATCCCGGCGGCGAGCACCTTGACCAGCACCTCGCCGGGCCCGGGCGCCGGGACGGGCAGCTCGACCACATGCAGGACGTCGGGGCCGCCGGGCTCCGAGAATGCCGATGCCAGCATGGTGAGGATCTCCTCTTCGTCAGGTCCGGCCACCACTGTGCAAGTTGAAGGCCGCTTGAGGTCAAGGCCGAACCGGCTCGCCGCGCCGACGGAATGTTCTGCAGGTGACGTCACCCCAACGCGCAGATGACGTCGGGCTCGGCAGGCCGGTGACGTCACGCCAGGCGCGTAGGCTTGCCCGGGGCAGGCCGTCAACGGAGTCGGCGCACCACTCTCTGTACCGCCAGACCTCGCGCAACCCTCCCGCTGGGCCCCTGCCGGTATCTGTACAACCGGATGACTCAAGGAGCAACCGATGACGGCGAACCACGCCACCATCCGTACCCCGCTCGATCGTCTGCCGCAGTGGGCGGCGCTGGCCAAGCACCGCGAGGAACTCGGCGAGCAGCACCTGCGCGAGCTGTTCGCCGCCGATCCGGAGCGCGGGCGGCGCTACTCGCTGCGGGTGGGTGACCTGCTGGTCGACTACTCGAAGCAGCTGGTGACGGACGAGACGCTGGTACTGCTGCGCGAGTTGGCGGCGGCGACGGGTGTGGCCGAGCTGCGGGACGCGATGTTCCGGGGCGAGAAGATCAACATCACCGAGGACCGGGCGGTGCTGCACACCGCGCTGCGCGCCCCGGGTGACGCGGTGATCGAGGTCGACGGCGAGAACGTGGTGCCGGCCGTGCACGCGGTGCTGGACAAGATGGCCGCGTTCTCCGACCGGGTCCGCTCGGGCGAGTGGACCGGGTACACCGGCAAGCGCATCCGGACGGTCGTGAACATCGGCATCGGCGGCTCGGACCTCGGCCCGGCGATGGCGTACGAGGTGCTGCGCTCGTACACCCAGCGGGACCTGGACGTGCGCTTCGTGTCCAACGTGGACGGCGCGGACCTGCACGAGGCCGTCCGTGACCTGGACGCCGCCGAGACGCTGTTCATCGTGGCCTCGAAGACCTTCACCACGATCGAGACCATCACCAACGCGACCTCGGCGCGGGAGTGGCTGCTCGGGCAGCTGGGTGCCGGCCAGGACGCGGTGGCCAAGCACTTCGTGGCGCTCTCCACCAACGCCGAGGGCGTCGCCGACTTCGGCATCGACGTGGCGAACATGTTCGAGTTCTGGGACTGGGTGGGCGGCCGCTACTCGTACGACTCGGCCATCGGCCTCTCGCTGATGATCGCGATCGGCCCCGAGCGGTTCCGCGAGATGCTGGCGGGCTTCCGGCTGGTGGACGAGCACTTCCGGACCGCGCCCGCGGAGGAGAACGTGCCGCTGCTGCTGGGCCTGCTCGGGGTCTGGTACGGCGAGTTCTTCGACGCCCAGTCGCACGCGGTGCTGCCCTACTCCCACTACCTGTCGAAGTTCACCGCGTACCTGCAGCAGCTGGACATGGAGTCCAACGGCAAGTCGGTGGACCGGGAGGGGAACCCGGTCACCTGGCAGACCGGGCCGGTGGTCTGGGGCACGCCGGGGACCAACGGGCAGCACGCGTACTACCAGCTGCTGCACCAGGGAACGAAGATGATCCCGGCCGACTTCATCGGCTTCGCGAAGCCGGTCGGCGACCTGCCCTCCGGGCTGGTGGCGCAGCACGACCTGCTGATGGCCAACTTCTTCGCGCAGACCCAGGCGCTGGCCTTCGGCAAGACCCCGCAGGAGGTCGCGGCCGAGGGCGTGCCGGCCCGCCTGGTGCCGCACAAGACCTTCAAGGGCAACCACCCGACCACCACCATCCTGGCGGCCGAGCTCACCCCGTCGGTGCTCGGCCAGCTGATCGCGCTGTACGAGCACAAGGTCTTCGTCCAGGGCGCGGTCTGGAACGTCGACTCCTTCGACCAGTGGGGCGTCGAGCTCGGCAAGGTCCTCGCCAAGCGGATCGAGCCTGTGCTGCTCACCGGTGAGGGCGCGGAGGCGCTGGACAGCTCCACCGCCGCGCTGGTCGCGGACTACCGCTCGCTGCGGGGCCGCTGACGGCGGGTCGCGGGACGGGTGCTTCAGGACGTGGGCCGCGCTGATCGGCGCGGCCCACGCCCGGGCGGCCCGGGCTCGGAAACGCCGAGAGGCCCCCCGCTTGCGCGGAGGGCCTCTCGCTGTCTGTGCGCCGCCAGGGACTCGAACCCCGGACCCGCTGATTAAGAGTCAGCTGCTCTAACCAACTGAGCTAGCGGCGCCTGCTGACAGAGAAAACTCTAGCAGCGGGGTCGGGCGGAGCCAAAATCGAATACCGCCGGGCGGTGGTTCAGGCGGACGGGAGTGGGTACAGCGGCGCGCCGGGGGTCGACGGGTCGGCCTCCGGGAGCTCGCGCGGGGTGGACACCGCGCCCCGGGAGGCGCGGACGCATGCCCAGAGCACCACGGCGGCCCCCGGCAGCCACGGCTCTTTGGTGTCGGGAGCCACGATCCAGCGGCCGGCCCCCTGGCCGGGGGAGTCCGGCGCGTCCACCATCCGCTGCACGGGCGGGACGGTCACCGCGTCGCCCAGGCCGTGGCAGAGCAGCGGCGGAACCTCGCGGGCCCACTCCTCCCAGGCCAGCAGGGTCCGCAGCCGAGGCGCCGCGCCCGGCTGGACGAACAGCAGGGTACGGCCGCGGAACGACGCGACCGGGCCGCAGCCCGGACCGGAGGCCCACAGCTCGTCCAGCACCTTGCGCCCGAACAGCGACGGCATGCTGATCACGTCGAAGACGCGGCCGCAGGGCAGGACCGAGGGTGCCCAGGGGCGTGACTCCCACAGGGCGCGCATGCTGCGCGGGTACTCACTCGCGGAGGCCAGCCAGGACTCCCCGGCCACGGTGACGTACTCCACGGATTGATACGTCCAGATGTCCACGCACAGCAGATTGGCGCGAGGCGGGGCCTGCGCGGAGGGAAAGCCTCGTTTGCCGGACAGTGCGGGGGGCGGGGGCGTACCCTTCCCATCCCACGCGCATATGCCAGTGGCCAGCCTGCGGTGCGGCCGTGGGGCGCCGGTCAGCGCTCGCCGTTGCGGTGCTGCTTCAGCAGGCTCTGGCCGTACTCGACCATCCGGGCCGCGTAGTCGGGCGTCCAGTCGACGCGGGCGGCGATCTCGGCGGGGGACAGGGCGTCGAAGCGCCGGGTGTCGGCGAGCTGGGCGGCGGCGATGGCCTGGAAGTCGGTGGCGCGCTCGGCGGCGGCGCGGAAGGCCAGGGTCAACTCGGTGGAGCGGCGGAGCAGTTCGGCCGGGTCGTCGATCGACTCCAGGTCGAAGAAGCGCTCGGGCTCGGGCTCGTCGGCCTGCGGTTCGAACAGCAGCTGGGCCGGGCGCAGCCGGCGGACGGGGTTGGCGGGGCCCGGTACGGCCGGCGCGGTCGGGGACGGGGTGCTCTGGCCGTGCTGGCCGCTCTGGTCGGAGACCGGTGAGTGGCGGTCGGGCATCGGTGGACACCTCCGGGGTGATGGGTGACGGCTGCCCTCGGGGCATGGGCAGCCGGTATTTACCGCCGTCCATTGTCGCGCGGCGGTGACCGGTAGCGGAACGGTGTGCGTGCGGGCGCTATTCCCGGGCCGTGCGCCCCGGCCGGGTCAGGCGAGCCGAACGCGATGCTCGCCGAGGTGGGCGAGGACGGCATGGTTGGCCTCCCAGCCGTCCGGGAACTTCACCGTGACGCCGAGCTGCACCGGCTCCGTCGCCGGGTGCTCGTCCAGCAGCTCCGCGATCCCGGCCCGGGCGACCACGATGCAGGCGTGCCGGTGCCGCGAGGCGAGCACACAGAGCCGGCCGGTCTCCAGATGGAACGCGGTGGCGTCCGGCCGCCCCGAGAGCGGGTGCAGGACCACGGTGACGTCGTACTCGCGCCCCTGCAGCCGGTTGGCGGTGTCCACGGTGACGGCCGGGCCGGCGGCCGCATCGACCGGAACGCCGAGCCCCGTGAGCGCCGCCCGGACGGCGGCCGCCTGGTCCCGGTGGGCGGTGCCGACGGCGATCCGGCCCGGGGTGAGCGGGGCGGACCCCTGCTCGGAGTGCGCGGTCAGCCCGCGGTCGAGCAGGCGCCGGACGGTGGCCGCGACGGCGGCCACCGCCTGCGGGTCCGTCCGGACGGTGTGCCGCGCGGGCAGCTCCAGCAGCGCCCAGCCGTGCTCGGCGGCCTCGTCGATCGCGGTGTCCACGGCGGAACCGTCCGGGCGGACGGAGGCGGTCAGCAGCCGCTCACCGGGACCGGTACCGGAGCGGAACGGCGTGTACGGGTAGAAGGCGGCGGAGATCAACGGCGCCGCGCTGTGCGGCAGCCGCCAGGAGACCGGCAGCCGGTGCGGGCGGATCGCCGGGTTGTGTGCGAGCAGGGTGACCACCGCGCTGCTCGACGGATCGTACGAGAGCCCGGCCCACTGGTCGGTGCCGACCACGGTGAACGGGTCGAGCTGGCCCGGGTCCCCCACGAACAGCGCCCGCTCGAAGAGCCGGGCGACGGCGAGCAGCGCGTCGGAGCGCATCTGGTACGCCTCGTCCACGATCGCGTGCCGCCACGGGGCCTCGGTCTTGACCCACTGCCACTTGGCGGCCGTGGAGACCACCACATCGTGCTCCAGCAGGGCGCTGACCTTGTCGGACGGGGTGACATTGGCGTGCCGCAGCGCCTCGGGGGCGGGGTGGGAGTCGCTCGCGTGCAGGCGCCCGATGGTCAGGTCCGGGCCCTTCTCGGCCAGGCGGTCGACCAGGTCGTCCACCTGGCTGTTGGTCTGGGCGACGATCATCAGGCGCTCGCCGGCCCCGACCAGCTCCCGGGCGGCCTTCACCACCAGGGTGGACTTGCCCGCGCCGGGCGGGGAGTCGACCACCACCCCGCGCGGGGCGCCGGGGGAGGGATGGACGGTGGCGTCCAGGATCGCGGCCACGGCGGCGTCGGCGGCGACGCCGGGGGCGATGGGCGCCTCGGGGGCGGCGGGAGCCTTGAGGACGGCGGAGCCGTCCGGGCCGGTAGTCATGGTGCTGGTCATTCCCACTCTTCGGTGGCGGTAGGCGAATGCTCGATGGCGCCGGGCGGGCCGCCGTGCGTCCAGGGGGTGTCGTCCGGCTCGGGGAGCGGGGCGGACCGGCGGGGCGTCAGCTCGAAGAGGGTGAAGGTGATCCGGTCGCCGGGCTCGGGCACGGTGCCCGGCTCGGGCTCCTTCTTCCGACCCATCCCGGAGGTGACCCGGACGGTGATCGTGCCCTCGGCCGGGTCGGAGCCGACGATCAGCGCCTTCTGCGCCGCCGGCCCTGCCCCGGCCTGAGGTGCCCGGTGCACCTCGCGGCCCGGGTCGGCATGCGGGCGGTCGGCCGTGCGGACGGTGACCAGCGGGCGGGGCTTGGGCGAGCGGCCCGAGGTGTCGTACGCGGGCGTCACCTCGGTGACCACCCCGGTGAAGGCCTCGCCGGCCAGCCGGCACTCGGCCATCGCGAGCGGGTCGTCCAGCGCCTCCTGGACGTCCAGCCTCGCCTGCTCGCGCTCGCGCTGGGCGAGCTTGCGGGCGGCGGTCACGGCGTCGTCCTGCTTCGGCTGCGGGGGCTCCCCGGCGGCGAGGCGGTCGCGATGGCCGGTGTACGACCAGCGGTCGCTCTCCCAGCGCTCGGCGAGGTGGGCGGCCGGGGGCAGCGCGCGCAGCAGGTCGAGGCCGTGCCAGACGTCGAGCCAGGTGGGCAGGAGGACCTTCTCCAAGGCGGAGTGCAGCTGCTCCGACGCCTGCTTGACGTGCAGCTCGGCGCGCTCGGCCTGGTCGGGAGACGCCTGCTGGAAGGCGACGAGGGCGGCGTCGTGGCGGGTGATCGCGGGGGACAGGACGCCCGAGTCGAAGGCCGGGTCGGTGGCGGGACCGGCGGGCGGGTGGGTGAGCTGCCCGTTCGCATCGCGCTCGGTCTCCGCCCGCAGTGCGGCCTCGGCGCCCGTCAGGCCGGGCGGCGGGGAGTGCCAGCCGAGCTGGGCGGCCAGGTGCTGGTCCTCCAGGTGGCTCTGGCCCGTCGCCCAGTGGCGGGCGAGCAGGCCGGTCATCGGGAGCAGCAGGCTGGAGCCGGGCACCTGTGCGCGCTCGGTGAGATGCGTCAGCCAGCGGCCCAGCAGCGGCACCTGAGTCGGCGCCGGGTAGGCGCCGGGGTCGGGATCCTCGGCGGTGCGGCGGAACCGGGTGGACCGGCCGAGCAGTGCCAGGTGCTGGACGGCGCCGCCGTTGGGGACGATCAACTGCGGGGCGTCGGCACACAGTTCACGGAAGACCTGGGTCTTCTCGCCCGTCTCCGGGTCCTTCTCGGAGCCCTCGATCTGCTCGACCTCGGCACCGAAGGACTCCAGGTAGGGGAGCAGATCGGCGGCGAAGCGGGCCAGGAAGTCGAATCGCTGGGTGCGGTTGAGCGGCTGCGGCACGATGTGCAGGCGGGGCGCCTCGCGGTCGGTGCCGAGCAGCACGGCGAGCGGCGCGCCGGCCTCACCGGCGGCCGCGAGCGGGACCACCACCATCGGCCGCCCGGAGAGGTGCCGGTGCCGGACGGTCGCCAGCGGCTCGGCCCGCCCGCTGCGGACGGCCTCCAGCCGGGCGATGGTGCTGAGCAGACTCATCGGACGGGCCTCCCGAGGGCCTCGGAACGCAGCGCGGCCGCATACGCCAGACGGGCCGCGGCCTCGTCCGATTCCCGGGCCCGGCCTGTCTCACGGGCCTGACCTGTCGCGGCGGCGAGCGCCTCGGTGACCGTACGGATGCTGCCCAGCTCGCCACGGACACCCCGGCCGAGCTGCTCGACGGAGTCGGCGCAGCGGGCCTGGGCGCGGCAGTGGAAGCCGAGCTCGCAGCTGGAGAGGCAGTCCGGACTGTAGGCGGCCGGGACCGCCTCCACGGCGGCGGAGAGCTCCTCGACGGGCCGCGTGGGGCTGCCCGCTTCGTCCGGAGCCAGATCGAAGGTGGTGCCCGGCGGCAGGGCGTCCAGCAGCTGCTCGATCCTCGTCAGCCGGGCGAGCTGACGGCGTGTCGTGGCCAGCTCGCGGCGGATGTCCACCGCCGCGGCCGTCGGCCGGTTGGTGAAGTCCTTCGGGCAGACCAGCAGCACGCTGAGCTCCGGGCTGCCGGGGAACTCCGGGGCGGCGTACGGCGACGCGTCGAGCGCACCGCCGGCCAGCGCGGCCGCCGTCTCCTGGAGCGCCAGCACGTACACGGCGGCCTGGCGGGCGGCCGCGCCGACCTTGGCCGGGTCGGCGGAGCCGTCCAGGACCGGGAACGACTTGATCTCCACCACCGTGCAGCGGCCACCGTGCACCACCACGGCGTCCGGCTCCAGGTACGCCGGGCTGCCGGCCACGGTGAGCCGGAGCATCGGGTGGTCCAGCAGCGTCCAGGCGGACCGGTCGGCCGCGGCGGAGGCCAGGGCCTCGCGGGTGCGCTCCGCCCGGACGGCGGGGGTGGCGCGGCGCAGCAGGTCGGGCACGGTGAGCGGGGTCGAGTCGGCCGGCAGCCCCAGGTGGCGGCGGAGCGGCTCAAGCAGTGCCGCATAGCCGTCGTCCTTGAGGCGGGACTCGAAGATGTTGCCGCGCGCTATCGCGAACGGCGACTGGCCGAACGGGGCGGGACGGCCCAGCTGCTGGGCGACGGCCGCCTTGTCGACGCCTGCGGCGTCGAGCACGGCACGGCGGCGGCAGCCCGGATTGGCGGCGAGCGCGGCGAGGGCACGGGCGTCGAGGCTGCGCTGCGGCGCCGGGCCGCGCAGCTCGGAGAGCCGCTGGGCGTGGGGGTCCCCCCGGCCGGAGGTTGGGGGAGGCTCTGCCTGCCTGAAGTGCGAGACGTTCATGGTGCGGCCCAGTGTTGCATCCGGGTCCGACAATCCGGGACGGAACGCGTCGCCCCGGGCCTACCCGGAGGTAACCGGCGAGTAGGGAATCATGGGACCCGGCACTCAATGGTGAGACCGGCCACTGCCACCCCAGCTGCGAGGAGTCCCCCCATGCCCGCCCGCATCGTGCTCGTCCGGCACGGCGAGACCGACTGGTCGGCCACCGGCCGCCACACCGGCCGTACCGACATCCCGCTCACCGAGGAAGGCCGCGCGATGGCCCGTGCGCTCGGCGCACGGCTGGCGCAGGCGCCCTGGAACGGCCTGCCCGACGCCCTCGTTTACACCAGCCCGCTCTCCCGGGCCAAGGAGACCTGCGAACTGGCCGGCTTCGGCGACCGGGCCGTCGACCGCCCCGAACTGATGGAGTGGGACTACGGCCGGTACGAGGGCCGCACCGGCCACGACATCCGGGCCACCGACCACCCGGGCTGGCTGATCTGGCGCGACGGGGTGCCCGGCGGCGAGAAGCTCTCCGAGGTCGCGGCCCGGACCGACACCTTCCTCGCCGGGCTCAACGACGAGCACGGTGTGCCGCACCCGGACACCACCACCATGCACGGAGCCGACCGTGACGTGGTGCTCTTCGCCCACGGCCACCTGCTGCGCATCCTGACGGCCCGTTGGCTCGGCCTGCAGCCCGAGTACGCCCAGCGCTTCAAGCTCGGGACGGCGGCGCTCTCGGTGCTGTCCTGGGAGTACGGGCTGCCCGCCGTGGAGGTCTGGAACGACCTCAGCCACCTGCAGGAGGGCTGACACGGCCCGGACCGACCCGGCTTGACGGTGTGTCAGGCCGGAGCGGTCCGGGGTACGGATCTACGGGTCAGGCCGCGATCGCGGTGTCGTACTCGGCCAGGAACGCGCCGACCTCGGGTACCGTCCGGTGGGCGCGCAGGTGGCCCGCGGTGTCGGCCAGCATGCCCCGGATCCGGGCCGAGCGGACCTCGGCGAGCAGCAGGACGGCGGCCGAGCCGTGTCCGGCCGCCCCTGCCAGGTCACCGCGGCCGAGCCGGTCGTGAGCCAGCTCGGCGGTGTAGAGCACCCGGTTGCGGACGAAGTGCGGCGCCTGCAGCGCTATGGCACGGCAGGCCCGCTCGCTCGCCCGGTCCCACTCGCCCAGCGCCGACCAGCACTGCGCCTCAAGACCGGCGATCTCGGCCTCCCCGAAGAAGGACATCCACTCCGGATCGGCCTCCGACTCGCCCCGGTCGAACAGCGTGTACGCCCGGCCCAGCGCCCGTTCGCAGGCGGACCGGTCCTGCAGCAGCGCCCAGCCGCCCGCCTCGCGCATCGCCAGCAGCGACAGCAGCCGGTCCGAGTCCAGCCTGCGGGCCGCGGCCTGGCCGGCCTGGGCCGCCCGCAGCGCCTCGCGGGGGCGTCCGGCGTCGCGGGCCAGGAAGGCGCTGTTGCAGAAGACGTGGGCCTCCAATGACGCGTCGTTCGCCATCCGGGCGGTGGCCAGTGCCTCGGCGTAGAAGGAACGCGCGTCGGCCGGCCGGTTGGAGTCGTGGGCCAGCCAGCCGACCGAGATCGCCAGCTCGCCGGCCCCGGCCTGGAGCCGCCGCTCGGTGGCCGCACTGTACTCACCGTCGTTCAGCAGGACGTACGCGCTGCGCAGGGACTGGCCCGCCAGCTCGAAGAGCGCGTCCGCGCCGTGCGCGTCGTCGAGCAGGCGGATGTCCCGGACGGCCTGCTCGACACCGCGAACCTCGGCGGCGCCCACCCTGCGCGGCGGGGGAGCGGCCTGGCGGGGCAGGCCGGACAGGGTCAACTGGGACAGCGTCACCTCGGTGCGGGACGGCCGGGACTGGTCCGACTCGGTGCGGACGGAGTCGGATCGGGGGGTTGCGGCCTCGGCCGGCCCGTCAAGGCCGAGCACTGCCGCCAGGGCGGTCGAGCCGCCGCTCAGGAACGTACGGCGACGCACGTCGTCGTTCTCCTCGTCGGGATGGTGCGAATCGTTGAGCAGGAGCACGCCACCGATCCCGAGTGCCGACGCGGGAGACGGGGCGGTCTCCCCCGTACGGCGGCGGACCGCCGTACGGGGGGCGAAGCCGAGCTCCTGCAGCGAGCGGTCCGGCCACATGTGCCGGAACACCCGCTCGTACGCGTAGTTGGGACAGCGGATCTCGCCGGCCTCGACCCGCCCCACGTAGCGGGCGTCGCAGGACACGTGCTCGCCGATCTCGCGGGCGGCCCGGCGGATCGCGGTGGCGAACTCGCCGGGGGAGCGATCCCCGCGCAGCTCGCGCATCGCGGTGTTGGGGGCGGCGGCAGCCGGTGAGGGCTGCGGTTCGAGGGATCTCGTGGCTGCCATGCTCTGCGCTCCGAGCTAGTGCTGAGAGGTCGTGCCGGGTGGTGCCTTGTGCTGGTCCTGCGGTGGTCCTGCGGTGGTTCGTGATCGGTGGTTCGTGAGCTGTGGTGCGGGGTCCGGTACCGAGGGGTTGCGGCCGCGGGTGGCGGCAGATGCGGAGGGGCCGGGGCGGGCCTGGTGGGAGCGCCGCGGCGATGGCACGACAGTACCGGGAGTCATGGCTCGAATACGGCGAGTTGCCGGATCATGTGCGGTCAATTCGGCATATTTCCGGCAGCGTTGCCGAGTTCTGCCATGAAATGCCATTGCTTGCTGTACGTCCCCCCGTGGCCTCCGGCACACAAACAGCGTTGTCCTGATACGTGGAAGCCTCGGCTCGCACCCCCAACCGATCACGCGATCGAGCAGCTCGGCTTCCGACCTGACGAGGTGACAGGAGGGCCCCCATGGCCACCGGAGTGCCGCAGTACCGACGCCTGGCCGCCGGAGGAGTGCTCCCGGGTGTCGCGCCCGCCCTGGTGCCGGACGGCGGGGGCGGCGGTGAGCCGTCGTGCCTGGGAGGCGGCGGCGCCGCCGCGCATCCCGTGCCGACCGGGTACGACACCGTCACCGTCCCGGTCCGGCACGGTCTGGAGACGGTCGACATCCTGCGGCTTCGCAGGGCCTGCGGGGCGGTGCTCCAGACGGCGGGCGGGTCGGCGATCGCCTTCCTGGTCCCGGCCGGTACCGCCGAGCGCTGGCACCTGCCCGGCAGCACCTGTACGGCGGGGGCCGTCCTTCTCCCGCCCACCGATCCACGGTGGGTGATGCCCCCGTCGGGTCCGAACAACCTGGTCCGCCCCACGGACGCGTGGGTGCTCCGCTCGGCCCTCTGCGAGGCCGCCTGCACACTGACTGCGGGCGGCCTCGGCCCGTTCTGACCCATGGGTGTCGGGCAGGCCGTCCCCGGTCGGCAGCTCCGAGCTGCGGCTTCGCCGTCGGCCCCGGCTCCGATCCCGGCGATAATGGTCGCCATGGGACGCAACAGGGCCGGCAGGGCTCGTACCGAGGCCGAGCCGACGCCCGCCGCACCCGGTGGTGCCTCCGGCGGCGCCCGGGTGCACGCGCAGGGCCCGCTGGCCCGCCCGGTCGACACCGGTCTGGCCGAGCTCGTCCCGGACCGTGACCGCGCCCGGGCCTGGACGCTGCTGGTGGACGGTGCGCCGCAGTCCCTGGTCGACCTGGCCGACCCGACGTACCTGGGCTTCGAGTACCAGCGCAGGCTCGGCCACCTGATCGATCTGGCCGCTCAGCCGGGCCGGCCGATCACCGTGCTGCACCTCGGCGGCGGCGCCCTCACGCTGGCCCGCTACGTCGCCGCCACCCGCCCCCGCTCCCGTCAGCAGGTCGCCGAGATCGACACCGCGCTGACCGAACTCGTCCGCACGGAACTGCCGTTGGAGCGCGGCTGGCAGATCAAGGTCCGCGGCTCCGACGCCCGATCGGTCCTGGAGCGCGCCCCGGAGGGCGCCGTGGACCTCGTGATCGCCGACATCTTCGCCGGCGCCCGGGTGCCCTCCCACTGCGCGACCGTCGAGTTCGCCGCGCTGGCGGCCCGGGCGCTGTCCCCCGGCGGCCGGTACGCCGTGAACATCACCGACGGATCGTCACTTCTCTTCGCCAGGTCCCAGGTGGCCACCCTGCGCGCGGTCTTCCCGGAGGTCTGCCTGGTGGCCGACCCGGCGGTGCTGCGCGGCAAGCGCTTCGGCAACCTGATCCTGGCCTCAGCCCATCAGCCGCTGCCGCTCGAAGAGTTGGGCCGCCGGGTGGCCTCCGACTCCTACCTGGGCCGGGTCGAGCACGGTCGCGCGCTGGCGGACTTCACGGCCGGTGCGGCGCCCGCAACCGACGCCACGGCTGCCCCGTCGCCCGCGCCACCGCCAGGGGTCTTCCACTGACGGAGGCCTGCCGTCGGTCGCCTTGCGCGCCGCCGGAAGGCCGCCTCAGTGGCCGCGCGGAATGCCGCGATGCTTGTACATGGCGGCGCCGGTGAGCAGCAGTCCCGCCGCGATCGGGACCAGGACGGCGGTGAGGTCGCCGTCGGTGTCCACCGGGTAGGCGGTGGCGAGAGCGATCCCGTCCTCGGGAGCCGGCTGCTCGGGGTTCTGCAGCCGTACCGCTGCCGATTGCGGGCCGGCCGCGCCCACCGGGCCCGGGCCGGTACGGATGGCGGCGAGGTGGGCGGTGCCCGCCACGGCATCGCTCGTGCGCTGGGCGGGAAGCCCCGCCTCGGTGGCCGTCCGGCTCTCGGCGCCGGGTGTGGCGGCGCGGGAGGCACGCGCGGCGCCGTCCCCCCGGGGCTGCGGGGGGACGGCGGGGAGCAGCACGGCGGCGATCGCGAAGGCGTCGGGCACCGTGGTGGCCTGCCCGGGGAGCGGCAGGCCACCCGCCCTGATCCGGTCCTGCAGCACCTGCCCGACGGGTGCCGCCTGGCGCTCCAGCGCCGGTACGGCCGTGCCGGTCAGCTGGTCCAGCAGCGCGGGCGCGTCGGCCCGGCTGACCAGGTCCGTCGCGGGCTCGCCGGCCGCGGCGTACGCGCTGGTCATGCCGAGGCCGAGCCCCCACACATGGGCGAGCACCGCGCTGCCGGCCGCGAGCGTCCGGGTCCGGGGTCGGGGCAGCCGGCCGCTGCGATGCGCGGTGGGGGCTGCTGCGGACTGGGGTGGGACCGCTCGATTGGCTCGCACGTGAGGAGAGAACGAGCGGGCCCTACGTAAAGTCACGCATTGTGGTGACGTAACGTAATCGTCACAGCTCAGGGCTCTGGGGGAGGCCGCCCCGGCGGATCACCTCGGCGTACCAGCGGGCGCTGGCCTTCGGGGTGCGGGCCAGGGTCCGGTAGTCGATGTGCACGGCTCCGAAGCGCTTGCCGTAGCCGTACGCCCACTCGAAGTTGTCCATCAGCGACCAGAGGTAGTACCCGCGCACATCGGCGCCGGCCTCGACGGCCCGGGCCACGGCGGCGAGGTGGCCGTGCAGGTAGCTGATTCGTTCGGGGTCGTCGACGGCGCCGTCGGGGCCGACGGCGTCCTCGAAGGCCGCGCCGTTCTCGGTGACCAGCATCGGGAGGCCCGGGTGGGCGCGGTGCACGTCGAGCAGCAGGTCGGTGAGGCCGGAGGGGTCGATCGGCCAGCCCATCGCGGTGCGCTCGCCGGGGGCGAGGTGGAACGCCACGTCCTCGGCGCCCGGCCAGGGGGAGGCCTCGCTGGCGCCGTGGCCGTCGTGGCGGGGGAGGTCCTTGGCGTTCTCGGCGGAGGAGACCACGGTCGGCGTGTAGTAGTTGATGCCCAGCAGGTCGATGGGCCGGGAGATCTCGGCCGGATCGCCGGGTTGCACCAGGCTGTCCCAGTCGACCAGGTGGGCGGTGTCGGCGAGCAGGTCCTCGGGGTACGCGCCACCGAGGATCGGGCCGGTGAAGACGCGGTTGCCGACCGCGTCGATCCGGCGGGCCGCCTCGCGGTCGGCGGGGTCGGTGGTGAGCGGGCGGATCTGGTGCAGGTTCAGGGAGATGGCGGTCCGTGCGGAGGAGGGCAGGGCGCTGCGGAGGGCGCCGACGGCCAGGCCGTGGCCGAGGTTGAGGTGGTGCGCGGCCCTGAGCGCGTCGGCGGGATCGGTGCGGCCGGGGGCGTGCACGCCGGAGCCGTACCCGAGGAAGGCGCTGCACCAGGGCTCGTTGAGGGTGGTCCAGATGCCGACCCGGTCACCGAGGGCCTCGGCGGCGAGGGCGGCGTAGTCGGCGAACCGGGCGGCGGTGTCGCGGGCCGGCCAGCCGCCGAGGTCCTCCAGGTGCTGCGGGAGGTCCCAGTGGTAGAGGGTGGCGACGGGGGTGATGCCGTGGTCGAGCAGCTCGTCGACCAGGGCACGGTAGAAGTCCAGCCCGCGCTCGACGGCCGGGCCGCGACCGGTCGGCTGGATGCGGGGCCAGGAGAGCGAGAAGCGGTACGAGGTCAGGCCCAGCTCGGCCATCAGCCGGACGTCCTCGCGGAAGCGGTGGTAGTGGTCGACCGCGGTGTCGCCGGTGTCGCCGTCGAGCACCTTGCCGGGGGTGTGGCTGAAGGTGTCCCAGATGGACGGGGTGCGGCCGCCTTCGGCCACGGCTCCCTCGATCTGGTACGCGGCGGTGGCGGCTCCCCAGGCGAAGCCGGGCGGGAAGCTGCTTCCGGTCGGGGCCTGGACGGTGTGCGATTCGGTGGTTGTCATGCGGGAGCGCTCCCATGAAGTGTGGTGGGCGGCCTGAGGACGTCGGTCAGCTCTTGACTGCGCCGGCCGTGATGCCGCCGACGATGTGCTTGCCGAGCAGGGCGAAGATCAGCAGCAGCGGGAGGGTGCCGACCAGGGCGCCGGTCATGATCACGGCCTGGTTGATGTCGTGACCGCTGCCGCCGCCGATCGCGGACAGGGCGACCTGCACGGTCGGGTTCTGCTGGGTCAGCACCACGAAGGGCCAGAAGAAGTCGTTCCAGGACTGGACGAAGACCAGCATGCCGAGAACGGCCATCGCGGGGCGGGCGATCGGGAGGACGACGTGCCAGATGATCCGCAGACTGTGCGCCCCGTCCACCCTGGCGGCCTCGATCAGCTCCACCGGCAGTGCCTCGACCAGGAACTGGCGCATGAAGAACACCCCGAAGGCCGCCACCAGCGAGGGCAGGATCACCGCCTGCAGCTGGTTGCCCCAGTGCAGGCCGGTGATGATCCGGTAGAGCGGGATCACGCTGAGCTGCGGCGGGATGGTCATGGTGGCCACCACCAGGGTGAGCAGCGCGTTCCGGCCGCGGAACGGGAGCTTGGCGAAGGCGAAGCCGGCCAGGGTGGAGAAGAGCACCGTGCTGAGCGAGACACAGCCGGCCACGACGGTCGAGTTCAGCAGGGCCGTGCCCATGTCCGCCTGGTCCCAGGCGGTGGTGATGTTGTGCCAGAGCTGGCCGCTCGGCACCAGCGGCGGAGGCGACTGGGCGACGCGCTCGCCGGTCGAACTGGCCGCGACGAACGTCCAGTAGAGCGGGAAGAGCGAGACCGCGGCGGCCAGTGCGAGCACCACGTAGGCCACCGGACCGGCCTTGTCGTGGTCGCCAGCGCCGGCCCGGAATCGGCGCCTGGGCGCGGTGGAGAGGGCGGTGGTCACGGTCAGCCTCCCAGCTTGGAGCGGTTGCGGCGGGCGATCAGGAGGTTGACGGCCCCGATCAGGAGCAGGATCAGCAGCATCGTCCAGGCGACGGCCGACGCCCGGCCCAACTGGCGGCTGGGCCAGCCCAGTTCGTACATGTAGAGACTGAGGGTCTGGAACTGGTGTGCGGAGCCGCCGCTCACCCCCACTCCGCCGCCGAACAGCATCGGCTCACCGAAGAGCTGGGTGGCGCCGATGGTCGACACGATGATGGTGAACAGGATGGTGGGGCGGATGGACGGGATGGTGACCTTGGTGAACTGCTGCCAGCGGGACGCCCCGTCCAGGCTCGCCGCCTCGTACAGGTCCTTGGGGACGGCCTGCATCGCGGCGAGGTAGATCAGCGCGTTGTAGCCGGTCCAACGCCAGGTCACGATGGTGGAGATGGCGATCTGGGACGGCCAGGTGTCCGCGTACCAGTCGGTGTGCTCGATGCCGGCCAGCGAGAGGAACCAGTTGATCATCCCGTAGTCGGGGTTGAAGAGCTGGACGAAGACCAGTGTCGCGGCGGCGATCGAGGTCGCGTACGGGGCGAGGATCGCGACCCGGAAGAAACCCCGGCCGCGCAGACGGTAGTTGAGCAGGTGGGCCAGGCCGAGGGCCATCAGCAGCTGCGGGACGGTGGAGATCACGCCGATGGTGAAGGTGTTGCGCAGCGCGTTCCAGAACTGGTCGGTGTCCCAGAGCCGGGTGTAGTTGTCGACGCCCCGCCAGTCCATCACGTCGGTGTTCAGCAGGTCGACGCGGTGGAGGGAGAGCCAGCCGGTCCAGATCAGCGGGAAGAGGCCGAAGGCGGCGAAGCAGAGGAAGAACGGCGCGATGTACGCGTACGGGGAGGCCTTGAGGTCGAGCCGGTACAGGCGCGAGCGCCAGGCGGAGCGGGGTGGTGCGGCGGCGGGGCCGGTGCGCCGGGGGGCGCTGGGCGGGGCCGAGCCGTCCTCGGCTGCGGCTCGGATGGAGGTGGCCACGGGGTGTCCTTCCCGGGGGTGGCTGGTGTTTCAGGCTGGTGCGGCGGCGTCCGGCTGAGTGCGGGAGCTGTCCGGCCGGGCGGCGTGCTCGGCCGGACAGCTGGTTGAGCGTCAGATGTGCTTCCGGGGTCAGCCGTTGACCTTGTCGGCGATGAGCTTGTTCACGTTGGACCAGGCCTTGGCGGGGTCGGTGCCGTGCTGCTCGATGTCGAGGATGCCGTTGTCGGTGATGATGGTCTTCACCGTGCCGTCGTTCTCACCGATGGCCGCGGGCAGGATGCTCTGCGCGGTGGTCGCGTAGATCTGGCCGGTCGGGGTGTCGCCGAAGTAGTCCAGCTTGGCGCTCTGGACGGCCGGCAGCTGCAGGCCCGCGGTGGTCGAGGGCAGGTTGCCCACCTTGGTGAAGACCTTGGCCTGCTGCTCGGGTGCGGTCAGCCAGGCGGCCAGGGCGGCCGCCTCCTTCTGGTGCTTGCCGGCCTTCGGGACGGTCAGGAAGGCGCCGCCCCAGTTGCTGGCGACGGGGGCCTGGGCGATGTCCCACTTGCCCTTGCCGGAGTCGCCGGAGTACTTGCTGATGATGCCGGTCATCCAGGACGGGCAGACCACGGTGGCGAACTTGGCGTTGGTGAAAGCGGCGTTCCAGTTGTCCTGGAACTGCCGCAGCCCGGCGCTGATCTTGGCCTGCGAGGCGCTGACGGCGATGTCCCAGGCCTTCTTGACGCCCGCGCTGTCCTTGTAGACGAGCTTGCCGGAGGCGTCCGAGTACTGGTCCTTCTCGCTGGACAGTGCGGCGTTGAACAGGCCGCTCGCGGAGTCGGTGAAGAAGGTGCCGGCCGGAGCCTTGGCCTGGTACGTCTTGCCGGCCTCGACGAACTTGCTCCAGTCGCCCTGCCAGAGCTTGCCGACGGACTCCCGGTCGGTGGGCAGGCCGGCCTGCTGGAAGAGGTCCTTGCGGTAGCAGACGGCCATCGGGCCGATGTCGGTGCCGAGGCCGATCAGGGCGCCGTTGGCGGTGGTCGCCTGCTTGGACTTCCAGGGCAGCCAGGCACCGGCGCTGACGCCGTCGGCCTTGCCGAGGTCGGTGAACTTGTCGCCCAGGGTGCCGGCGGCCTGGGCGATGTAGCCGACCTCGACGGCCTGGATGTCGGCGAGGCCGCTGCCGGAGGCGAGGTGGGTGGTCAGCGCGTCCCAGTACTTCTGGCCGTCCTGGGTGGTGTCGTACTTGATGGTGATGTTCGGGTGGGCGGCCATGTACGCGTCGTACAGCCCGGCCTCCTTGTAGCCGAAGGTCCCGAAGTCGCCGACGGTGAGGGTGATCTTCTCGCCGCCTGCGGCGGAGGACGAGCCGTCGGAGCCGCTCTTGGCGCTGCTGCTGCAGCCGGTGAGCAGGAGGGCGGTGGTGGCGAGTGCGGTGGTGGCGAGGACGGCGGCTCTGCGGGGGCGGGTGGTGCGCATTGCGGTCTCCTTGTTCCGGGTGGGGCACGAGGTTCCGGGGTGGGGCGTGGGTTCTGCGTGGGGCTCGGGTCTTGCTGCGTGGGGTTCTGCGGTCGCTTCTGAGTCGGCTTATGCGTGGGGTGCTGGGTCCGCGAGAGTTCGGCGGGTGGTGCGGGCAGTGCGGGCTGTGCAGGCGGTGCTTCGAGTCGTTGATCGAGCGGTGTTCCCGGCAGCCATTCGCCGCTAGAGTGTGGGAGCGCTCCCACGAGGCATGCCGGAAGGTTCCTGTGTCAGAGGGGCGAGTGTCAAGACCAGAAGTCGGATCCGTTGCCGGAGCGTGTCCTGGCGGCGGCGGACCCGTGGGCGAGCGGTGCCGCCCCGGGACCGTCAGGGCAGGCGAAGCTGCAGTTGGCGGGCCTGATCACGGCCCGGGGGGATCGGTCGGGGCCGGAACCGGCCACAATGAGCAGCAACCGAGATGAGCGGTAACCGGGACGGCCGGTCCCGGGAAGATCTCCAAGAGGTGAGCGATGAGCCAGACCGCACAACGCCCCGCGGGGCCCCGGGGCAACTCGGGCGCGAGCGGGCGAGGCTCGGCGCGACCGACCCTGGAGGAGGTGGCCGCTCTCGCCGGCGTCGGACGCGGCACGGTCTCCCGCGTGATCAACGGCTCGCCCCGGGTCAGCGACAAGGCCCGCGAGGCGGTCCAGACGGCGATCGCGGAGCTCGGCTATGTGCCGAACCGGGCGGCCCGCACCCTGGTCACCTCCCGGACCGACTCCATCGCGCTGATCGTCCCGGAGGCGGAGACCCGGCTCTTCTCCGAGCCGTACTTCTCGGACATCATCAGCGGCGTCTCGGCCGAACTCGCCGAGACCGACATGCAGCTGCTCCTGATCCTGGTCCGCAACCAGCGCGAGCGGGAACGACTTTCGGCCTATTTGCGGGCGCAGCGGGTGGACGGCGTACTGCTCGTGTCGGTGCATCAGGACGACCCGCTGCCGAGCCTGCTGGAGAGCCTGGAGATCCCCTCCGTGCTCGCCGGGCGGCGCAGCGACCTGGAGCCGCTGAGCTACGTCCACGCGGACAACGCGGGCGGCGCCCGGATGGCCGTACGGCACCTGCTGCGGCGCGGCTGCGAGCAGGTGGCGACCATCACCGGGCCGCTGGACATGGAGGTCGCCTGGGCGCGTCTCGGGGGCTACCGGCGGGCGCTGGAGGAGGCCGGACGCCCGTACGAGGAGGAGTTGGTGGGCCTGGCCGACTTCACCGAGGAGGGCGGCCGGCTGGCGATGCGTGAGCTGCTGGAGCGCCGGCCCGGGCTGGACGGGGTCTTCTGCGCGTCGGACGTGATGGCCGCCGGGGCGATGCAGGTGCTGCGGGCGGCCGGGCGGCAGGTGCCGGGCCAGGTGGCCGTGATCGGCTTCGAGGACTCGATCGTGGCCCGGCACACCGATCCGCCGATGACCAGCGTGCGCCAGCCGACCGAGGAGATGGGGCGGACGATGGTGCGGCTGCTGCTGGACGAGATCGCCGACCGCGGGCGGGCCCGGCGGCAGGTCGTGCTGGCCACGGAGCTGGTGGTGCGGGACTCCGCGTAGCTCCGGTACGGGGAGGGCGGCTTGGGCGGCCGTGGGCGGCTGACCGGAGCTCTCCTGAGCCCTGGTCAGCCGTCGGCTGCGGCGGCGACCCGTGGGTCGGGTCCCGTCCTCGCCCTCCTGCCCCGGGAGGGTCAGGAGTTGGGGCGCAGGGTCCACGTGATGGTCATCACACCCGTGACGGCGCCGTCGGCGCGGGTGATCTCCACCGTCACCGGGAACTCGGGGCGCTCGCCCTTGTCCAGCTCCGCGAGGATGTCGGCGATCGGGCGGCCGAGGGTGGCGGTCGCGGTGACGACGCCCATGGCGAGCTTCTTGTACGAGATCTCGGCGTTCACCGCCAGCGGCACGGCGCGCGAGAGCTGGTCGGCGAAGGCCGCCAGGACGATGCAGCCGCTCGCGGACTCGGCCAGGGTGAACATCGCACCGGCGTGCGGCCCGCCGACGTGGTTGTGGAACTCGGGCTGGTCCGGGAGCTGCAGCACGGCCCGTTCGGGGCTGGTCTCCAGGTACTCGAGCTTGAGGGTGCGGGCCATCGGCACGGTGGAGTCGAGCAGCTGGCCGATCGAAGGTGTGGTCATGCCGATGATGTTACTAGCCAGTAGCTTGTTGCGGGAGGGGCCACCGGAATCTTCCGGGCCGGCGGGCATGACGTGCGGTCCGGCCTCTCGCCGGAGGTCCGCCATGTTCGATCCGAACGGTGGACATGCCGAAACGCCTTGAGGGCCGGATCTCTTCAAGAGATCCGGCCCTCAAGGCTGTTGGGGTGAGTGACGGGACTCGAACCCGCGGCCACCTGGACCACAACCAGGTGCTCTACCAACTGAGCTACACCCACCATCTGTCCGGGGCGTTCCCGCTCCGACAGGAAGAACTCTACAGGATCCGAGAGGGTGCTCGCGCCAGGGTTTCGAGTGCGGGCGCCGCCGCGGGGGAGAGCGGGGGAGAGGGTGGGGGCTGGTCAGGAGGTGGGCAGCTGGTACTTCGCCGCGATCGCCCGGGCGGCGTCGGTGTCCGGGCCGGGCGGCTCGACGAACACGGCCTCACGGTAGTAGCGGAGTTCGGCGATGCTCTCGCGGATGTCCGCGAGCGCGCGGTGATTGCCGCCCTTCTGCGGGCTGTTGTAGTAGGCGCGGGGGAACCAGCGGCGGGCCAGCTCCTTGATCGAGGAGACGTCCACGATCCGGTAGTGCAGGTGCTGTTCGAGAGCGGGCATGTCACGGGCCAGGAACCCGCGGTCGGTCGCCACCGAATTGCCGCACAGCGGTGTCTTGCCGGCTTCCGGAACGTGCTCCCGGATGTAGGCCAGCACCCGTGCCTCGGCCTCGGCGAGCGTGACGCCGTTCTCCAGCTCGTTGAGCAGCCCGGAGGCGGTGTGCATGGTCCGCACCACCTCGGGCATGTTCGCCACCGCTTCGGCGGGCGGGCGGATGATGACGTCCACTCCCTCGCCGAGGATGTTCAGCTCGGAGTCGGTCACGAGCGCCGCGACCTCGACCAGGGCGTCCCGGCCGAGGTCGAGCCCCGTCATTTCACAGTCGATCCATACCAAACGGTCATTCACGCCACTCACCCTACGGCGCGATCACGCGAGCCCGACAGTTGACGGCCGGCCGCGTTGGGACGTGCCGCGCCGGGGCTCCCTTCGTCGTCCGGGTCCGTGTGGGTCTCGGTACCGGTGTCCGGGTGCGTGTCCGTACGGGTGTCCGGGCGGCTGCCGGCGAGTGCCGCGCCGTCCGGCCGGTGCCCCTGCCCCAGGCCACGGGCCGTGGGCTGGCCATGGCCTTCCTCCTCCGCGACCGCGTGCTCCACGGTGCGTTCCGCGATCCGCTCGGACGAGCGGTCGGAGGCACGGTCGGAGGCCCGCTCGGAGGCACGGGGCGGCCGGCTGGCCGGGCCCGGTTGGGCGGGGACGAGCGGCCGGATCCGGTTCTTGGCCGGCGGCGGGTTGCCAGGGGAACCGGGTGTCTGCGGGGTGGCCGCGCCGGCCGAGCCGACCTGGCCCGTCTGGCCGACGTGGGTGCCCGAGCCGGGCGCCCGGTCGGCCGGGTGGCCCTGCGACGGCACGGCGGGCGTCGGAGCGGGCCGACGGGCCCGGTAGCTCGTCCGGTACGCGGCCGGGGAGACCCCCAACTGGCGGCGGAAGTGACCGCGCAGCGCGACCGGCGAGCGGAAGCCGCAACGGCGTGCCACATCGTCCACCGAGAGCTCGGACGTCTCCAGCAGCCGCTGGGCCTGCAGCACCCGCTGAGTGATCAGCCACTGCAGCGGCGCGCTGCCGGTGAGCGTACGGAACCGGCGGTCGAACGTACGACGGCTCATGTACGCGCGAGCGGCCAGTACCTCGACGTCGAACTGCTGGTTGAGGTTCTCCAGCGCCCAGGTCACCACCTCGGCGAGCGGGTCGTTGCCGATCTCCTCCGGTAATGACTGGTCGATGTACTGGGCCTGCCCGCCGCCCCCGCGCCGGCTCGGCACGACCAGCCGACGGGCCAGCGCATTGGCGGCCTCGGCCCCGTGGTCGCTCCGCACGACATGGAGGCAGAGGTCGATGCCGGCCGCCGTTCCGGCGGAGGTGAGCACATCGCCGTCGTCGACGAAGAGTTCGCGAGGGTCGACATGGACGCGCGGGTAGCGCTTGGCCAGGGTCGGCGCGTACATCCAGTGCGTCGTGGCCGGGCGGCCGTCCAGCAGGCCGGCGGCCGCGAGGACGAATGCACCGGTGCAGAGGCCGATGATCCGGGCGCCCTCGTGGTGGGCCTTGCGCAGGGCGGCGATCGCCTCGACGGGCGGCGGTTGGGAGATCGACCGCCAGGCGGGCACCACGATGGTCCCCGCGCGGGAGAGGGCCTCCAGGCCGTAGGGGGCGGTGAGGGTCAGCCCGCCGGTGGTGGCGAGCGGGCCGTCCTCGCCGGCGCAGACCAGCAGGCGGTACCGGGGGACCCCGGCATCCTGGCGGTCCACCCCGAAGACCGAGAGCGGGATCGAGCTCTCGAAGATCGGGGCCCCGCCGAAGATCAGGACGGCAACGGTCTCGCGGCGCCGCCGCCCGGACAGCTTCCGAGGTGCGGGAGCGAGGCCGGGAGTCGAGGCGCCCGTGGTGCCTGCCGTTGCCGCAGCTGCCATCGAGGCTGCGGGACCACCGTGCTGGACCGGGAGTTGATGTGGCAGCTGGGCCGGGATCTGGCTCTGGAGCGGGCTCGCGGCTTGCGAGAGGGCGGCCGTGGTGGCGTAGGCGGTCACCGGCGCGGTGGCCGGACCAAGGGTCAGCCCGGTTACCGAATCGGTAGTTTGGCCCGCGAATGACCCGCCGCCCAGGGCTTGCGGTGCGAACCCCTGTGGCCCCGAAGTCGAGTTGAGAGGCACCTGATGTCCGGCCCGCGACGCATGCGACGACTGGGCAGGGTAGGACGGTTGGGACGACTGGGGGCCATGATGAGCCTTTGAAGGCTGTGCTGCATGACCAGGGTGGGTGGCGTGGCTGCCGTGGGTGCCCTGAGAGTTGTGGGGAAGTCTCGACGCCGAGGTGGGTGCGGCCTGTTGTGCGGTCGCGTCGCTTCTCGAAGCCCGGCTCGTGCGGCCGGACGGCGACTGGCCGCCGTCAGGACCCGCGTCGCTCCTGCTCACCCTGCTCAAGGCGCTCCAGCCCCCTCGGTGGTGTGGTGTGGTGGTGCTGCACTGCTCGCCAAGATCGAATCTACTGGGTGGACCGTTGCCGTTGTGACAAGTTCACCATCCGACGCTATGTCGACATGGCAATTTGGCGTGATGCATTCGATCACGAAGCGTGGCACCCGTCGACCCCTCTGGGAAGGGGGCGGGAGGAACGGTGGCTTGTTGTCGCACGACCTGTCTCCGGGGAGTGTGGTGCGGTGCGCCCTGCCGGATGGTCTGGGCTGCGGCTTTGCCCAACGGTGATGACCTGTCCCGAGATTGACTGAAAATAGGCGGTTCGCAACAGGGGCGCGCGGGGAGCGGATGTGCGCCGCTGTGAGCCGCTGTGCAGCCAAAGAGGGGCCAGGGCAGGCCGTCGGGCCGCACGGTTAGGGTCGCTCCATGGAGATGCGCAGCCGGCTCGAACAGGCCAACGACAATGCCGCCGCCTTCTGGCTCGGCCAGGCCCGCGTGCACGGGTGGGAGCACATCCGGAGCGCGGGGTACACGGCTGTCCGCTGTGCCCGGGACGCGGCTGACGCCCATCGCGTCGTGATCACCCGGCCGTACGGCGAAGCCGGGGAACTGGTGGCGGAGTTGACGGAGCTGTTCCGTACCTGGGGAACGGTTCAGCTCTGCCTCGAGGACCCGTACGGGGGACTGGACCTCGCGCGGTTCGGCCGCGAGGCCTCCCTTCAGATGGCGGTGATGGCCCGCGAACCCGAGGACGCATCAGGCCTGGGGATCTCCGATCGGACGGCCGCCGGGCTGACGGTCGACGAGGTCCGGGACGACGAGGATCTGGCAGCCGTGGAGCGGGCCGTGGTCGAGGGGTTCCCCGTGGCGGCCAGGCAGCCCTGGGTACGGGGTGAGCTGCTTCCGCCGGGGCTGCTCACGCTCCCCGGCTACCGGGCATGGCTGGGGCGGGTGGACGGCCGGCCGGCCGGCGGCTGTATGACCTATGACGACGGGGAGACGGTCGGCGTCTACTGGGTGGCCACCCTGCCGGAGCACCGGTCTCAGGGCATCGCCCGCGCGGCGGTGGCCGAGGCACTGGCCGCCCACCCCGGGCGGGTGACCACCTTGGTGGCCACCCTGCTCGGTGAACCGCTGTACCGCAGGCTGGGCTTCACCGAGCAGGGCGTGACCCGCTGGTGGCGTTAGGCCCTGTCCGATAGTTCCCGCCGGGCGCCCACCCCCGCGCGCTGATCTGACGCGAATCGTCGGACAGGGCCTAACCGGCGGTGCCGTCAGGGATGCGGACGGCCGCGACGCGGCGCACGGCAGCTGCGCCGGTCTTGTTGGCGGGGAAGGGCGGGACGGTGGCGGCCGTGGTCCGCCCGGGTGCTGTGGTCGCCGCCGCAGCCGGTCGCGGGCCGAGTGCTGAGACGGGTGTCGGGGCCGGGGCCAGAACCGGGGCCAGAACGGGGGCAGGGGCAGGGGCGGACGCAGAGGAGCGGGGCACGGCGTACCGGCCGGTTGGGCGCTCGATCTCGTACTCGCCGTTGTACTCGCCGGCGTGACGGATGCGTTCGGAGGCCGGAGCAGCGGCAGGGGCGCCCGCCAGCTGGACGGGAGCGGCGTCGGCTGTGGCGACCGCCGGGCGGACGGAGCGGCGCGGGTTCGGTCGGAGGCTCGGTGCGTTACGTGCCGTCAGGACCAGGCCGACGGCCTCGGGCAGGCCGGCAGCACTGAGGGTGGGCCGGTAGCCCGATTCGGCCCAGGGGCGGCCATGGTGGAGCCAGACACTGCGGAGGCCGGTCACCTCGGCGCCCGCGATGTCGGCCGGCGCGTAGTCGCCGATCATCCAGGTGTGCGAGGTCCAGTCGGCGGTCGGTGGAACGCCGCAGCGTTGCGCGGCGATCTCGAAGATCTGCGGGTCAGGTTTGAGACATCGGGCCTCCTCGGAGATCACCCAGCCGTCCACCAGCGGGCCGAGGCCGGTGCGGCGGATCTTCTCCAACTGGGGGCGGGTGCCGCCGTTGCTGACGATGCCGAGAGTCCATCCGGCGGCCCTCGCGGTGTGCAGCGCGTCGATGTGCGAGGCGGGGCAGTGGATGTGGGAGTTGATGCCCCGCCGGTAGTGGGCGAGGAGCAGTTCGGTGGAGTGGTCGAGGCCGTAGCGGCGCTTGATGGCCCCAAGTACCGTGCCGCGGGGCACGTAGCCGCCGCCGTCGATGGTGGTGAACCAGCTCAGGTCGCCGGGTGGTAGACGGTGTTCGTCCAGGAAGTCCTGCGCCCAGGCTCTGAACGCGGCGTCTCGGGGCAGGAGGGTGTTGTCGAGGTCGAACAGCAGCAGCGGCATGCGCTGCATGCTGCCAGTGCTCCGGGGTATGCAGATGGCAATTGCCAATCGACGGCCCGAACTGGATCGAAATGGCCGAAAACCGGAGCGTCCTGGAGGTAGCGGATCTACCGGATCTAGGGGACAGAGTGAATACGGAGGACGCAGGAGATCACTGCGCCTGACGGGGACGCTGTGTCTGCGCAGGATTTCGCGAGGGTCTCGGGAGGGCCCGGATGGGCACGGTACCGGTCGATGACAGTCCGGTCACGTTGTGTTGTCGGGCTGTTGCATTGGAGAGCCTCCTCGGCCAAGCTCCAGGGAACCTCCTTCTCGGGCGGGCGCCGGACCGCCGGTAGCAGGGGGGCGTGAAAGGCGCGGCGCACGCATCCTCCGTTAGCGGGATCGTTGCCGTTTCGGGGCTCTGCTGCTGGGCTGGGCCTCGCCTCCGTCGTACTCTGAAAGGAATAGGTCACATTCGGTGGCGCTCGGCAGAGACCGGCTCGGTGTCGTGGGTGGGCTTGTTGCCTGGGCAGCTTTGTCCTTCCCTGTCGGCCCATCTCACTCGAAGAGCTTTGAGCCATGGCTGGTTTTGAGCCCCCCAGATCCGCTGACGCGAATGTCGTCGCCCGGCCGGTCGACGAGTCCTCGTCGTGCGCGCCGGACGTCCGGCGGTCAGCGGCCGTTTTCGCCCGCGACGTCGTGCGCCGCGGTTGGCCGAAGCCGCGGCAGCGGAGGGGCGAGCACAGGGAAGAGCGGGCGGAGGGCGCGGTGACGGACGGCGCGGGGTCGGCGGTCGGCCGGCCGGGCGGGGTGGACGAGCCCTCGGTTCAGGAGCAGGCGGCGCGCGCCTGCGACCCGGTCTTCCAGCATGGTGTGGTGGTGGGGTTCGACGGCTCCCTCTCGAGCGAGCGGGCGCTTGCGTACGCGGTCGGCATGGCCCGCCGCTCCCAGTGCGGGCTGGTGATCGTCCATGTGGCCAACCGCCTGCCGGCGACGGTCTGGGCCGGTTGTGAGCCGCCGGTCTTCGTCGATCTTCCGGATCACCGGACGGAGATCCTCGGACTGGAGTTGGCCTGCGCCGACTACCTGGCCGGCGTGCCGTGGATCCTGGTGGAGCGGGGCGGGGACATCTGTCACGAGATCGAGGAGGTCGGCCGGGAGTACGCCGCCGACGCGATCGTGGTGGGGAGTACCCACGGGCTGCTAGGCAAGCTCTTCGGTTCGGTCTCGGGCAGGTTGGCGCGCCGGGCCAACCGGCCGGTCATCGTCATTCCCTGACGTGCAGTCGGTGAACCCGCAGGCTTTGACGGGGTGTCGGGGCCGATGCGTGGCCGTCTCGCCGGAGCGGACGCCGGCACACATGTGAGGGAGTCTCGGGCCTCACAGAGGTGTGCCGGGCGTCCAGCGGTCGTGGTTGGTGCGTGGTGGGGCAGTCGGTGATTGAACGTGGCCGACGGTGGAGCGGGTAACCGGGCGCAGACTCAGGAGGTCATGCCCAACTCCCGCGCGATGAGCATCCGCTGGACCTCGGAGGTGCCCTCCCCGATCTCCAGGATCTTGCAGTCACGCCAGAAGCGGGCGACCGGGAACTCGTTCATGAAGCCGTAGCCGCCGTGGATCTGGGTGGCCTCCCTGGCGTTGTCGACGGCAGCCTCGGAGGAGTACAGCTTGGCGATCGCGGCCTCCTTCTTGAAGGGCTCGTTGTGCAGCAGCCGGGAGGCGGCGTCCCGCCAGGCCAGGCGGGCGGTGTGGGCGCGCATCTCCATGTCGGCGAGCTTGAACTGGATGACCTGGTTGGCGCCGATCGGGCGGCCGAAGGCGCGGCGGGTGGCGGCGTACTGGAGCGACTGGTCGACGCACCCCTGGGCCAGGCCGGTGGCCAGGGCTGCGATGGCGATGCGGCCCTCGTCGAGGATCCGCAGGAACTGGGCGTAGCCGCGGCCACGCGTACCGAGCAGGTTGGCCGCAGGGACGCGGCAGTCGGTGAAGGACAGTTCGCGGGTGTCGGAGGCGTTCCACCCGACCTTGGAGTACTTCTTCGAAACCGTGAAGCCAGGGGTACCGGTGGGCACGATGATGGAAGAGATTTCGCGCGATGGCGAGAGATCCGAGCCGTCTTCACTCGAACGAGCGATCGGTTCGGTCAGGGCGGTCACGGTGACCAGGCCGGTGATGTCCGTCCCCGAGTTGGTGATGAAGCACTTCGTGCCGTTGATCACCCACTCGTCGGTGGCCTCGTCGTACCGGGCGGTGGTACGGGTCGCGCCGGCGTCCGATCCGCCCTCGGGCTCGGTCAGGCCGAAGGCGCCCAGCATCTCGCCCGAGGTCAGCCGGGGCAGCCACTCGCGCTTCTGCTCCTCCGTGCCGAAGCGGTAGATCGGCATCGCGCCCAGCGACACGGCCGCCTCGAGTGTGATGGCGACCGAGGAGTCGACCCGCGCCAGCTCCTCCAGCACGAGGCCGAGGGCGAAGTAGTCGCCGCCCATGCCGCCGTACTCCTCGGGGAAGGGCAGCCCGAAGAGGCCCATCCGGGCCATCTCGCGGACGATCTCGTACGGGAACTCCCCGTGCTCGTAGAACTCGCCGATCTTCGGGGCGACCAGGTCCTGGGCGAACTCGGCCACCGTGCGGCGAAGTTCCTCGTACTCGTGGTCCAGTCGGTGGTCGAGCATGGTGATCCTCCTGGATCGCGGCCCGGAAGGCCGGTGTTGTCGATGGGAAGGGCGAGGCCCTGAAGGATGGGGAAGGGCGGGGCCCTCGAGTGAGCAGGGCCCCCAAGTGAGCGGGGCCGTGGAGTGAGCGGCCCGAAGGAACCTGAAGGAAGCGGTCAGGCCGGGTGGCTGTACAGCGCCTGGACGGCCCTGGAGGGGCTGGGACGGCCGAGCTGCTGAGCCATCCACCCGCTGGCCGCGACCAGCGCGCGCAGGTCCACGCCGGTCTCGATGCCGAGGCCGTGCAGCATCCAGACGAGGTCCTCGGTGGCCAGATTGCCGGTGGCGCTCTTGGCGTACGGGCAGCCGCCCAGGCCGCCCGCAGAGGCGTCCACCGTGGTCACCCCGCTGCGCAGCGCGGCGAGGGTGTTGGCCAGCGCCTGGCCGTACGTGTCGTGGAAGTGGACGGCGATCCGCTCGGTCGGTACCCCGGCCCGGGCGAAGCCTTCCAGCAGCGCGGTGACCTGGCCCGGAGTGGCCACGCCGATGGTGTCGCCGAGGCTCAGCTCGGTGCACCCAAGCTCCAGCAGCCGCACGCCGAAGTCGATCACCTGCGCCTGCGGGACCGGGCCCTCCCACGGGTCGCCGAAGCACATCGACAGGTAGCCGCGCGTCGGGACACCCGCCTCGGCCGCCCGCTCCACGACCGGGCGGAACATCGTCAGCACCTCGTCCGCAGAGCGGTTGAGGTTTCGCCGGGCGAAGGTCTCGGTCGCGCTGGCGAAGACCGCGATGTCGGTGACGTGGTGCGCGAGAGCACGGTCGAGACCGCGTTCGTTCGGCACCAGGACCGGCAGTCGCAGGCCGGGGTGACGGCCCGGCAGCTCGCCCAGCTGCGGCATCAGGTCCTCCGCGTCGGCCAGCTGGGGGACCCACTTCGGGTGGACGAAGCTGGTGGCCTCGACGGTACGCAGCCCGGTGGCCGCCAGCCGGGTGATGAACTCGGCCTTCACCTCGACCGGGACGAGCGAGCTCTCGTTCTGCAGCCCGTCGCGCGGCCCCACCTCGTGGATCCGTACCCGGGCGGGCAGGCCCGGCTCGCGCACGGGGGCGGGCAGACCGAGTTCGAGGGCGTCGGGCTCGTGCGAGCCGGCCTGCGGTGCGCCGTTTCGCGCTGCGCTGATCTGTTCTGCGGGGGTGGTCATGATGCAGCCTCGCCGGAGAGGTCCTCGTCGGGGGTCACGACGGCCAGCAGCTCCTCCATGGCGACGGTGGCGCCGGCGGTGGCCCGCAGTTCGGTGACGGTGCCGTCGTGCGGCGCCGAGATCACGTGTTCCATCTTCATGGCCTCCAGGACCATCAGTGGTTGCCCGCGCCGGACCTGCTCGCCGAGGGTGGCCTTGACCACCGTGACGGTGCCTGGCATCGGGGCCGTGAGCGCGCCGTGGTGGGCGGCCGCGGCTCCGGTCCGGTCGGCGACCGGGTCGTACGGGTGCACCGCCCAGGCGTCGCCGTCGACACCGAGCCAGGTCACCGGGCCGACGGTGGTGGCGGGGCCGTTGTCGGTGGCGTGTGCAAACGTGGTCTGCAGACCGTCGACGGTGAGATGCAGCCGGCCGACGGTCCGGGTGGCCCGGGCCTGCCGGATCGGCCCGTCACCAAGACGAACCTGCAGTTCAGGGGTGCTGTCTGAGGAATTGTCAGTGGCCTCGGATACGTTGCGGCCGGCAACGGGTCGTACGAGGACGGAGACCGGGTCGTGTCCCGGGAGGCGGAGCCGGTGGGTGGTCCAGGCCGGTTCGCCGCCCAGGCGCCAGCCGGACGGGACGGAGAAGGGATCGCTCCAGCCGTTGGAGGCGGTGGCCGGAGCGAGCGCCAGGTGCCGGGTCAGCGCGGCCGCGTAGTACAGCGTTTCCACGGCGGAGACGGAAGGAGGCGAAACCTCGGTGCCGCCCTGCTCGGAGGGCGCCGCCCCCGGTGCCGGCAGTTCTGTCGGATGATCGGAAACGGTTCGGGTGTACGGCGAGGCCAGCAGCTCGGGGTGCTGCTCCGCGGTCCGCTCGACCAGGCCGGTGTCGAGTCGGCCGGCTGCGACGTCGGGGTGGGCGAGCAGCCGCCGCAGGTAACCGGAGTTGGTGGTCACTCCGAGGATCCGGGTGTCCGCGAGCGCCGCGCGGAGCCGGCGGAGAGCGGTCGGGCGGTCGGGCCCGTACGCGATGACCTTGGCCAGCATCGGGTCGTAGAGGCTGCTGATCTCGGTGCCCGGGCCGACACCGGAGTCCACCCGGATGCCGGTGCCCCGCGGTTCGTCGAGGACCAGGATCTGGCCGCCGGTGGGCAGGAAGTCGCGGTCCGGGTCCTCGGCGCAGATCCGGGCCTCGATCGCGTGGCCCTGGAAGGAGATGTCCGACTGGGTGAAGGGCAGGTCCTCGCCGGCGGCGATCCTGAGCTGCCACTCGACCAGGTCGAGCCGCTGCGGGTGCGGGGTGTCGGCGCCCACCGCGATGGCCAGCTCGGTGACGGGGTGCTCCACCTGGAGACGGGTGTTCATCTCCATGAAGAAGAAGTCCAGCACGCCCTCGGGGGCCGGCCCGTCGGGGTCGATGCCGGGCACGATGAACTCCACAGTGCCCGCACCGGTGTAGCCGCAGGCCTCGGCCGCGCGGACGGCTGCCGCGCCCATGGCGGCCCGGGTCTCCGGGTTCAACAGGACGGAGGGTGCCTCTTCGATCAGCTTCTGGTGTCGGCGTTGCAGACTGCACTCGCGTTCGCCGAGGTGCACGGTCCTGCCGTGGGTGTCGGCAAGGACCTGGACCTCGATGTGCCGGGGCCGGTCGACCCAGCGTTCGAGCAGCAGGGTGTCGTCCCCGAAGGCCGTACGGGCGACCCGGCGGGCGGCGGTCAGTTCACCGGCGAGGTCCGCCGGGTCCCGGACGAGCCGCATGCCCTTGCCGCCGCCGCCGGCGGACGGCTTGAGCAGCACCGGGTAGCCGATCTCGGCGGCTGCCGCGGTGAGTTCCGCGTCGGTCGGGGCGCCGCCCTGGCTGCCGGGGACCACCGGTACGCCTGCGGCGCGTACGGCCTCCTTCGCATTGATCTTGTCCCCCATCAGCTCCACCGCACCCGGCGGCGGACCGATGAAGACCAGACCGGCCTCCGCACAGGCGCGGGCGAAGGCCGAGTTCTCGGCGAGGAAGCCGTAGCCCGGGTGGACGGCCTGGGCGCCGGTACGGCGGGCCGCCGCCAGGATCTGGTCGGTCCGCAGGTAGGTCTCGACCGCAGAGCTGTCGCTGCGGTCGGCCGGACCGAGCCGGACCGCCAGGTCGGCCTCGCGGACGTGCGGCGCATCGGCGTCGGCGTCGCTGAAGACGGCGACCGACCGCACTCCGAGCTGCCGGAGGGTGCGGATCACCCGAACGGCGATCTCGCCTCGGTTGGCGACCAGAACAGTGTCGAACATGGGAGGCGATCCTCCGGGTCGAGGGGAGCCGTGGGGAAGGGAAGAGAGCGGCGGTGCCGGGACCGACCGGGCGGGGGAGCAGCTGGAACATCGCTGCCCGGCCACCCGGCCGGCCGGGCTCACATCCGGAATACGCCGTACGGGCGCGGTGCGGCCAGCGGGGCGTTCGAGCAGGCGGTGAGCGCAAGTCCGAGCACGGTGCGGGTGTCCATCGGGTCGATCACGCCGTCGTCCCAGAGCCGAGCCGTGGCGTAGTACGCGTTGCCCTGCCGCTCGTACTGCTCCCGGACGGGGCGCTTGAACTCCTCCTCCGCCTCGGTGGGCCACTCCTCGCCGTGAGCTTCCAGCTGGTCCCGGCGGACGGTGGCGAGGACGGAGGCCGCCTGCTCACCGCCCATCACCGAGATCTTCGCGCCGGGCCACATCCACAGGAAGCGAGGTGAGTACGCCCGCCCGCACATCGAGTAGTTGCCGGCCCCGTACGAGCCGCCGATCACCACCGTCAGCTTCGGCACCCGGGTGCAGGCGACGGCTGTGACCATCTTGGCGCCGTGCTTGGCGATGCCGCCCGCCTCGTACTGCCGCCCGACCATGAAGCCGGTGATGTTCTGCAGGAAGAGGAGGGGGATGCCGCGCTGGTCGCACAGCTCGATGAAGTGGGCTCCCTTGAGGGCCGACTCGGCGAACAGCACACCGTTGTTGGCCACGATGCCGACCGGGTGGCCGTGAATCTTGGCGAAGCCGGTGACCAGGGTGGCGCCGTACTCCGCCTTGAACTCGGCGAACCGGCTGCCGTCCACCAGTCGGGCGATCACCTCGCGGACGTCGTACGGCGTGCGCGGGTCGACGGGCACCGCGCCGTAGAGCCCCGCCGGGTCGACCGCCGGGGGCTCCGCCGGGGTGAGTGGCCAGGGCTTGGCAGGGGCTGCGCCCAGCCCGGCGACGATCGTCCGGACGATGGACAGCGCATGGGCGTCGTCCTCGGCCAGATGGTCGGTCACGCCCGAGGTCCGGGAGTGGAGGTCACCTCCGCCCAGCTCCTCGGCGGTGACGACCTCGCCGGTCGCCGCCTTCACCAGCGGAGGCCCGCCCAGGAAGATGGTGCCCTGGTTGCGGACGATCACGGCTTGGTCGCTCATCGCAGGGACGTACGCGCCGCCCGCGGTGCACGAGCCGAGCACCGCCGCGATCTGCGGGATCCCGGCGGCGGAGAGGCGCGCCTGGTTGTAGAAGATCCGCCCGAAGTGGTCGCGGTCCGGGAAGACCTCGTCCTGCATGGGAAGGAACGCGCCGCCGGAGTCCACCAGGTAGAGGCAGGGCAGCCGGTTCTCCAGCGCCACCTCCTGGGCACGGAGGTGCTTCTTGACCGTCATCGGGTAGTAGGTGCCGCCCTTGACGGTTGCATCGTTGGCAACCACCACGACCTCGCGGCCGGCCACCCGCCCGATGCCGGCGATCACGCCTGCTGCGGGGGCCGCACCGTCGTAGAGCCCGTCGGCCGCCAGTGGGCTGAGCTCGAGGAAGGGGGAGGCCGGGTCCAGCAGGGTGTCGACGCGCTCGCGTGGCAGCAGCTTGCCGCGGGCGGTGTGCCGGGCGCGGGCCTTGGCGCCGCCACCCAGGGCCGCAGCCGCGAGCTTCTCGCGCAGCTCGGCGACCAGCGCCTGATGCGCGGCGGTGTTCGCGCGGTACGCCGCCGAGCCGGGGTCGGCCGCGCTCTCCAGTCGGGGAGCGGGCGCGGCGGCTGCGCCGGTGGCGCCCGCGTTGTGAGCGGGCGGACCGGCGAACGGATCCGCGATCGTACCGGCTGCTGGGTCGGTAGCCGATCCGACGGTTGAGAGGACCATCCCAAGAGCTCCCTTGCCCTCGGAGCCAGGCGGGCACGCGGACAGGTAGGTCCGCCGCCCCAAGTTAATGAGCGTTAACTCTTGCGGCCAGGTTAACCGCCGATAACCCGACTGTCTACGATGGGCAGCATGCCGAACGTCCAAGCTGCCTCCGCGCTCCCACGCCGCGACCAGATCCGGAAGGAGGCTGCCCGGCTGTTCGCCGCCCGCGGCTTCCTGGGGGTCGGTGTCGACGAGATCGGCAAGGCCGTCGGGATCAGTGGGCCGGGCCTGTACCGGCACTTCTCCGGCAAGGACGCGATGCTCGCCGACCTCCTGGTCGGCATCAGTGAGCGACTGCTCGAGGAGGGGCGCCGCCGGGCGGGTGACGCCGCGGGCGCGGCCGGCGCGCTGGACGCCCTGATCAGCGGGCACGTCGACTTCGCGCTCGACGACCGGGACCTGATCATCCTGCACGACCGCGAGCTGCTCCACCTCAAGGAGGAGGACCGGCGGCGCGTCCGGCGGCTCCAGCGCGGCTACGTCGAGCTCTGGGTCGAGGTGGTCCGCGAGGCGTTCCCCGCCCTGGCGAAGCCCGAGGCCGAGCCGGTCGCGCGCGCCGCGGTGCATGCGGTGTTCGGCCTGCTCAACTCGACCCCGCACAGTGCGGGCCCGCAGTCCACGCACAGCGAACGGGCCGCCGGGCTGCCTCGCGACGGGATGGCCGCGCTTCTGCACAGCCTGGCGCAGGGGGCGTTCGCCGCAGCGGCCACGACTGCGGAGGCGGAGGCTGCCGCCTGACGCGTCCCGCTGTGCGTGCTCCTCCGGCTGGGACTAGGACCAATGGAGGTGGCGAGCGGGGCCGATGCCGGGTGCGGTGTGCCGCGCCGGTCGTACAAGCTGGTGGAGGCGGGAAGCAGGCGCGGTCCGGCGCTGTTCGGGTCTCATGCACGCCCGTCGAATCACGATGGACGATCGGTCGACGGAATGGTTAGTATCCCTAAATATGCCTGAGACTCACGGATCCACTGCGGAGCTTTCCCAGGGCGGCAGCGCCCACCGCGAACCGTCCGGCCCCTCCTCGGCATCCGGCCCGACGGAACCCCACCCGGAGGCGCCGTCTCACCCCGAGGCGGCGGCACCACCTCGAGCGGGCCGCCGGTCTGCCGGGGCCGGCTGGCTGACCAGGCTCGCCGGTTACTGCTGGCACTACCGCCGGAATGTGCTGTTCTCCTTCGGGGCCTCGCTCGTCGGCATGGCGATCACGTCGGTCGTCCCGCTGATCACCAAGTTGATCATCGACGACGTCATCACCACCCACACCCGGCCGCTCGGCCCGTGGGCGGTGCTGCTGCTGCTCGCCGCCGTCCTCGTCTTCCTCTGCACCCAGGTCCGCCGCTACTACGGTGGTCAGCTCGCCCTGGACGTCCAGCACGACCTGCGCAGCGATCTCTTCCGCTCGCTCACCCGCCTGGACGGTGACCGCCAGGACCGCCTCGACACCGGACAGGTGGTCGGCCGGGCAACCTCCGACCTGCAGTTGATCAACGGCCTGCTCTCCATGCTGCCGATGATGACCGGCAACTTCCTGATGTTCGGCATGTCGGTGCTGGTGATGCTCTGGCTCTCCCCGCCGCTCACCCTGATCGCCCTGGTCATGGGCCCCGCGCTGTGGTGGTTCGCGACCCTCAGCCGCAAGAGGCTGTTCCCCGCGACCTGGGCCGCCCAGCAGGAGGCGGCGGCCGTGGCGGGCGTCGTCGACGGCGCGGTCGGCGGAGTGCGGGTCGTCAAGGGCTTCGGGCAGGAGGCGCAGGAGCGCGCCAAGCTGGAGCGGGCCTCGCACAGTCTGTTCGGGGCCCGGCTGCGCTCGATCCGGCTCAACAGCCGTTACACCCCCGCGATGCAGGCGATTCCCGCTCTCGGGCAGGTCGCGGTGCTCGCTCTCGGCGGCTGGCTCGCCGTCCGGGGCGAGGTCTCCCTCGGTACCTTCGTCGCCTTCTCCACCTACGTGGCTCAGCTGACCGGTCCGGTCCGGATGCTCACCATGCTGATCACCGTCGGCCAGCAGGCCCGGGCAGGCGTGGAGCGGGTCCTCCAGCTGGTCGACGAGCGGCCGCTGGTGCAGGAGAGCACCGACGCGGTGGCCCTCCTCGCACCCGCCACCACAGAGGCCGCCGCCGCCACCTCCACCTCAGGGCCCCCCGCGCTCGAGTTCGACCAGGTCGACTTCCGGTACGGCGGATCGCCGGAAGCGAAGCTCGTCCTGGAGCAGCTGAGCCTCATCCTCGCCGACGGCGAGACGCTGGCGCTGGTCGGCGCGTCCGGTTCGGGCAAGTCGACCGTCGCCCAGCTCCTGCCGAGGTTCTACGACCCCACGGCCGGCGCGATCCGGCTGTACGGCCACGACCTGCGTGACCTCACCCTCGACTCACTGCGCGCGACGATCGGCATCGTCCCCGAGGACAGCTTCCTGTTCTCCGAAACCGTCCGCACCAACATCGCCTACGGGCGCCCGGACGCGACGGACGAGGAGATCGAGGCCGCCGCCAGGGCAGCCCAGGCGGACGGCTTCATCCAGGATCTTCCCGCCGGCTACGAGACCAAGGTCGGCGAGCAGGGCCTGACCCTCTCCGGCGGCCAGCGACAGCGCATCGCCTTGGCCCGGGCGATCCTCAGCAACCCCCGGGTCCTGCTGCTCGACGACGCGACGTCCGCGGTCGACCCGCAGGTCGAGGCGGAGATCCACGAGGCCCTGCGCAGCGTGATGGCCGGGCGTACCACTCTGCTGATCGCCCACCGCCGCTCCTCGCTGCAGCTGGCCGACCGGATCGCCGTGCTGGAACACGGCCGGCTGATCGACATCGGTACGCAGGAGGAGCTCGACGCCCGATGTCCCCAGTACCGGGCCCTGATCACCGACCCTGACGCCATTGCCCCACCGTCCGCCGCGGCCGACCCCGCCTTGGGGACGGTCACTGACGAGCAGCCCGCCGTCGCCCGTGCCGCCCAGCCGAAGGCCCTGGCCGCTTCCCCGGCCTCGCCGGCCGCCCCGGTTTCGCCGGTTTCGCTGGCCTCCCCGGCCCCTGCGGATGCCCAGTCCCAGTCCCAGGCGGCCGCAGCAGCGGACCTGGCCGCCAAGGTGGCCGCGCTCCCGCCGGCCACCGATACCCCCGACATCCCGCTCGCCGACGCCGAGTCCGGCGACCCGGACTTCAGCCTCCGCCGTCTGCTCGCCCCCTTCCGGCGCCCGCTGGCACTGGCCCTGCTCCTGGTGGCACTGGACGCCGCCGCAGGCCTCGCCGTCCCGGTACTGATCCGGCACGGTATCGACGACGGCGTCAGCAAGGCCGCCATGGCAGGGGTTGCCACCGCCGCCCTTGCCGCGCTGGCCGTGGTCCTGCTCGACTGGCTGGTCCAGAGCGCGGAGACCCGGGTGAGCGGCCGCACCGGTGAGCGAGTGCTCTACACCCTGCGGCTGAAGATCTTCGCGCACCTCAACCGGCTCGGTCTCGACTACTACGAGCGCGAGCTCTCCGGCCGGATCATGACCCGGATGACCACCGACGTGGACTCCATCTCCAGCTTCCTGCAGACCGGTGTGGTCACGGCCGTGGTCAGTCTGCTGACCTTCTTCGGCATCTTCGCGGCTCTGTTGATCATCGACGCCGGACTGGCCGTGGTGGTCTTCGCGGTCCTCCCGCTGCTGGTCATCGCCACGCTGGTGTTCCGGCGGAAGTCGAGTACCCAGTACCAGATCTCCCGGGACCTGATCAGCACGGTCAACGCCGACCTGCAGGAGAACGTGGCCGGCATGCGGATCGTCCAGGCGTTCCGCCGCCAGGACGTCAACACCACGCGCTTCGTCACCCGTGGGCTCGAGTACCGCGACGCCCGGGTCAAGGCTCAGCTGTACATCTCGCTGTACTTCCCGTTCGTGCAGTTCCTCTCCAGCGCGGCGGCGGCGCTGGTCCTGATCGTGGGAGCCTCCCGGGTCGACTCGGGCACCCTGACCATCGGCGCGCTGGTCGCCTACCTGCTGTACATCGACCTGTTCTTCGCGCCGGTCAACCAGCTCTCGCAGATCTTCGACGGCTATCAGCAGGCCGCCGTCGGCCTCGACCGGATCAGGGAGCTGTTGCGGACGCCGACCAGCACGCCCGCCGCCGAGCAGCCGGTGGAGGTGGCGCGGCTGCGCGGTGAGGTCAGGTTCGAGAACGTCAGCTTCGCCTACAACGGGGGCGGCGAGGGCAAGCCTGACGTCCTGTCGGGTGTCGACCTGCACATCCCGGCGGGGCAGACCGTCGCGCTGGTCGGCGAGACGGGCGCGGGGAAGTCGACCCTGGCCAAGCTGGTGGCCCGGTTCTACGACGCCACCGAGGGCACCGTCCGGATCGACGGCACCGACATCACCCGGTACGACCTGGCCCAGTACCGGCACCGGCTGGGTGTCGTCCCCCAGGAGGCGTACCTGTTCGCCGGTACGGTGCGCGAGGCCATCGCCTACGGGCGGCCGACGGCCACCGACGCCGATGTCGAGGCGGCGGCCCGGGCGGTCGGTGCCCACGACATGATCGAGCGGCTGTCGGGCGGCTATCAGCACGAGGTCGCCGGTCGTGGCCGAAACCTTTCCGCCGGGCAGCGCCAGCTGATCGCGCTCGCCCGGGCCGAGCTGGTCGACCCGGATCTGCTGCTCCTCGACGAGGCCACCGCCGCACTCGACCTGGCGACCGAGGCAGCCGTCAACCACGCGGCGGACCGACTGAGCGGCGGGCGGACGACCCTGGTCATCGCCCACCGCCTCACCACGGCCCAGCGCGCCGACCGGATCGTGGTCCTGGACCACGGCCGGGTGGTCGAGGACGGCACGCACGACGACCTGCTGGAGCGGGGTGGGGCGTACTCCAAGCTCTGGCAGGCGTTCATCGCCGACGGCCACCCGGCAGCGGTGCCGGCGGGCGGCTGAGCCGGATACCTCGGAGGCGGAGCTGTGCGGAAGCCGAGCAGCTCCGCCTCCGCACAGGTCCGTGCTCGCACAGGTCCGCACCTGCACATGTCCGCACCTGCACATGTCCGTACGGCTCCGCCTCAGGCCGCGATGAGCGCCGCCAGCAGCGCCGAGGCGTCGACCCCGCGCGGCAGGTCGCTGACCTGCCCGTCCCCGACCTCGACGACACGCCAAGCTCCGCTGTCGGCACGCCGGGCGAGGTCGGTGGTGATGAAACGGCAGCCCAGCGCCCGTACCAGTGGCCGGACTTCCGACAGGTCCGGCTCCACGTCGGCTCCCGGATTGTCGGGGTGCGGCCCGATCAGCACCGGTTCGCCGTCCACCCACCACACCCGGGCCTCCACGGTGCGCCCCTCCTGATCCCGCACGAACTCCTCGTACCGGCGCAGCACGACACCACCGGCCAGGAACTCCCCCTGCAGCTCCACGAAGCGTGACACCACCTTGGCAAGCGCCCGCAGGTCGCCCAACTCCGGTACGTAACAGGCCTCGGCCCATTCGTGCTTACGGGACTTGACGTAGTCCTTCACGACCGCCGGGCCCCGGCCGCCCAGTCGGGCCGCGGCGGCGGACAGAGCCTCGGGCGTCGGCTCGCCACCGGGAATCCAGACGCTGGGCGGTGTCGCCCCTTCGAACACCGCGTACCAGCCGGGAAGTTCGTGCGCGTCGGCGTACGCGGCCGGTGTCGTCAGCAGTGTGCAGTCGCGTGCCGACAGGGCGGCCGACAGCGCCGCATACGCGGGCACGGGCACCATCCAGCCCCGGTACCAGAGCGACCCCTGTCCCGTCGGCACCCGCCGCACGGCTGCCGAGGCGTCCCCGGCGAGCAGTGCGTCGTGGTCCAGGAGCGCGTACTCGCCGCCCAACTCGCGCACCTGCTGGGCCTCCCACACGTAGTGCGGGTCGGGTCGCCGGGGTGCGAGCGGGTCGGAGGGCAGCAGGATCACGGGAGCGGGCATGGGCCCCAGGGTAGGGCGCTGGTGAGAGCGCCGGCCGTCAACCACCGGCCCGAGAATCCGCTCGACACGGTCGGTGGGCTCTGTCACGGTGATCCGATGCGAAATCTGCGGACCGTGGCGCGAACCCCGAGGCAGGCGGCGCGAACGGCGGTACTCGACCCCGACGGTGCGGTGTTCCTGCTGAGGTCCGACAACGTCGAGGTCGGCGTGCACTGGACGATGCCCGGCGGCGGCCTGGAGGCGGGGGAGTCCCCGGCCGAAGGCGCGCGGCGTGAACTGTGGGAGGAGACCGGTTGGACGGACCTCGAGCCCGGACCGTTGCTCTGCACCTGGGAGCACGACTTCACCTGGCACGGGATCCCCGTCCGCCAGCACGAGCACATCTTCCTCGGCCGGGGGCCGGGTCGCGGTCCGGTGGGTGACGTCAGCGCCGTCCACACGGCGGACAAGATCCTGGGCTGGCGCTGGTGGACCCCTGCGGACCTGGCGGACGAGAACGGCGACGCCCTGTGGCCCCCGCAGCTGCCGCAGCTGCTGGACAGCGTCCGGGAGGTCTGGCTCGGCGGAGCGGGGTCGCCCGCACCGGTGCAGCCGGTGGACCTCGGCTACGTCCCGAACTCCACACGGCCGGCGGGGCGTTGAACCAACCAGATCACCGGGTGCGGCCTCGCCCCCGTGGCCGGTCGGTCTCCGCCTGCCACGCGTGCAGGTCGAGCTCGCGGTCGTGCAGCGCCTCCGGGTTCATCAGTACGGTCAGCCGGCCGTCCGCGAGCTCGTCCAGGCTCAGCCCCGTTGCCGCCAGGATCTGATGGGTCGGGACCGACACCGCTATGGCCGCTCGCCACGAGGGCAGCACCACCAGGCTGGTGCCCTGGCCGACCCTCACCAGCTCGGCGGGCACCCGCCGCGGTGACGAGATCTCCGGGTGGGCCTGAGGTTCGGTGTAGTCCGCCGAGGCGCCGATCAGGATGCCCAGCGGGGTCTGCGGCTGCATCGCCGCCACCGGCTGCTCCGGTTCCGGCGACCTGGTGAGCCTGCGCTCGGCGCGGGGGTGCAGTCGGCTCAGGCGGCGTGAGGGCGTCGGCCGGCGGACCCGTCGGAGCTGCTGCCGGTCCCGGTCGGCCTGGGTCGGCTGGGTGGTGGTGAACGCGCTGTGACGCCCTGCCGACAGATCGGCCCCGGCAAGTTGCAGCAAGCGCCTGACCTCGTCCTCCGACCGTCGGCACGCCGCCGCGAGCCTGGCCACCTCGGCTCCCTGCTCGTACGCCGCGCGTAGCCGGGCGGCGAGTCCGGTCAGCAGGTTGGCCGCGGTGGCGGCCTCGGCGTCCAGCCCGGCACGGCCGGCCGACGAGGGCTCACCAGAGGAGTTGTCGAACACGGTCCGGTCGAGCGAGGTCATGGGTACGGGCCCTCCGAGATTCGGTTCGGACGATCCTCCCGTACAAGCGTGTGACGGGCCAAGGGGGGAAGGAGGACTGACGGTCCGCCGTACCCTCCGCCCGATGGCCGGACAGAGCCTCGCGCGGGATCGCTGACGCGGATCGCCGCGCCGGAGCCGTCTCGCCGTCTGCCGGAAATTCCCGAGACGCTGCCGCGGCCTCACGGCTAGCCTCGGGTTCATGAAGCATCTGCCGTGCCTGAGCTGGTGGCCGTCTTAGGACGGCCACCACCTCGTGCATGACCACAGGGCCGTCCGTACGGGCGGCCCTGCTGCGTTCCCTTCACGCGGGCCCACCGACCGGACGCGCCGTCAGCCGCCGCTGCGAACCACTGCCGCCACTGCCGCCGCTGCCAATGCAGTGGCCGCCGGCACCGCAGCCACTGCCGCCACCGTGAAGGAGAACCTCCCGTGCAGACCAGCATCGACCTTGTCCGCCGCCACCCCGCCCGCTACCGGGTGCTCACCGGCGACCGCCCCACCGGCCCGCTCCACCTCGGCCACTACTTCGGCACCCTGCAGAACCGGGTCCGCCTCCAGCAGCTCGGTGTCGAGCTCTTCGTCGTCGTCGCCGACTACCAGGTCCTGACCGACCGGGACCTCGCCGATCGCCCCGCCGGGCACGCCGAGGAGCTGGTACTCGACTACCTCGCCGCAGGCGTCGACCCCGACCGGGCCACGATCTTCACCCACAGTGCGGTACCCGCCCTCAACCAACTGCTGCTGCCCTTCCTCAGCCTGGTGAGCGTGGCCGAACTGGGCCGGAACCCCACGGTGAAGGACGAGATCGCCCACTCCCGGCAGGGCTCCGTCAGCGGGCTCATGTTCACCTACCCCGTGCACCAGGCCGCCGACATCCTCTTCTGCAAGGCGAACCTCGTCCCGGTCGGCCAGGACCAACTCCCGCACCTCGAGACCACCCGCACGGTCGCGCGGCGATTCAACGACCGCTACGCAACGGCAGTCTTCCCGGAACCCGAAGCGCTGCTCTCCGAGGCTCCGCTGCTTCTCGGCACCGACGGGACCAAGATGAGCAAGAGCCGGGGCAACGCCATCCCGCTCGGCGCCACCGAGGACCGGACGGCCCGGCTGATCCGCGGCGCCACGACCGACGCCGACCGGCGGATCACCTACGACCCGGTCGGCAGGCCGGAGGTCTCCAGCCTGGTCCTGCTCGCCGCCCTCTGCCAGGGGCGCGAACCGGCCGCGGTCGCCGAGGAGATCGGCAGCGGCGGCGCGGCCGCGCTGAAGCGGCATGTCACCGAGGCGGTCAACGAACACCTGCGCCCGCTGCGCGCCCGACGAGCCGAGCTGGCCAAGGACCGGGCACACCTGCGCGACGTACTTCGAGCGGGCAACGAGCGTGCCAATGCCCTCGCGGACGCCACCCTCAGCGAAGTCCGCCACGCGATGGGTATGGGCTGAGCCGGCCACACGGCCCTCGGCATCCAACTGGCGCGGCCAGGCTGAGGACAGAGGATCGACGCCTCCCGTCGTGATCGAAGGGCCCCGTCGGCGGGGATACCGTGAGCAGCCGAACATCTCGCCCGGGGAGGGACACCGCCGATGGCTCAACTCCAGCCGCTCCGTGCGCTGCGCCGCCCGCGTCGCCTGGTCCCCGGCGACCGGGTGGCGCTGGTCGGCCCGAGCAGTCCGGTCAACCACGAGCGGGTCGCAGAAGGCAGCGAGATCCTCCGGTCCTGGGGGCTGGAGGTCGTTCCCTCCGAGCACCTCCTCGACATCCACCCCGGCCTCGGCCACCTCGCCGGCACCGACGCCGCTCGCGCCGCAGACTTCCAACGCGCCTGGCTCGACCCCACCATCGCGGCCGTCATCTGCGCGCGCGGCGGCTACGGCGTCCAGCGGATGGTCGACCTGCTCGACTGGGAGGCGTTGCGTTCCGCGCCGCCCAAGGTGCTGGTCGGATACAGCGACACGACCGTGCTGCACGAAGCCGTCGCCCAACGCCTCGGAGTTGCCACCCTGTACGGGCCGATGAGCGCGAGCGCGGTCTTCGTCAGCGACCGGCCGTCCGCCGACCACCTGCGCCGGACGCTCTTCGAGCCCGCCACGACCACCGTGCTGACCTCGGACACCGCCACCTCGCTGGTCCCCGGAACCGCTCACGGCATCACGGCAGGTGGCTGCGCCTCCCTGCTGGCCACCGAGCGGGGCACGCCCACAGCCAGGCCGTCCTTCGCCGGGACGATCCTGCTCCTGGAGGACGTCAACGAGTACCCGTACCAGCTGGACCGCATCCTCACGCAGCTGCTCCGCTCGGGCGCCCTGGACGGTGTCGCCGGGATCGTCCTCGGTTCGTGGCACGGCTGCGGTCCGCTGGAACGCGTACGCGAGCTCATGCTCGAGCGGCTCGGCCCGCTCGGTGTGCCCATTCTCTGGGAGCTCGGATTCGGCCATGGCCCGTCCACCCTCACCGTGCCCCTCGGCATGCCCGCCCGGCTCGACGCCGACGCCGACACGCTCACGCTGGACGTTCCGGTTCTCACCGGCGACTCCGGTGAGTAGGGTGCCGCCCATGCACGTGAACGGCCGGCACGACGACACCTTCATCTCTGGGCGGACCGCGCTGCTCGCCCGGACGGTCGAACTGCTGCGCGGCCGCGCAGGCAGCGGGGGCCGGATCATCCTCGGCCTGGCAGGCCCGCCCGGTGCAGGGAAGTCGACGCTCGCCCGGTACCTGGTCACCGAGATCGACCGACTGGAGGGACAGGGCACCGCCGCCTACCTCCCCCTGGACGGCTTCCATCTCTCCAACACGCAACTCGAGCGCCTTGGCCTGCGCGCCCGCAAGGGCTCCCCGGAGAGCTTCGACGCCTGGGGATATGTGGCACTGCTGCGCCGGGTCGCAGCCGAGCGCTTCCGTGATGTGTACGTACCGGACTTCGACCGCGAACTCGACGAGCCGGTTGCGGCGCGGCATGTGGTTCGCCCGCATACCCGGCTCGTCGTGACCGAGGGCAACTATCTGGCCAACGCCCACGCACCCTGGCCGGAGGCCCGCCAACTGCTGCGCGAGCTCTGGTACGTGGACGCTGACGATGCCGTTCGTGAGGAGCGGTTGCTGCAGCGGCATGTGAACGGTGGACGGGACGCAGCGGCTGCGAGGCACTGGATCGAGTCGAACGATCACCCGAACGGCGAGTACGTGAAGGAAGGCCTGGCGGCCTGCACCGGAGTCGTCCGGGGCGGCGATTTGCCTGCCGCGGTGGATGGGCGTACTGTTTCGTAGTCGCTCGGCAGGGAGCACCGGACACGCATCGGCGCGGACGGTCCCGGGGCGGCCACTCCTTGAAACACCACTTCACTTCCCAAACCGGGTCGCGTCTTGTCGCGCTTCGGTGGGAATTGCTGTGTGCGTTTATATGGATTGCGGCTGGATTCGCCTTTCGGGGCGGGGATCGGCTAGAGTTTGAAACGTCGGACAGGCCGTCAGGTCGGTTCCGATGAAAGCGAGTCAGGGAAGAGCGCGAGTTCGGATCTGATAAGCTGGAAACACGAAAGAACGAAGCGCCCGGAGAGACACGAGAGTGTTTTGAAGGAAGTGTCCGTTCCTTGAGAACTCAACAGCGTGCCAAAAGTCAACGCCAGATATGTTGACATCCCCGGCCTGGACCGTTCGGTCCGGGTTGGAGATTCCTTTTGAAGTAAAAACACAGCGAGGACGCAGTGCGCGGGATCACCCTATTCCGGTGGTTGCCGTGCCGCTCAACGCGAGTGTCTCACCCGATTACGGGTAAACATTCACGGAGAGTTTGATCCTGGCTCAGGACGAACGCTGGCGGCGTGCTTAACACATGCAAGTCGAACGATGAAGCTCTTCGGAGTGGATTAGTGGCGAACGGGTGAGTAACACGTGGGAAATCTGCCCTGCACTCTGGGACAAGCCTTGGAAACGAGGTCTAATACCGGATATGACCTGCCTCTGCATGGGGGTGGGTGGAAAGCTCCGGCGGTGCAGGATGATCCCGCGGCCTATCAGCTTGTTGGTGGGGTAACGGCCCACCAAGGCGACGACGGGTAGCCGGCCTGAGAGGGCGACCGGCCACACTGGGACTGAGACACGGCCCAGACTCCTACGGGAGGCAGCAGTGGGGAATATTGCACAATGGGCGAAAGCCTGATGCAGCGACGCCGCGTGAGGGATGACGGCCTTCGGGTTGTAAACCTCTTTCAGCAGGGAAGAAGCGCAAGTGACGGTACCTGCAGAAGAAGCACCGGCTAACTACGTGCCAGCAGCCGCGGTAATACGTAGGGTGCGAGCGTTGTCCGGAATTATTGGGCGTAAAGAGCTCGTAGGCGGCCTGTCGCGTCGGATGTGAAAGCCCGGGGCTTAACCCCGGGTCTGCATTCGATACGGGCAGGCTGGAGTGTGGTAGGGGAGATCGGAATTCCTGGTGTAGCGGTGAAATGCGCAGATATCAGGAGGAACACCGGTGGCGAAGGCGGATCTCTGGGCCATTACTGACGCTGAGGAGCGAAAGCGTGGGGAGCGAACAGGATTAGATACCCTGGTAGTCCACGCCGTAAACGTTGGGAACTAGGTGTTGGCGACATTCCACGTCGTCGGTGCCGCAGCTAACGCATTAAGTTCCCCGCCTGGGGAGTACGGCCGCAAGGCTAAAACTCAAAGGAATTGACGGGGGCCCGCACAAGCAGCGGAGCATGTGGCTTAATTCGACGCAACGCGAAGAACCTTACCAAGGCTTGACATATACCGGAAACGGCTAGAGATAGTCGCCCCCTTGTGGTCGGTATACAGGTGGTGCATGGTTGTCGTCAGCTCGTGTCGTGAGATGTTGGGTTAAGTCCCGCAACGAGCGCAACCCTTGTTCTGTGTTGCCAGCATGCCTTTCGGGGTGATGGGGACTCACAGGAGACTGCCGGGGTCAACTCGGAGGAAGGTGGGGACGACGTCAAATCATCATGCCCCTTATGTCTTGGGCTGCACACGTGCTACAATGGTCGGTACAAAGGGCTGCGATGCCGCGAGGCGGAGCGAATCCCAAAAAGCCGGCCTCAGTTCGGATTGGGGTCTGCAACTCGACCCCATGAAGTTGGAGTTGCTAGTAATCGCAGATCAGCATGCTGCGGTGAATACGTTCCCGGGCCTTGTACACACCGCCCGTCACGTCACGAAAGTCGGTAACACCCGAAGCCGGTGGCCTAACCCGTAAGGGGAGGAGCCGTCGAAGGTGGGACCAGCGATTGGGACGAAGTCGTAACAAGGTAGCCGTACCGGAAGGTGCGGCTGGATCACCTCCTTTCTAAGGAGCAATAGCCGACTGCGAGCGAATGTCTCGCACGGTTGCTCATGGGTGGAACGTTGACTATTCGGCACGCTTGGTTGTGAGTGTGAGTACTGCTTCGGCGTGGAAAGCACATCATCAGTCAGGCGTGTCGGGCACGTTGTTGGGTCCTGAGGGAACGGCCGTATGGTCGTTGCTTCAGAGATGCCGGTCCCACTGAAGAGATCCCTTGGGGTCTTGGGGGTGGGTGACTGGTCGTTGTTTGAGAACTGCACAGTGGACGCGAGCATCTGTGGCCAAGTTTTTAAGGGCGCACGGTGGATGCCTTGGCACCAGGAACCGATGAAGGACGTGGGAGGCCACGATAGTCCCCGGGGAGCCGTCAACCAGGCTTTGATCCGGGGGTTTCCGAATGGGGAAACCCGGCAGTCGTCATGGGCTGTCACCCATACCTGAACACATAGGGTATGTGGAGGGAACGCGGGGAAGTGAAACATCTCAGTACCCGCAGGAAGAGAAAACAACCGTGATTCCGGGAGTAGTGGCGAGCGAAACCGGATGAGGCTAAACCGAGATGGTGTGAGACCCGGCAGGGGTTGCCGTTTCGGGGTCGTGGGAGTGAGCTTGATCGGTCTGCCGGCCGGTCGGCGAGTCAGAAACCGTTGGTGTAGTCGAAGGACATGCGAAAGGTCCGGCGTAGAGGGTAAGACCCCCGTAGACGAAACATCAGCGGCTTGCTTGCTCATTTCCCAAGTAGCACGGGGCCCGAGAAATCCCGTGTGAATCTGGCGGGACCACCCGCTAAGCCTAAATATTCCCTGGTGACCGATAGCGGATAGTACCGTGAGGGAATGGTGAAAAGTACCGCGGGAGCGGAGTGAAATAGTACCTGAAACCGTGTGCCTACAAGCCGTGGGAGCGTCGGACATGCAGTTTACTGTGTGTCTCGTGACTGCGTGCCTTTTGAAGAATGAGCCTGCGAGTTTGCGGTGTGTAGCGAGGTTAACCCGTGTGGGGTAGCCGTAGCGAAAGCGAGTCCGAATAGGGCGTTTGAGTTGCATGCCCAAGACCCGAAGCGGAGTGATCTAGCCATGGGCAGGTTGAAGCGCGGGTAAGACCGTGTGGAGGACCGAACCCACCAGGGTTGAAAACCTGGGGGATGACCTGTGGTTAGGGGTGAAAGGCCAATCAAACTCCGTGATAGCTGGTTCTCCCCGAAATGCATTTAGGTGCAGCGTCACGTGTTTCTTGCCGGAGGTAGAGCACTGGATAGGCGATGGGCCTCACCGGGTTACTGACCTTAGCCAAACTCCGAATGCCGGTAAGTGAGAGCGTGGCAGTGAGACTGTGGGGGATAAGCTCCATGGTCGAGAGGGAAACAGCCCAGAACACCGACTAAGGTCCCTAAGCGTGTGCTAAGTGGGAAAGGATGTGGAGTCGCAGAGACAACCAGGAGGTTGGCTTAGAAGCAGCCACCCTTGAAAGAGTGCGTAATAGCTCACTGGTCAAGTGATTCCGCGCCGACAATGTAGCGGGGCTCAAGCACACCACCGAAGTCGTGTCATTGCAGCAATAGGGCCAACGCCTGCTGTGATGGGTAGGGGAGCGTCGTGTGCCGGGTGAAGCAGCGGTGGAAACCAGTTGTGGACGGTACACGAGTGAGAATGCAGGCATGAGTAGCGATACAAGAGTGGGAAACTCTTGCGCCGATTGACCAAGGGTTCCTGGGTCAAGCTGATCTGCCCAGGGTAAGTCGGGACCTAAGGCGAGGCCGACAGGCGTAGTCGATGGACAACGGGTTGATATTCCCGTACCCGCTTTGAAGCGCCAACGCTGAACCTCTTGATGCTAAGCCCGCAAAGCCGCCCCGGAGTCTTCGGACAAAGGGGAGTGGTGGAGCCGGTGACCCAACGGGGTAGTAGGTGAGCGATGGGGTGACGCAGGAAGGTAGTCCAGCCCGGGCGGTGGTTGTCCCGGGGTAAGGGTGTAGGACGCAAGGTAGGCAAATCCGCCTTGCACATAGTCTGAGACCTGATGCCGAGCCGATTGTGGTGAAGTGGATGATCCTATGCTGTCGAGAAAAGCCTCTAGCGAGTTTCATGGCGGCCCGTACCCCAAACCGACTCAGGTGGTCAGGTAGAGAATACCGAGGCGTTCGGGTGAACTATGGTTAAGGAACTCGGCAAAATGCCCCCGTAACTTCGGGAGAAGGGGGGCCGGATCTGGTGAGGGAACTTGCTTCCTGAGCTGGGGCCGGCCGCAGAGACCAGCGAGAAGCGACTGTTTACTAAAAACACAGGTCCGTGCGAAGCCGTAAGGCGATGTATACGGACTGACGCCTGCCCGGTGCTGGAACGTTAAGGGGACCGGTTAGTCCGATTTCGGTCGGGCGAAGCTGAGAACTTAAGCGCCAGTAAACGGCGGTGGTAACTATAACCATCCTAAGGTAGCGAAATTCCTTGTCGGGTAAGTTCCGACCTGCACGAATGGCGTAACGACTTCTCGACTGTCTCAACCATAGGCCCGGTGAAATTGCATTACGAGTAAAGATGCTCGTTTCGCGCAGCAGGACGGAAAGACCCCGGGACCTTTACTATAGCTTGATATTGGTGTTCGGTTCGGCTTGTGTAGGATAGGTGGGAGACTTTGAAACCCAAACGCCAGTTTGGGTGGAGTCGTCGTTGAAATACCACTCTGGTCGTGCTGGATGTCTAACCTGGGTCCGTGATCCGGATCAGGGACAGTGTCTGGTGGGTAGTTTAACTGGGGCGGTTGCCTCCTAAAGAGTAACGGAGGCGCCCAAAGGTTCCCTCAGCCTGGTTGGCAATCAGGTGTTGAGTGTAAGTGCACAAGGGAGCTTGACTGTGAGACCGACGGGTCGAGCAGGTGCGAAAGCAGGGACTAGTGATCCGGCGGTGGCTTGTGGAAGCGCCGTCGCTCAACGGATAAAAGGTACCCCGGGGATAACAGGCTGATCTTCCCCAAGAGTCCATATCGACGGGATGGTTTGGCACCTCGATGTCGGCTCGTCGCATCCTGGGGCTGGAGTAGGTCCCAAGGGTTGGGCTGTTCGCCCATTAAAGCGGTACGCGAGCTGGGTTTAGAACGTCGTGAGACAGTTCGGTCCCTATCCGCTGTGCGCGTAGGAGTGTTGAGAAGGGCTGTCCCTAGTACGAGAGGACCGGGACGGACGAACCTCTGGTGTGCCAGTTGTCCTGCCAAGGGCATGGCTGGTTGGCTACGTTCGGGAGGGATAACCGCTGAAAGCATCTAAGCGGGAAGCCTGCTTCGAGATGAGCACTCCCACCTCCTTGAGAGGGTAAGGCTCCCAGTAGACGACTGGGTTGATAGGCCGGATGTGGAAGCCCTGTAAGGGGTGGAGCTGACCGGTACTAATAGGCCGAGGGCTTGTCCTCAGTTGCTCGCGTCCACTGTGTTGTTCTGAAACAACGACCCCACACCAGGTCACGGTGTGGTGCGGCGAAAAGTTTCATAGTGTTTCGGTGGTCATAGCGTGAGGGAAACGCCCGGTTACATTCCGAACCCGGAAGCTAAGCCTCGTAGCGCCGATGGTACTGCAGGGGGGACCCTGTGGGAGAGTAGGACGCCGCCGAACAATCATTCACAGAAAGCCCCCTCCCGGGAACGGGAGGGGGCTTTCTGCATTTCCCGAGCGGACAGCGAACAGGGACAGGGACAGCGGACGGCACCACCCAGCACCCACGGCCACTGCCCCGCCAGGGTTTCTTCCGGCGGCGGAACATTCATTGACGCTGGTCGGCGCCACTGGAACGCTGTGAGACGTGAGCCAAGCCGTGAGCCTTGTGGGCCGCCTGCACGTCGATCTCCGACGGCACGCGAGCGCGATCTGTGCCGTCTGTCGCTGACACCTTGCTGTCTCCGCGCTGACGACGTGCACCTCGCGCTGACTCGAACGCGTCTCACCACCATTCCCGGCCCCGCTCCCCGAGCAGAGGGCTGAGGTCCTCCCTATCCGCGTACGCCGTTCCGCCCTGCGGGCCGGTCGCGCTTCCTCATGCCACTCGACGGGCCGATCGGCGCTCGTCCAGCTCGGCGTACCCTGCTGCCCGCAAAGGAACAGCCCATGGCCACCACCTCCCGACGCAACTTCCTGGCCCTCGCCGCCATCGGTGCCGCTGCCGCCGCCTGCGGCCGGGCCACCGCGACAGCGGGCAGCACAGCCGAGACGAAGAGACTCAGATACCAGGGCTCGGTCGGGCAGGTAACCCTGCCTGAACTCGCTGAGGATCTCGGCTACTTCGGCGATGTGAAGCTGGAGTGGGTGGGCAACACCATCAGCGGTCCGCAGGACATCCAGTCCGCTGCGACCGGCCAGACCGACTTCGGCGGGGCGTTCAACGGCGCGGTGGTGAAGCTGATCGCGGCCGGCGCCCCGGTGAAGGCGGTGATCAGCTACTACGGCGTCGACGCCGCCACCTTCAGCGGCTACTACGTGCTGCAGGACAGCCCGATCCGCTCGGCCCGCGACCTGATCGGCAAGAAGGTCGGCATGAACACCCTCGGCGCGCACTCCGAGGCGATGCTCGACATCTACCTGCAGCGCAACGGGCTCTCGCCCGCCGAGATCGCCAAGGTCGAGCCGATCGTCATCCCCCCGGTGAACACCGAGCAGTCGCTGCGTCAGAAGCAGATCGAGGTGGCGGTCCTCGGCGGGATCCTGCGGGACAAGGCGCTTGCCGCAGGCGGAATCCGGCCGCTGTTCAGTGACTTCGAGCTGCTCGGTGCCTTCAGCGCCGGCACCTACGTCCTGACCGACCGGTTCATCAAAGCGAATCCGACCACCGCGCGGACCTTCGTGACCGGTGTCGCAAAGGCGATCGAGTGGAGCAGGAGCACGCCGCGCGACCAGGTGATCGCCCGCTACACCGAGATCATCAAGAAGCGCGGCCGGAACGAGGACACCGCCACCCTCAAGTACTGGAAGTCCTACGGCGTCGCCGAGACGGGCGGACGGATCTCGGACGACGAGTTCAAGCTCTGGATCGACTGGCTGGTGTCGCACGGCGACATCAAGGCCGGCCAGGTCAAGCCGGGCGACCTCTACACCAACGCGTTCAACGGCTACACCGCGGCTGCGAGCGCGCCTGCGGCCGCCTCCCCTTCGGAAAGCAGGAGTTGAGCGATGACCTCGCAGATCAGCTTCCAGCAGGTGACCAAGACCTTCCCCGTACGAGGACGCTCCGGCGTCCGTCAGCGCGCCGAGTTCGTCGCGGTCGACGGCGTTGACCTGGACGTCGCAGCAGGCGAGTTCGTCGTCCTGGTCGGCCCGAGCGGCTGCGGCAAGTCCACCCTGCTCGACCTGCTCGGCGGGCTCACCACGCCCACCTCCGGTCAGATCCTGTTGAACGGCGAGCCGGTCACCGGCCCCGGGCTGGACCGCAGCATCGTCTTCCAGCAGTACGCCCTGCTGCCGTGGCGCACCGCCCAGGGCAACGTCGAGTTCGGCCTGGAGGCCACCGGGGTCCCCCGGCGCCAACGTGCCGCCCGCGCACGGGAGTACCTCGACCTGGTCGGCCTCACCGGCTTCGAGGACCGCCACCCGCACGAGCTCTCCGGCGGCATGAAGCAGCGCGTCGCGATCGCCCGCAGTCTCGCGTACGACCCGAACGTGCTGCTCATGGACGAGCCGTTCGCAGCCCTCGACGCCCAGACCCGGGAGTCGCTGCAGGACGAGCTGCTGCGGATCTGGGAACGCACGGGCAAGACCGTCGTCTTCATCACCCACGGTATCGAGGAGGCCGTGTACCTCGGCCGGCGCGTCGCTGTGCTCACCTCCCGGCCGGGGAGGGTCAAGGAGGTCGTCCCGATCGACCTCGGAGAGCGCAGCGCCGCCCAGGACCTGCGCTCCAGCCCGGAGTTCGCGCGCTATCGGCACGAGATCTGGAGCCTGCTGCACGACGAGGTCAGCCGGGCCCGGCAGTTGGAGAGAGAGGTCAGCCACGCATGAGCACGGACCTGAGCAGCACCCTGACGACCGACCGGAATCCTGACCTGGGCACAGCCGCCGCAGTCCTGGTCCGGCCGGCTGCCCCCCGGACCCGCGCCGTTCCGGCACCCCGCCGCGGCTCCCGAATCCCCGGGCTGTTGCTCTCCGCTCTCACCAAGTCCCTGGCGATCGCCCTGCTGCTCGCGGTCTGGGAGACGGCCCCGCGCCTCGGCCTGGTCGACCGGACCTTCCTTCCGCCGTTCAGTGAGGTGGTGGACGCCTGGTTCGGTCTGCTCGACAGCGGTCAGCTGGCGACCAACACCCAGGCCAGCCTCACCCGTTCGTTCACCGGCTTCGGGCTCGCGGTGACGATCGGAGTTCCGCTCGGCCTGCTGATCGGGTGGTACCGCCCGGTGGCCAACCTGCTCAGCCCGCTGCTTGAACTCTTCCGCAACACGGCCGCCCTCGCGCTGCTGCCGGTGTTCGTGCTGATCCTGGGCATCGGCGAGACCTCGAAGATCTCGATCGTGCTGTACGCCTGCCTCTGGCCGATCCTGCTGAACACCATCAGCGCGGTACGCAGCGTGGACCCGACCCTGCTGCGGCTCGCCCGCTCGCTGGACCTGTCCGCGCCGCGCCTGTTCCAGAAGGTCATCCTGCCGGCCTCGGTGCCGGTGGTCTTCACCGGCATCCGGCTGGCCGGGGCGGTCTCGATCCTGGTCCTGGTCGCGGCCGAGATGGTCGGCGCCAAGGCGGGACTGGGCTATCTGATCAACGCCTCCCAGTTCAACTTCGCCATCCCGCAGATGTACGCGGGCATCGTCTCCATCTCCGTCATCGGCGTGGCCTTCAACCAACTGCTGGTCGCCCTGGAGCGCCGCTTCACGGCCTGGCGGGCCCCGCTCAACAGCTGAAGGAACCCTCCTGAACAGCGCGTACCCACCACCTCCCGAACAACCGTCACCGAGCAGAGAGGTACCACCATGCCCAGCATCGAGATCCACAAGATCGGCGGCCGGATCGGCGCCGAGATCACCGGCGTCGACACCTCCCAGCCCCTCGACGCCGACACCGTCGGCCGCCTCAACGAGGCGCTGCTCGCCCACAAGGCCCTGGTCTTCCGCGACCAGAACCTCGACGACGAGGGCCAGCTCCGCTTCGCCGCCCACTTCGGCACCCTCACCACCGCCCACCCCACCGTCCCGTCCCTGGAGGGCCGGCCCAACGTCCTCCCGGTGGACAGCGAGGACGGTGGCCGGGCCAACCGCTGGCACACCGACGTCACCTTCGTCCGTACGCCCCCCAAGGCCAGCACGCTGCGCAGCCTGATCGTCCCCCCGTACGGCGGCAACACGCTGATCGCCAACTCCCAGACGGCGTACCAGGATCTCCCGGACGCGCTGCGCGAGCTGGCCGACCGGCTCTGGGCCGTGCACACCAACGACTACGACTACGCACAGGGCAAGGAACTGGACGAGGCCGACGCCGAGCGCCGTCGGGTCTTCACCTCGCGCAAGTACCGGACCGCCCATCCGGTGGTCCGGGTCCACCCCGAGTCCGGCGAACGCGGGCTGTTCGTCGGCGGGTTCGCGCAGAGCATCATCGGTCTGCCGTCCGCCGAGTCGCACGACCTGCTGCGCAGTCTGCAGGCGTACGTGACCCGGCCTGAGAACGTGGTGCGCTGGCGGTGGTCCGTCGGGGACCTGGTGCTCTTCGACAACCGCGCCACCCAGCACTACGCGCCGGACGACTACGACGACCTGCCCCGGCGCCTGCACCGGGTCACCGTGGCCGGTGACGTGCCGGTCGGCGTCACGGGTGAGCCCAGCTATGTGATCGAGGGCGACGAGGCGGCTCACTACACCTCCTGACCCCGGACATGACCGTGCGCCGCGAGATCCTCGCGGCGCACGGTCATGTGTCAGGCGGAGTAACGCCCGGCCGGGCGCGGCAGCCCGTAGTGCTCCCGCAGCGTGCGGCCGGTGTAGCCCTCGCGGAACAGGCCGCGCTTGCGCAGGATCGGCAGCACCTGCTCGATGAAGTCGTCGAGCCCGTCCGGCAGGATCGGCGGCATGATGTTGAAGCCGTCCGCCGCGCCCTGGGTGAACCAGCTCTCGATGTGGTCGGCCACCTGCTCGGGCGTACCGACGACCAGCTGGTGACCGCGGCCGCCACCCAGCCGGCCGATCAGCCGGCGGAGCGTGAGCCGGTCGCGCTCGGCGAGGTCGCGGATCAACTCGAAGCGGCTCTTGGCTCCGTTGATCTCGGTCACCGGCGGCAGCGGCGGCAACGGTTCGTCCAGCGGGTGGTCGGTCAGGTCGACGCCGAGCACGGTCGAGAGGACGCCCACCGCCCGGGACGGGTTGATCAGTTCGTCCAACTCCCGGTCCAGTGCTTGGGCTTCGGCCTCGGTGGAGCCGAGCACCGGCACCACGCCGGGCAGCACCTTCACATGGCCGGGGTCGCGCCCGAGCGCGGTGGCCTGGAGCTTGAGGTCGGCGTAGAAGGACTGCCCCTCCTCGAGCGTCTGCTGCGCGGTGAACACCGCCTCTGCCCAACGAGCCGCGAAGGCACGGCCGTTGTCCGAGGACCCGGCCTGGACCAGCAGCGGGTGGCCCTGCGGGCTGCGCGGGATGTTCAGCGGGCCGCGGACCTGGAAGTGCTTTCCGACGTGGTTGATCTCGTGCACCCGCTCCGCCTCCGCGAATGCCCCGCTCTCCCGGTCCAGCAGCAGCGCGCCGTCCTCCCAGCTGTCCCACAGTGCCGTTGCGACGTCGAGGAATTCGGCCGCGCGCTCGTAGCGGAGGCCGTGCTCCTGGTTGGCGCTGCGGTTGAAGTTCTGTGCCGACCGCTCGCCGGCCGAGGTGACGATGTTCCAGCCGGCCCGGCCGCGGCTGATGTGGTCCAGCGAGGCGAACTGCCGAGCCAGGTTGTACGGCTCGGAGAAGCCGGTGGAGACCGTGCCGATCAGCCCGATCCGCTCGGTGACCACGGCGAGTGCCGTCAGCAGGGTGAAGGGCTCGAAGTGGCTGATCAGGCAAGGCGGCCGTGACCACCTGCCCCGGCTCGGGCCGGGAGTGCTCCATGATCTGCTCGCACAGGTAGCCGCCCAGCTCCGGCACCACCATCAGCCCGGCCTCGCTGACCACCAGCACCTCGGGGTTGACCATGTTCAGCAGCAGCGCTGCCGCCGGGGCGGCGAGCCGCAGCCGCTCCTCGATCAGGCGCAGGGCTCGCGGGTCGCCCGCTCCGGCCAGGCTCAGCAGCAGCTCGAAGACCGGGGCGGGGATCAGCTCCTGTTCGTGGGCCCGTCGGGCGATGGTCCGCTCCGAGACGGTCGCCTGGAGGCAGCCCTTCCGGCCGCAGACGCACGGTTCGGTCGAGCCCGGCACCGGCAGGTGGCCGACGTCCCCGGCGCGGGAGCGGAGGCCGCGCAGCACGGTGCCGCCGGTGGCGATCGCCGCGTCCACCACATTGCCGACGAACAGCTGCACCAGCTCGGTGGCCCCGCTGCCCGCGCCGAACAGCAGCTCCGCCTGGGCGAGCGCCCGGGCGTGGCTGTCCACGTGCACCGGCAGCCGGGTCACCCGGGCGAGCTCGCCGCGCACCGGAACGTCACGCCAGCCGAGCGGGCCGTGCTCCACCACCGTCCCGCGCTCGGAGTCGACCCAGCCGCCGGTCACCACGCCGAGGCCGAGCAGTGAGCGGCCGGCGGTCCGGCGGGCCAGGAAGTTCGGCAGGTGGTCGCGGATCGCGCCCAGCACCGCCGCCGCGTCGCCCTGCCGGGGGAGCCGTTCATGGGCGATCACCCGGCCGCGCAGGTCCAGCAGCGCGAAGGTGAGCCAGGGGACGCCGATGTGCACCCCGCAGGCCAGGTGATGGCGGGTGTCCACGTCCAGCGGCAGCTGCGGGCGGCCGGCCCGGGGCGGACCGTCCGGCGGCGGCAGTTCGCGCAGCAGGCCGAGGTTGATCAGGTCGGCGGTGTGCCGGGAGACGGCGGCCGGGCTGAGCCCGGTGGCCCGTCCGACGGCGGTACGGGCCAGCGGGCCGCCGGCCAGTACCGCGCGCAGTACCGCACCGGCACCGCCGCCCTCGACCGGCAGCGGGCCGCGGCCGAGTGTGGGGGGAGCGACGAGTGACAGCATGCGGTCGATGCTCCCAGCGGGGTGTTGCGTGGGCGTGGCGGCGGCATGAAGGCAGAACCCGGCGGTGGACCGTCAAAAAGCCGCTAAAACTATCCGTCTACTACTCCGATCAGGGGAAATTAAGCCGGAAAGCCGTAGTCTCGAAACCGGCGAACAGGTGTCCGGAGACCGGACCCGATCGAGAATGGTGCACATGGCACGCGGCAGGCTGCGGATCTACCTCGGGGCGGCCCCCGGGGTCGGTAAGACGTACGCCATGCTCGCGGAGGCCCACCGGCGCGTCGCCCGGGGCACGGACGTGGTGGCCGGGTTCGTCGAGTACCACGGCCGGGAGAACACGCTGAAGCTCGGCGAGGGTCTGGAGACCGTCCCGCGCCGCGAGCTGACACACCGGGGCGCCGTCTTCACCGAGATGGACCTGGACGCCGTCCTCCGTCGGAGGCCGGCCGTCGCCCTGGTCGACGAGCTCGCCCACACCAACGTCCCCGGCTGCCGCAACGCGAAGCGCTGGCAGGACGTCGAGGAGCTGCTCGCGGCCGGCATCGACGTGGTCTCCACCGTCAACATCCAGCACCTGGAGTCCCTCGGCGACGTGGTCGAGGGCATCACCGGCGTCCGGCAGCGCGAGACCGTCCCGGACGAGGTGGTCCGCCGGGCCGACCAGATCGAGCTGGTCGACATGTCCCCGCAGGCGCTGCGCCGCCGCCTGGCGCACGGCAACGTGTACGCGCCGGACAAGATCGACGCCTCCCTCTCCAACTACTTCCGCCCGGGCAACCTCACCGCCCTGCGCGAACTCGCCCTGCTCTGGACGGCCGACCGGGTCGACGAGTACCTCCAGCGCTACCGGGCCGAGCAGGGCATCGAGGGCACCTGGCAGGCCCGCGAGCGGATCGTGGTCGGCCTGACCGGCGGCCCCGAGGGTGCCACCCTGATCCGCCGCGCCGCCCGGATCGCCACCCGGGGCTCCGGCGGTGAGGTCCTCGCGGTCCACATCTCCCGGTCCGACGGTCTCGCCGGCGCCGGCTCGCCGCAGGCGCTGATCGAGCAGCGGGCCCTGGTCGAGAGCCTCGGCGGCAGTTTCCACACCGTGCTGGGCGACGACCCGGCGTTGGCCCTGCTGGACTTCGCCCGGGGCGTCAACGCGACCCAGATCGTGCTCGGGTCCAGCCGCCGCCGTGCCTGGCAGTACATCTACGGGCCCGGCGTCAGCGCCACCGTCACCCGCGACTCGGGCGACATAGACGTGCACATCGTCACGCACGAGCATGCCGCCAAGGGCCGCGGCCGGATCCCGATCCGCAAGATCACCGACCTCGGCCGCACCCGTACCGTCGCCGGCTGGCTGATCGGCGTCGCCGGCCCGCTCCTGCTGGCCGTGCTGCTCACCCATGTGGACGGGCTCGGCCTCCCCACCGACATGCTGCTCTTCCTGTCGCTGACGGTCTGCGCAGCGCTCGTCGGCGGGCTCTTCCCGGCCATCGCCTCCGCCCTGGTCGGCTCCTCGGCGCTGAACTACTACTTCACGCCCCCGGTGCACACCTTCACCATCTCCGAGCCGCAGAACATCGTCGCGGTCGGCATCTTCACCGCCGTCGGCATCGCCGTGGCCTCCGTGGTCGACCTCGCCGCCCGCCGTACCCAGCAGGCGGCCCGCAGCCAGGCCGAGGCACAGTCGCTGAGCGCCCTCGCCGGTACGGTCCTGCGCGGCGCACCCGGCGGTGACGGGCTGCTGACGGCGCTGCTGGACCAGGTCAGGGAGACCTTCCAGGAGGACTCGGTCGCGCTGCTGGAGCGGCGGCACGAGTTCGACCCGTGGCACACCATCGCCGCCAGCGGCCCGCACCCGCCCGAGCACCCCGAGGACGGCCAGGTGGACGTCCCGGCCGGCACGTACCTCACGCTGGTGCTCCGCGGCCGGGTCCTCCCCGCCGAGGACCGCCGCCTGCTCGGCGCCTTCGCCGCTCAGGCCGCCGTCCTGCTGGAGCGGCGCCGGCTGGCCGGGGAGGCCGCCGCGGCCCGCCGGGAGGCCGAGGGCAACCGGATCCGTACCGCCCTGCTCGCGGCCGTCTCGCACGACCTGCGCACCCCGCTGGCCGGTATCAAGGCCGCCGTCAGCTCGCTGCGCGCCGACGACGTCGAGTGGGACGAGGCCGACGAGGCGGAGCTGCTCGCCGGCATAGAGAGCGGCGCGGACCGCCTCGATCATCTGATCAACAATCTGCTCGACATGAGCCGCCTGCAGACCGGCACGGTGACCCCGCTGATCCAGGAGACCGACCTGGACGAGGTCGTCCCCTTCGCGCTCGGCGGCGTGCCGTTGGACGCGGTGAAGCTGGACGTCTCCGAGACGCTGCCCATGATCCACGCCGATGCCGGGCTGCTGGAACGCTCGCTGGCCAACCTGATCGAGAACGCCGTCAAGTACAGCCCCGACGGCGTGAAGGTGCTCGTCAGGGCCGATGCCCTGCACCCGGCGGGCGCGCCCGGCCGGGTCGAGCTGCGGATCGTCGACCGCGGCCCCGGGGTGCCGGAGGAGGCGAAGGAGCGGATCTTCGCCCCCTTCCAGCGCTACGGCGACGCCCCGCGCGGAGCGGGCGTCGGCCTCGGCCTCGCGGTGGCCCGGGGCTTCGTCGAGGCGATGGGCGGCACCGTGGCCGCCGAGGACACCCCGGGCGGCGGGCTGACCATGGTGGTCACCCTCCCCGCCGTCGACCTGCCCGAACACTCACAGCTGAACCGAAAGGCGGAGCCCGTATGACCCGGGTCCTCGTCGTGGACGACGAACCGCAGATCGTTCGCGCCCTGGTGATCAACCTCAAGGCCCGGAAGTACGAGGTCGACGCGGCCCATGACGGCGCGAGCGCCCTGGAGCTGGCCGCCGCCCGCCACCCCGACGTGGTCGTCCTCGACCTCGGCCTGCCCGACATGGACGGCGTCGAGGTGATCAAGGGCCTGCGCGGCTGGACGAGGGTCCCGATCATCGTGCTGTCCGCCCGGCACGCCTCGGACGAGAAGGTCGAGGCCCTGGACGCCGGCGCGGACGACTACGTCACCAAGCCCTTCGGCATGGACGAGCTGCTGGCCCGGATGCGGGCCGCCGTCCGCCGGGCCGAGCCGGTGGCCGGGGAGGACGACTCGGTGGTGGCCACCGAGAGCTTCACCGTCGACCTGGCCGCCAAGAAGGTCAACCGCGGCGGCACCGACGTCCGCCTCACCCCGACCGAGTGGCACCTGCTGGAGGTGCTGGTCCGCAACGCGGGCCGGCTGGTCAGCCAGACCCAGCTCCTGCAGGAGGTCTGGGGCCCCGCCTACCGCACCGAGACCAACTACCTGCGGGTTTATCTCGCCCAGCTGCGCCGCAAGCTGGAGGTCGACCCCTCGCACCCCCGCCACTTCATCACCGAGCCGGGCATGGGGTACCGCTTCGAGGCGTGACGGGGCGTGGGTTCTCGCCGCCCGGACCTTCGGCCCTGCCGCTGGGACCCGTGAAACCGGTACCCTTCGGGCATGAGTGGTGACAACAGCAGCGACCAGCCGCAGGGCCGCTTCCGACGCATGCTCAGCCGTCTGACCTCCTCCTCCGAGGAGCTCGAGGCCGAGGAACTGCGCCAGGACACCGCGGAGTCGGGCTGCACTCCGATAGCCAGTTGCGGCGACCGCGAGGTGGTCACCGTCGCAGGCACCCTGCGCACCGTTACCCTCCGCCCCCGGGCCGGCGTGCCGGCTCTGGAGGCAGAACTCTTCGACGGCAGTGACGCGCTGGACGTGGTCTGGCTCGGCCGCCGTTCGATCGTCGGCATAGAGCCGGGCCGCCGGCTCATCGCCACCGGCAGGATCAGCCATGCACGCGGGCGCCGCGTGCTGTTCAACCCCCGCTACGAACTGCGTCCGGCCGGACACGGGAGCGAGTGAGAGTGACCAACCTGCCCGGCGGCGAGCCCGCCGCCCAGCTCGACCTGGCCCAGCGCGATCCGGATCACCGGGCCGAGCCCGCGGAGTCGGCCGAGGCCGCCGCCGCCCGGGAGGCCGCTGCCTCGAAGGAGGCGGCGGACACGGTCATGAAGGCCTTCGGCGGTGTCCGCGGCATGATCGACATGACGCTGCCCGGCCTGGTCTTCATCATCACCTTCAACCTCACCCACCAGGTCGCCCACGCGGCCTGGGCCGCGCTCGGACTCAGCGGCCTGTTCGTGGTGGTCCGGCTGCTGAGGCGGGAGACCATCCAGCACGCCTTCAGCGGCGTCTTCGGGGTCGCCCTCGGCGCCTGGATCTCGATGAAGACCGGCAAGGCCGAGAACTTCTACCTTCCCGGCCTGCTCTGGAACGTCGGCTACTGCCTCGGCCTGGCCGTCTCCGCCCTGGTCCGCTGGCCGCTGATCGGCGTGATGCTCGGCCCGATCACCGGCGAGATGTTCACCTGGCGCAAGCAGAACCCCGGCCGCCTGGCCGCGTACACCAAGGCCACCTGGGCCTGGGTGGTGATCATGGGCATCAAGCCGATGATCCTCTTCCCGCTGTACCTCGCCGGCAACGTCAACCTGCTGGGCTGGCTCAAGGTCGCGCTCGGCATCCCGCCGATGCTGCTCGCGATGTACGTCACCTGGCAGATCCTGCTCAAGGCCCCGCCGCCGATCAAGGCCGAGCTCGACGAGGACGGCAGCTGACACGAACGAGGGCCGTACCCGGGATCCCGGGTACGGCCCTCGTTCGTGTCCGTGCGTGACTACTGGGCGCCGGCGTCCGCGGACAGCAGGCTCTCCAGCTCCTCCTCGCGCTCCTGCGCGGCCACGAAGAGCAGCTCGTCGCCGCCCTCCAGGGTGTCGTCCTTGCCGGGTACCAGCACCCGGCCCTCGCGGATGATCGTCACCAGCGCGGTGTCCACCGGCCAGGTCACGTCCCCGACCCGGGTGCCGACCAGCTCGGCGTCGGCCGCGAGCGTGAGCTCGACCAGGTTGGCGTTGCCCTGGCTGAAGCGCATCAGCCGGACCAGGTCGCCGACGCTGACGGCCTCCTCGACCAGCGCCGACATCAGGCGCGGCGTGGAGACCGCGACGTCGACGCCCCAGGACTCGTTGAAGAGCCACTCGTTCTTCGGGTTGTTCACCCGGGCGACCACCCGCGGCACGCCGTACTCGGTCTTCGCCAGCAGCGAGACGACCAGGTTGACCTTGTCGTCACCGGTTGCGGCGATCACCACATGGCAGCGGTGCAGCGCGGCCTCGTCCAGCGAGGTGATCTCACAGGCGTCGGCCAGCAGCCACTCCGCCGTCGGCACCCGCTCCACCGAGATGGAGCTCGGGTTCTTGTCGATGAGCAGGACCTCGTGGCCGTTCTCCAGCAGCTCGCCCGCGATCGAGCGGCCGACGGCACCGGCTCCGGCAATTGCGACACGCATCAGTGCTCACCCTCCTGCGGACCCTGCATGAACGCGGCCTCTACGGCCGCCAGGTCCGCCCGGCGCAGCGTCACATGCACCAGATCGCCTTCCTGCACCACCATCTGCGGGGTCGGCAGGACACCCTCGCCCAGCCGGGTGACGAACGCGACCCGGGCGCCGGAGGCCTCCTCCATCGCGCTCAGCTTGTGCCCGATCCAGGACGGGGCGTAGGCCACCTCGGCCAGCTGGATGGTGCCGCTCGGGTCCGACCAGAGCGGCTCGCCCCCGCTCGGCAGCAGCCGGCGCAGCATCTGGTCGGCCGTCCAGCGGACGGTGGCGACGGTCGGGATGCCCAGGCGCTGGTAGACCTCGGCACGCCGGGGGTCGTAGATCCGGGCCGCGACGTTCTCCACGCCGAAGTTCTCCCGGGCCACCCGCGCGGCGATGATGTTCGAGTTGTCACCGCTGGAGACCGCAGCGAAGGCACCGGCCTCCTCGATGCCGGCCTCCCGCAGGGTGTCCTGGTCGAAGCCGACACCGGTGACCCGGCGTCCGTTGAACCCGGCGCCGAGCCGGCGGAAGGCCGTCGGGTCCTGGTCGACGACGGCCACCGAGTGACCCTGTTTCTCGAGCGCTCTCGCGAGGGCGGAACCCACGCGTCCGCAGCCCATGATGACGATGTGCACGGGACGCTACCTCACCCAGTCCGTTGGGGTCATGACCTGCGCAGACACCGCTCATCATCCTTCCGCACCCCGCATTCGGGGGTGATCTCTCGAGCACGCCTTCGGTTCGGCGTGGCGGGGCAACTGGGGTGTTGCCCGCAAGCTCATCATCCGACACGCTAGCCGGTCCACCGAACGCAGTCTCGATGAAGGTGGCACCAGGAGGAAGCACCTCGCGCCGGACCCCCTACGATTCCTTAACGTGCCTATGCCTGCTGACCTACCGAAACGCATCCTGATCGGACGCGCGCTGCGCAGCGACAAGCTGGGGGAGACGCTGCTCCCCAAGCGGATCGCGCTGCCCGTCTTCGCCTCGGACGCGCTGTCCTCGGTCGCCTACGCCCCCGAGGAGATCCTCCTCACGCTCTCTCTGGCCGGGGCCTCGGCGATCCACTTCTCCTGGCAGATCGGCGTCGTCGTCGCCATCGTGATGCTCGCGGTGGTCGCCTCGTACCGGCAGAACGTGCACGCCTACCCCAGCGGCGGCGGCGACTACGAGGTCGCGACCGTCAACCACGGGTCGAACTCCGGCCTGGTGGTGGCCAGCGCCCTGCTGGTCGACTACATCCTCACGGTGGCCGTGTCCACCACCTCCGGCGTGGCCAACGTGGTGTCCGCCGTCCCCGCGCTGCGCGGCCACGAGTTGGGCATATCCGTCCTCCTGGTGATCGTGCTGATGGGCATGAACCTGCGCGGCGTACGGGAGTCGGGCACCGCCTTCGCCGTCCCGACGTACGCCTTCATGGCGGGCGTGATGGGCATGGTGCTGTACGGCCTGGTCCGGCACTTCGTCTTCGGGTCGGACATGCCGGCGGAGAGCTCCGGCTTCCACCTGGCGGCGACGCCCGGCAACGAGTCGCTGGCCGGGTTCGCGCTGGTCTTCCTGCTGCTCAAGGCGTTCTCCTCGGGCTGTGCCGCGCTGACCGGTGTCGAGGCGATCAGCAACGGTGTGCCCGCCTTCCGCAAGCCCAAGAGCAAGAACGCCGCGACCACGCTGCTGATGATGGCGAGCATCGCCGTGGTGATGTTCATGGGCATCATCTATCTCGCCCATCTGACCGGCGCCCAGATGGCCGAGGACCCCGCCACGCAGCTCGGTGGCGCCCCGGCCGACTACCACCAGAAGACCGCGCTGGCGCAGATCAGCGAGGCAGTGTTCTCCAACTTCACGCCGGGCTTCTACTTCATCGCCGCCGTCACCGGCCTGATCCTGGTGCTGGCCGCCAACACCGCCTTCAACGGCTTCCCGGTGCTCGGCTCGATCCTCGCCCAGGACCGCTACCTGCCGCGCCAGCTGCACACCCGTGGCGACCGGCTGGCCTTCTCCAACGGCATCATCCTGCTGGCCGCCGCCGCGATCCTGTTCATCGTGGCCTTCGACGCCGATCCGAACCGGCTGATCCAGCTCTACATCGTCGGCGTCTTCGTCTCGTTCAACATGAGCCAGTCCGGCATGATCCGGCACTGGACGCGGTTGCTGCGCACCGAGACGGACGCGAAGAAGCGCGCCCACATGCAGCGCAGCCGGGCGATCAACACCTTCGGCCTGGTGATGACCTCGGCGGTGCTGATCGTGGTGCTGGCCACCAAGATCAGCCACGCCTGGATCGCGATCGCCACCATGATCGTGCTGTTCGTGATGATGAAGGCGATCCGCCGCCACTACGACCGGGTCTCCCGGGAGCTGGTCGCCGCCGAGGAGCCGGACGACGTGGTGCTGCCCACCCGCGTCCACGGCATCGTGCTGGTGTCCAAGCTGCACAAGCCCGCCCTGCGCGCGCTCGCGTACGCCCGGCTCGCGCGCTCGCACACGCTGGAGGCCGTCACCGTCAACGTGGACCCCTCCGACACGGCTGCGCTGCGGCAGGAGTGGGACGAGCGGGGCATCGAGGTCCCGCTCAAGGTGCTGGACTCGCCCTACCGTGAGATCACCGGCCCGGTTCTCGACTACGTCAAGAATCTGCGCCGCAGCAGCCCGCGCGACGTGGTCAGCGTCTACATCCCCGAGTACGTGGTCGGCCACTGGTACGAGCACCTGCTGCACAACCAGAGCGCCCTGCGGCTCAAGGGGCGGCTGCTGTTCAAGCCCGGAGTGATGGTGACCTCCGTACCCTGGCAGCTGGAGTCCTCCGAGCGGCGCAAGCCGCAGAAGGCGTGGTCCGCCCCCGGCGCCGTCCGGCGCGGCGAGCCCAGGCCGGAGCGCGTAAAGTCGGGGAATTCCGGCACCGATCTCACCGACGCCAGCAAGGACGCCTCTTCGTGACCCGCAACAACCCGCCCCGCCCCTCCGGCAAGTCCGGGGGCTCCGGCAAGTCCGCCAAGGCGGGCAAAGCCTCCAAGCCGGGGCAGGTCGCCCGTCCGCGCTGGGGCGCCAAGCCCGCGCGCCCGGCCGCCACCGACCGCGACGGTTTCACGGCGCAGACCGCGCCGCTGGCTCCGGGGGAGGAGCCGGCGAAGCCCGTACGCGAGCCGAAGGGCCCCGGGGCCTCGAAGGCCGAGCGGCCGCGCAAGCAGGCCGTCCGCCCGCCCAAGGTGCTGCGCACCGCGAAGCCCGTGGCGAAGGCGGTCAAGGCTCCGGCCGCGCCGCGCGTCCCGGCCGGCGACCCGCTGGTCGGCGAGCGCTACGAGGTCGAGGTCGGCGCGGTCGCGCACGGCGGCGGGCACTGCGTGGCCAGGCACGAGGGCCGGGTGCTGTTCGTCCGGCACGCGCTGCCCGGCGAGCGGGTGATCGCCCAGGTCACCGAGGGCACCACCAAGTCCCGCTTCCTTCGTGCGGACGCGGTGGAGATCCTGGAGGCCGCCAAGGACCGCATCGCGCCGCCGTGCCCGTTCGCGGGCCCCGGCAGGTGCGGTGGCTGCGACTGGCAGCACGTCACCCCGGGCGGCCAGCGCAAGCTCAAGGTCGCGGTGCTCACCGAGCAGCTCGCCAAGCTGGCCGGGCTGACCCCGGCCGAGGCGGGCTGGGACGGCAGCGTCGAGCCGGTCGGCGGCAAGCTCCCGGCGGGCGAGGTCCCGGCCTGGCGCAGCCGGGTCCAGTACGCGGTGGACCCGGCCTCGGGCAAGGTCGGTCTTCGCAAGCACCGCTCGCACGAGATCCAGCCGATCGACCGCTGCCTGATCGCCGCCGAGGGCGTCACCGAGCTGGGCATCGAGGCGCGGGACTGGCCCGGTATCACCTCGATCGACGCGGTCGCCGCCACCGGTTCGTCGGACCGTCAGATCATCCTGACGCCCGCGCCGGGCGCCCAGCTGCCGCTGGTCGAGCTGGACAAGCCCGTCTCGATCTCCCGGATCGACGAGCACGACAACTTCCACCGGGTGCACGGCCGCACCTTCGTCCGCGAGGTCGCGGCGGGCCGCACCTGGCGGGTCAGCAACGGCGGCTTCTGGCAGATCCACCCCGAGGCCCCGGACACCCTGGTCGACGCCGTCCTGGACGGCCTCGACCCGCAGTGGGGCGAGAACGCCCTCGACCTGTACTGCGGCGTCGGCCTCTTCGCGGGCGCGCTGGCCGACCGGGTGGGCGAGGACGGCGCGGTGCTCGGCATCGAGTCCAGCAAGCAGGCCGTCGTCGACGCCCGGCACAACCTGGCCGCCCTGGACAACGTCCGGATCGAGCACGACAAGGTCGAGAGCCTCCTCCCGCGCACCGGGATCACCTCGACCGACCTGATCGTCCTCGACCCGCCGCGTGCGGGTGCCGGCCGCGAGACCGTCGCGCACCTGGCGGGCCTGGAGGCTCGGCGCATCGCGTACGTCGCCTGCGACCCGGCGGCCCTCGCCCGCGACCTGGCCTTCTTCCGCGAGGGCGGCTACCGGCCGGTCTCGCTGCGGGCCTTCGACCTCTTCCCGATGACCCACCACTTCGAGTGCGTGGCCATCCTGGAGCCCATCGCGGAGTGACGATCCGAAGGGCCCGGGTGAGCACCTGCCGGCAGAACCGCCGAGGTGCCCGCCCGGGCCTTCGTGTTTCCGCTGGGGCGTGAGCGGACATCTGTGGGGAGCGGGGGAGGCCGGAATGCGCCCTTGTTGTGCTAGCGCTTCGGCGCTAGCTTGAAGTATGGCAAAGAAGCAGCTGAACGTCCGGGTGGATGCCACGACCGCCGAGATGGCCCGTGAGCGGGCCGAGCAGCAGGGGATCAGCATGAATCAGTACATCGAACGGCTGGTGCAACAGGACATGGGCGAGGCCGGGCGGCTCTTCGTCGACACCGCCGCCCAGTTCATGAAGGAGTACGAGACGGCCTTCCTGGCCGAGTTCGCCGAGCACGGCCCCAACGACCTGCAGGACGTGCGCCGTTGAAACTTGAGGTCGACCTCTCCTGGCTGCTCATGACAGCCGAGCAGTACACCCCGGGCGATCCCCAGGTCACCGACTACGGGTCGCTGCTCGCGGCGGTCGCCCGGCACCAGGCCGAAATCTTCGACATCGCCGTCTACCCGGAGCCGCAGGACCGTGCGGCGGCCCTGATGCACCAGCTGATCCGCGTCCCGGCCCTGGAGCGGACCAACGAACTGTTCGCCACCGCCGTCGCCTACTCCTACCTGGTGGCCAGCGGCTGTACGGTCGCCACCACCGCGCGCGAGGTGCGCAGCCTCGCCCGGGCGATCCGGGAGGGCAAGCTCGGCGTGAGCGGAGTGTCCGAGCGCCTGGCCGGCTGGGTCGTGGAGGACCCCGAGGACGAGGAGGTCAGCGGCGAGGACGAGGGGGAGGACGGCGACTCGGACTGAGTACCCTTGGGGTCCACCCCACACGGCGAGGAACCACGGACGTTGCTGCAGGACATCGAGCGCTATCTGGCCTGCCCGCACTGCGCACAGCAGCTGACCCTCGAAGGCCGCACCCTGCGCTGCGCCGCAGGCCACAGCTTCGACCTCGCCAAGCAGGGTTACGTGAGCCTGCTCGCCGGTGACGCGCACACGGGCACCGGCGACACCGCCGACATGGTCGCCGCCCGCAGCGGCTTCCTGGCCGCCGGCCACTACCTGCCGATCGCGGACGCGCTCGCGGCGGCGGCGGACGGTGCTGCGGGCCTGGTCGCCGACCTGGGGGCGGGCACCGGCTACTACCTCGCGCACGTCCTGCAGCGGGCCGGGAGCGCGGGCGCGGCACTCGACATCTCCAAGTACGCGCTGCGCCGGGCCGCCAAGGCGCACCCCCGGATCGGCGCCGTGGTCTGCGACGCCTGGCGCCCGCTCCCGCTCAGGGACGGCTGCGCGGACCTGGTGCTCAACGTCTTCGCCCCGCGCAACGGCCCGGAGATCCGCCGGGTGCTGAGCCCCGGCGGCCGGCTGCTGCTGGTCTCGCCGACCTCCCGTCATCTCCGGGAACTGGTGGCGGAGTTGGGTCTGCTGTCGGTGGACGAGGACAAGGAACGGCGGATCGAGGAGAAGCTCAGCCCCTGGCTCACCAGGGTCGACCGGGTGGAGGTCGAGTTCCGGCTGAGCCTCTCCCGGGCCGATGCGGCGGCGGTCGTCGCGATGGGCCCCAACGCCTGGCACACCGACGGCGGCCGGCTCGCCGCGGCCCTCGCCGAGCTGCCCGAACCCGTCGAGGTCACCGGGTCGGTACAGGTGGCGACGTACCGCTGACGTGCAGGGACGTACCGCTGACGTGGAGGGATGTACGCGGCAACTCCTTGGGATGAATCTCTCGTGCAGGCACGTTTCGCCTCTTCCGACGAGGGCTAAGGTCCCCCGAGTGACCAGCGAAGCCTCCTCCAGCCTTCGGCCGGGGGGACCCTCATCGTCCGCCGTCCGCCCCGCCCTTCGCCCCACCGTCGAGGAGCTCCGGCTCACCTCCTTCAAGTCCTACCGCCGGACCACCCTCCCGCTCGCCCCGCTGACCGTCCTGCACGGGCCGTCGGGCGTCGGCAAGTCGAACGCGCTGGACGCGCTGGCCGTACTCTCCCGCCTCGCCCTCGGCGAGCCGATCGGTCCGTCGCTGGACGGCCTCGGCGGCACGGCCGGGCCGCTGGCCCTGCCGGTCCGCGGCGGGCTGCTGGGCTGTGTGCCGCACGGCCGTAACGCGATCATCCTGGGCTGTACGGTGCGTTCCTGCGCCGGTCCGATCCGGCTCGAACTGGTGGTCCGCACCGACGGCCCGGTACGGGTCGCCCGGGAGTGGCTGACCTGCGACGGGCAGACCCTGGTCGAGACCGGCGAGCAGGACGTCGCGCACGGGAAGGTCAACGTCACCTGGCACAACGACACCCGGCAGGGGGACATCCGGGCGCCGTTCCCCAGCGACAGTCTGATCACCGCGCAGATCCCGCTCCGGGTTGCCGGCTCCTCGCCCGGCGAGCGCCAGGTGCTCGCCGCCGGCGAGCAGCTGCTCACCGCCCTGCGCGAGGTCTTCCCCCTCCACCCGGTACCCGCGCTGATGCGCGGCTGGACGCGGCCGGACCCGGACGCCCGGCTGCTCGGCTCGGCCGCCAACATCTCCGCCGTGCTGGCCAGGGTGAAGAGCGACTGCACCCGCCGCTACGGCCGGCTGCTGAAGGCCGTCCAGGCGGCCGCGCCCCACCCGCTGCTCGGCCTGGACGTGGCCCGGCGCGGCCCCGAGGCGCAGGAGAAGCTGCTCGCGGTCTTCGACGAGGGGGTGCTCGGCCGGACGGGCGCGGACCAGGCCTCGGACGGCATGCTGCGGCTGCTGGCCTTCGCCGCCGTGCTGCTCACCGGGGCCGGGGTGCTGGACGTCGACCCGGCGGGCGAGGTGCCCTCGGCGCACCGGCAGCTGACGGTGCTGGCGGAGGACCTGGGGGCCGGCCTGGGCGCGGAGCAGGTCGCCTCGCTGTTGCGTGTGGCGCGCGAGGTGTGCGAGAAGGAGGACATCCGGCTGCTGGCCGCCCTGCAGGACCCGGCGGCGGCCCGCGAGGCGGGCGGGGCGGAGCTGGTCGAGTGCCGGCGGGACCCGGCCTCCGGGCACAGTGTGCTGCTGCCCGAGTCACCACGGGTGCCACCGCAGTCCCTACGCCGGGACGGCGTGGATGCGGTAGACCTGGGTGCGTGAGTGATCAGGAGACCGGCCCGGTGGGCAACCCCTTGGACGAGCTGCAGCAGCGGCTGACGGAGTTCGCGGCGGCCCGGAGCTGGCAGCCGTTCCACACCCCGAAGAACCTGGCGGCCGCGCTGAGTGTGGAGGCAGGTGAGCTGCTCGAGATCTTCCAGTGGCTCACGCCCGAGCAGGCGGCCGAGGTGATGACCGATCCGGACAGTGCGCACCGGGTGCGGGACGAGGTCGCCGATGTGCTGGCCTACCTGCTGCAGTTCTGCACGGCGGTCGGGGTGGACCCGGCGGCCGCGCTGGCGGCGAAGATCGAGCGGAACGAGGTCCGCTTCCCGGTGCCGGGCAGGCTCCCGGTGTCGGGCGAGGACAGTCGCGGGGACGCCGACAGCAGGTGAGGTCCCTCGTGTGGGTGACCTGAGTTATCCACAGGCCGGAGTTGTCCACAGCTTTCGAGAGGGGTGCTGCGCAAGGACGCTCCGCGCAGCACGCTTGCGCCGTGACTCACCGTCGACACCGGCGGTCCGACGCGAGCGAGGGGAGCGGCGAGGCATGGACGCGCTGCGATTGATCAAGACGGCTCGGCACGCCCTGGCGGAGGCCAGGACCGTACCGGACGTGCTGGCGGAGGCCTGGCAGGCGGGCCTGCTCACCGAGGCCGTCGGCGCCAGGATCGCCGAGCGGGAGGACGGGGAGATCGGCGCGCTCGGCCAGCTGCTGTGCGACGCCGGGGCGCACGCGGTGAGCTGCCTGGACCAGCCGCCGACGGGCCCGGCGGCTGACGACGGCACCGATCCCGAGTGGAGTCGTACCGACTGGGTCGGCAGCGGCCGAGCGGGCCGTCTCGACGAGGTCGGCGAGCTCGAACCGGCGCTGGAGGAGCTCGGCCGGCTGCTGCACGAGGTCGCCGAGACACTGGTGGTGCTGGCCTGCGGAGCGGACGCGGAGAGCCTCTACTGGCGGTGCATCGACGGCGTGGACGCCGGGGCCGAGTGCAAGGACCTGGTGGCGGAGCTGCTCCGCACGGTTCGCAAGGAGACGTACCAGGACGAGGGGCAGGGCGAGGGAGAGGGCCCGGACCGGATGGGGCCCGGGCCGTCGATGATGGTCGTCCCGTTGGGGCCGCCGGTCTCTGGGAGCGGTTACCGACCCCGCGCGGACGAGTCCGTGGGGCTGTCGGTCGCTCCGGGCTCGGTGCCCCGGGCGCCTGAGGAGTGCAGGTCGGCGTCGAGCCCGGCCAGAGAGGCGTTGAGAGAGGCGAGCAGCTCCTGCATCTGCTCCAGCAGGCTCTTGGGTGTGGCAGCGGAGGCGGTCTGCTGCGGTGTGACGGGTGCCTCGGACCAGGGTTCGGACATGAGGGGACCCCTCCAGCTCGGTAGTGCGGTGTGATGCGACGGTCGTCGGGGCAGTTGCCCGGGCACATGGCCCCGCCGGTCCAACGACCCGTCCTCGCGCCCGGTCACCGCAGACCACTCGTTGAGGTCCAACACCCGCCCCCGGTCAGCCCCAGGAGTGAGCCCGGCTTGCCGCACGACGCCCCGCTCGGCTAGGCACGCACAGACCTCAGGGGCGCGGGGAACTGCGCGAGACCGGAAGGCAACGACCTGTGCCCTACCGCTTCGCGCCGTTCCCCGCGCCCCCACTGGATTCCGAGTGCACAGGACGTCAGTTGTGCGCGTGCAGCTCCGCGTTGAGGCCGCCCCACGAGCCGGAGCGGGCGATCACCTCGACCGCGCCACTCTGGGAGTTGCGGCGGAACAGCAGGTTGTCCTGGCCGGACAGCTCGACGGCCTTGGCGATCTTGCCGTCCGGCGTGGTCACCCGGGTCCCGGCGGTGACGTACAGGCCGGCCTCGACCACGCAGTCGTTGCCCAGCGAGATGCCGATCCCCGCGTTGGCACCGAGCAGGCAGCGCTCGCCGACCGAGACGACCTGCTTGCCGCCACCCGAGAGCGTGCCCATGATCGAGGAGCCGCCACCGATGTCGCTGTGGTCGCCGACCACGACGCCCGCGCTGATCCGGCCCTCGACCATCGAGGTGCCGAGCGTGCCGGCGTTGAAGTTGACGAAGCCCTCGTGCATCACGGTGGTGCCGACGGCCAGGTGCGCGCCGAGGCGGACGCGGTCGGCGTGCGCGATCCGGACACCGCTCGGGGCGACGTAGTCCGTCATGCGCGGGAACTTGTCGATCCCGTACACGGCCAGCTGGCCGCCCTGGGCACGGACGGCGAGCCGGGTCTGCTCGACCAGGTCGACCGGCACCGGGCCGATGCTGGTCCAGGCGACGTTGGCGAGCAGACCGAAGATGCCGTCCAGGTTCTGGCCGTGCGGCTTGACCAGGCGGTGGCTCAGGAGGTGCAGACGCAGGTAGGCGTCGTGCGCGTCGAGCGGCTTCTCGTCCAGCGAGGCGATGGTGGTGCGCACGGCGACCACCTCGACGCCCCGGCGCGCGTCGCCGCGCAGGGCCTCCGAGGCGCCCGGGCCGAGAGCGGCCTCGGCCTCGGCGGCGGTCAGCCGCACCGTGCCGGCCGGGCCGGGCGCCGCGGCGAGCTCGGGCGCGGGGTACCAGGTGTCGAGGACGGTGCCGTCGGCGGCGATGGTCGCCAGACCGGCGGCGACGGCGCCGCTTGCGAGGGTGGAGGTTTCAGCAGTCACATCGTGCACGTTAACGAATCCCGGCCATCGGTGCCGAACACGCTCACCGTGCGGACACCCCCGCCCCGCGTAAAACCCCGTGCCTTCGCGATCAAGGCTCCGGGATACTCGGGCGGGTGTTCATCTCGATCTCCACCACAGGAACGGCCGAGCGCCCAGCCACTGACCTGGGCTTTCTGCTTCACAAGCACCCCGACAAGGTGCAACGGTTCTCGACGTCCCACGGCGAGGCCCACGTCTTCTACCCCGAGGCGACCGAGCAGGCGTGCACGGCGGCCCTGCTGCTGGACATCGACCCGATCGCCCTGGTGCGTCGGGGGAGGGGCAAGGGCCGCGGTGGCTCGCCGGACTTCGCGCTGGCCCAGTACGTCAACGACCGCCCCTACGCCGCGTCCTCGCTGCTCGCGGTGGCGCTGCGGACGGTGTTCCGGACGGCGATGAAGGGCGTCTGCGAGACCAGGCCCGGGCTCGCCGACCAGCCGCTGCCGCTGCGGATCGCGCTGCCTGCCGTGCCCGCCAACGGTGCGGGGGAGGGCGGCGGTGCAGCGATGGTGCGCCGGCTCTTCGAGCCCCTCGGCTGGCAGGTCGAGGCAGCGGTGATCCCGCTGGACGAGGCCTTCCCCGAGTGGGGCGAGTCCCGGTACGTCCGGGTCGAGCTGAGCGCCACCGTGCGGCTGGCCGACGCGCTCCAGCAGCTGTACGTGCTGCTGCCGGTGCTCGACGGCTCCAAGCACTACTGGGTTGCGCCGGACGAGGTGGACAAGCTGCTCGACGCGGGGGAGGGCTGGCTGGGGGACCACCCGGAGCTGGCCCTGATCACCCGCCGCTACCTGGCCCGCCGCTGGTCCTTGGCCCGCACGGCGATGGAGCGCCTGGAGCTGGCCCGGCTCGCGGAGGCCGACGACCGCGAGGCCGAGGAGATCGACAACGCGGTGGACGACAGCGCGGTGGACGACACCTCGGAGCAGGGCCCGGAGCACGCCTCGCAGCAGGAGGAGAAGCCCGTCTCGCTCGGCGTCCAGCGACGCCAGGCCATCCTGACCGCCCTGAGCGAGGTCGGCGCGGCCAGGGTCCTCGACCTCGGCTGCGGCCAGGGTGAGCTGGTCGGTGCGCTGCTCAAGGACGTCCGGGTCACCGAGGTGCTCGGCGTGGACGTGTCCTCCCGGGCACTCTCGGCGGCCGCACGCAAGCTGCGCCTCGACCGGATGCCGGAGCGCCAGGCGGCCCGGGTCAAGCTCGTCCAGGGCGCGCTCACCTACACCGACGCACGCCTCAAGGGCTACGACGCGGCCGTGCTCTCCGAGGTCATCGAGCACCTCGACCTGCCCCGGCTGCCCGCCCTCGAGTACGCGGTGTTCGGCGCGGCCCGGCCGACCGCCGTGGTCGTGACCACCCCCAACGTCGAGTACAACGTCCGCTGGGAGACCCTCCCGGCCGGGCATGTCCGGCACGCCGACCACCGTTTCGAGTGGGACAGGGCGCAGTTCCTGGCCTGGGCGGAGCAGGTCGCCGACAAGTACGGATACACCGTCACCGTCCGCCCGGTGGGCCCGGTGGACGACGAGGTCGGCGCGCCGACCCAGCTCGCCCTGTTCCGCATCGGCACCACCGAGGCCACCACCGAGGCCACCACCACCGAAGCCACCACCGAGACCACCACCACCGAGACCACCACCGAAGGGAGCGCGGCCCGATGACCGATGCCACAGCGCCCACCGAGGTCCGCAGCCTCCCCGTCACCGACGTCTCGCTCGTCGTCCTGGTCGGCACCACCGGCGCGGGCAAGTCCAGCTTCGCCCGCAAGCACTTCCTGCCGACCCAGGTGATCTCCTCGGACTACTGCCGAGGCCTGGTGGCCGACGACGAGAACGACCAGTCGGCCTCGACCGAGGCCTTCGAGCTCCTGCACTACATCGTCGGCAAGCGCCTCGCCGCCGGCCGGCTCACCGTCGTGGACGCCACCAACGTCCAGCAGGAGGCCCGCAAGCAGCTGATCAAGATCGCCCGGGACCACGACGTGCTCCCGATCGCCATCGTGCTCGACATCCCGCCCGCCGTCTGCGCCGAGCGCAACCTGACCCGGCCCGACCGGCAGCTGCCCGCACACGTGATCCCCCGTCAGCAGCGCGAGCTCCGCCGCTCGCTCAGAGGCCTGGAGCGCGAGGGCTTCCGCAAGGTGCACATCCTGCGTGGCGAGGCCGAGGTCGACGCCGCCGAGATCGTCATCGAGAAGCGCTACAACGACCTGCGCCACCTCACCGGCCCGTTCGACATCGTCGGCGACATCCACGGCTGCCGCTCCGAGCTGGAGACCCTGCTCACCCGCCTCGGCTACACCCTGACCAGGGACGAGCAGGGCCGTCCGGTCGACGCCGCACACCCCGAGGGCCGTACCGCGGTCTTCGTCGGCGACCTGGTCGACCGCGGCCCGGACACCCCCGGCGTGCTGCGCCTGGTGATGGGCATGGTTGCGGCCGGCCACGCCGTCTGCGTCCCCGGCAACCACGAGAACAAGCTCGGCCGCCACATGGACGGCAGGAAGGTCACCGTCTCGCACGGCCTCCAGGAGTCGCTGGACCAGCTGGCCGGGGAGAGCGAGGAGTTCCGTACGCAGGTGCGGGCCTTCATGCGGGACCTGGTCAGCCACTACCTCCTGGACGGTGGCAACCTCGTGGTCTGCCACGCCGGCCTGCCCGAGAAGTACCACGGCCGCAACTCCGGCCGGGTCCGATCGCACGCGCTGTACGGGGACACCACGGGCGAGACCGACGAGTACGGCCTCCCGGTCCGCTACCCGTGGGCCGAGGAGTACCGCGGCCGCGCCCTGGTGGTGTACGGCCACACGCCCGTCCCGACGGCGAGCTTCGTCAACAACACCATCTGCCTGGACACCGGCTGCGTCTTCGGCGGCAGCCTCACCGCCCTGCGCTACCCCGAGCGCGAGCTGGTCAGCGTCGAGGCGGAGCAGGAGTGGTACGCGCCGGTCCGCCCGATGCACGCGGACGCACCGGGTGCCCGGGAGGGCCGTCCGCTGGACCTCGCCGACGTGGCGGGCCGCCGGATCGTCGAGACCACGCAGCACGGCCGCGTCTCGATCCGGGAGGAGAACTCCGCCGCCGCACTGGAGGTGATGAGCCGCTTCGCGCTCGACCCGCGGCTGCTCGCCTACCTCCCGCCGACCATGGCGCCCTCCGCCACCTCGCGCCGCGAGGGATACCTGGAGCACCCCGAGGAGGCCTTCTTCGCGTACCGCAACGACGGCGTCCAGCACGTCATCTGCGAGGAGAAGCACATGGGCTCCCGCGCCGTCGTCCTGGTCGCCCGGGACGGTGCGGCACTGGAGAAGCGGTTCGGCATCGAGGGCCCCGGCGCGATCTGGACCCGTACCGGCCGTGCCTTCCTCAACGACGACGAGCTCACCGGCGCGGTGCTCGACCGGGTCCGCGCCGCCGCCGAGCGAGCCGGTCTCTTCGAGGAGCTGAACACCGGCTGGCTGCTGCTGGACGCCGAGCTGATGCCCTGGTCGCTCAAGGCGGTCGAGCTGCTGCGCCGCCAGTACGCGGCCGTCGGTGCGGCGGCGGCCGCGGCGCTGCCGCAGGTGCTCACCGCACTGGACCAGGCCTCCGGCCGAGGACTGGAGGTCGGCGCGCTGGCCGACCGGCAGCGGCAGCGGGCGGTGGACGCCGAGGCCTTCACCGCCGCGTACCGCCGCTACTGCTGGCCGACCGAGGGGCTCTCGGGCATCCGGCTCGCACCCTTCCAGGTACTGGCCGCCGAGGGGGCCAACCTCGCCGTGCGTCCGCATGACGAGCACCTCGGGTGGATCGACCGGCTGGTCGCCGCGGACGACCCACAGGCGCCGATCCTGCAGCGCACCGGCCGCCTCGTGGTCGACACCTCCGACGAGGCGTCGATCGCGGCGGGCCTCGCCTGGTGGGAGGAGCTCACCGGGGCCGGAGGCGAGGGCATGGTGGTCAAGCCGCTGGCCTCCCTCGCCCGCGGGAAGGCGGGGGAGGGGCGTCCGGGCGGGTTGATCCAGCCGGGCGTCAAGGTCCGTGGCCGCGAGTACCTGCGGATCATCTACGGCCCGGACTACACCCGGTACCTGGACCAGCTGCGCCAGCGCTTCCTCGGCCACAAGCGGTCGCTCGCCCTTCGCGAGTACGCCCTCGGCCTGGAGGCCCTGGACCGCCTGGCGGCCGGCGAGCCGCTCTGGCGGGTGCACGAGCCGGTGTTCGCCGTGCTCGCCCTGGAGTCCGAGCCGGTGGACCCGAGGCTGTGACCGAGGGCTGACCCCGCAGCGACTGCGGGGTCAGCCCGCTCACATCAAACCCCTGCATATAAATTCGGAGCGTCGTATACACTTCCCCTCTCAGTGTCCCCGTCACCCCAGGAGCCCGGCATGGCCCTCAACCTCCGGAACCGGCACTTCCTCAAGGAGCTGGACTTCACCCCGCAGGAGTTCCGCTTCCTGCTCGACCTCTCCGCGCAGCTCAAGGCCGCCAAGTACGCCGGGACGGAGCAGCAGCGGCTGCGCGGCAAGAACATCGCGCTGATCTTCGAGAAGACCTCGACCCGTACGCGCTGCGCCTTCGAGGTGGCGGCCCACGACCAGGGCGCGAGCACCACCTACCTGGACCCGTCGGGTTCGCAGATCGGCCACAAGGAGTCCATCAAGGACACCGCCCGCGTCCTCGGCCGGATGTTCGACGGCATCGAGTACCGGGGGCACGGCCAGGAGATCGTCGAGGAGCTGGCCGCCCACGCCGGTGTCCCGGTCTGGAACGGCCTGACCGACGAGTGGCACCCCACCCAGATGCTGGCCGACATCCTGACCATCCAGGAGCACAGCAGCAAGCCGCTGGCGGACGTCACCCTCGTCTACCTCGGGGACGCCCGCTGCAACACCGGCAACTCACTGCTCGTCACGGGCGCCCTGCTCGGCCTGGACATCCGGATCGTGGCGCCCAAGCAGCTCTGGCCCACCGACGAGGTCCAGAAGGCCGCCCAGTCGCTCGCCGAGTCCACCGGCGCCCGGATCACCCTGACCGAGGACGTGGCGGCCGGGGTGGCGGGTGCCGACTTCCTCTACACCGACGTCTGGGTCTCGATGGGCGAGCCCAAGGAGGTCTGGGCCGAGCGGATCGCCCTGCTGAAGCCGTACCAGGTCTCGATGGAGACCGTGCGCGCGACGGGCAACCCGGCCGTGAAGTTCCTGCACTGCCTCCCGGCCTTCCACGACCTGGGCACGGTGATCGGCCGGCAGATGTACGAGACCACCGGCATGACCGAGCTGGAGGTCACCGACGAGGTGTTCGAGTCCCGCCACTCGGTGGTCTTCGACCAGGCGGAGAACCGGCTGCACACCATCAAGGCCGTCCTGGTCGCCACCCTCGGGGCCTGACGGGAGATCAGTAGCGCGGGGGTTCAGAACTTCACGTTCACGCAGGCCACCCGGTCGGCCGTGCCATGCGCACCGGCCGGCCGGCCCGCGTGCAGCACGATCGAGCGGGCCCCGCCCTCGCGGAACGACCAGTCCACCGCCGCGCTCGCCGTGCCCCGCCCCTCCTTGTCCGTACGGACCGTCAGCCGCATCTCGTTGCGGTCGTTGGCGTACGCGGGGTCGATGGACGGCTGAACCGGGTCCGCCACGTTCTGGTAGTGCGGGCCGGAGGTCGCCGCGTCGGTCCCGCACCGCCCGGTGTGCACATGTGCCGGGAACTCGTGACCGGCCGCCACACCGGACATCCGTACCTCCACCGAGGTCTGCCCGGCCCTGCGTGTCACGGAGACGCGCACCTTGGAACCGTAGGGAACGAGATCCGGCGCGTAGCTGACGGCCGTCGGCGGGACGAAGCCCGAGGCGCGGTCGAAGGTGGTCTCGATCACCGTCGTGGACGGGACCAGGGACGGCAGCAGCGCGAGCGGCACCAGAGCGGCGGGGAGCGGGGCGGGCATCGGGATCGACCTTCCGGCAGGACGAGCGTGAACACCGCTCACCGTGCCGTCCCGCCCCACCGGGACGCACGCCGCCGTGCCGCACAGTCACCCTTATGAGGTCACCCCTGTGAGCTCGCGGCCGGCCCGATCCCGCGGATCTCGCAGCGCGGCCCGCTGGCGCGCATCAGCCGCAGGTCGGCCGTCACCAGGGGCGCCCCGAGCTGCTCGGCGACGGCCACGTAGGCCGCGTCGTCGGGCGTCAGATTGTCCTTGAGCTCCCAGATCCGGCCGAGCAGCGGTGCGACCTCCACCTTGCGGATCGCCAGCCCCGGCAGCTGCGCCGCCAGCTCGGCCACCCGCGCCGCGCCGAGCTCGCGCGCCAGATACAGCCCCCGCAGGGACTGCATCACCTCGATCACCACATGCTCGGGGGCCACCCACTCGCCGTCCGCCGCCAGCGCGGCCCGCGCGGCCTCGCCGCGCTCGCCCTCGTCGGCCAGGGCGAGCACCAGCGCGGACGCGTCCACCACGATCATCTGTCGGCCCCCGGCCTGTCGGTACCTCGGTGCGGCATCGCCTGACTCCCTCGTCACGTCAGGTGTACGGCCACGGTAGTCCGTGGGCCCCGTCCCGCAGAGCCGAGTGCGGCCCGCCGGCGTGCACGCGCGAAGTTGCGGTACGCCATCGGCAGGTGAAGTTTGGAGAGGTATCGCGGCGGGGCCGTCAGATGGGCATGCCTGACGTCACACTCAACCGGGCATGCATTATGGTTTATCTCGACATCGAGATAACTCCGCGCTATGATTTATCTTGACGTCAAGATACTTGCCGAGAGGCGTACGCCCCCACCATCAAAAAGGTAAGGCTTACCTTACCAGTAGGTGGCGCCGGCGGGCCGGACCGGCTCGGATCGTGTGGTCCACCCGAACCCCACGCACCGCACGAAGCACTTAGAAGGAGTCAGTCGTGTCCGCGAACAGCTTCGACGCCCGCAGCTCGCTGCAGGTGGGCGACGAGTCGTACGAGATCTTCAAGCTCTCCGCCGTCGAGGGTTCCGAGCGGCTGCCGTACAGCCTCAAGGTGCTGCTGGAGAACCTGCTCCGCACCGAGGACGGCGCGAACATCACCGCCGCCCACATCAGCGCGCTGGGCAACTGGGACGCCGCCGCAGAGCCGAGCGAGGAGATCCAGTTCACGCCGGCCCGCGTGATCATGCAGGACTTCACCGGTGTGCCGTGCGTCGTCGACCTCGCCACCATGCGTGAGGCCGTCAAGGAGCTGGGCGGCGACCCGGCGAAGATCAACCCGCTCGCCCCCGCCGAGCTGGTCATCGACCACTCCGTCATCGCCGACAAGTTCGGCACCCCGGACGCCTTCGTCCAGAACGTCGAGATCGAGTACGGCCGCAACAAGGAGCGCTACCAGTTCCTGCGCTGGGGCCAGACCGCGTTCGACGAGTTCAAGGTCGTCCCCCCGGGCACCGGCATCGTGCACCAGGTGAACATCGAGCACCTGGCCCGCTCGATCATGGTCCGCAACGGCCAGGCCTACCCCGACACCTGCGTCGGCACCGACTCGCACACCACCATGGTCAACGGTCTGGGCGTGCTGGGCTGGGGCGTCGGCGGCATCGAGGCCGAGGCCGCGATGCTCGGCCAGCCGGTCTCCATGCTGATCCCGCGCGTGGTCGGCTTCAAGCTCAACGGCCAGCTCCCGGCCGGCGCCACCGCCACCGACCTGGTGCTCACCATCACCGAGATGCTGCGCAAGCACGGTGTGGTCGGCAAGTTCGTCGAGTTCTACGGCGAGGGCGTCAGCTCCATCCCGCTGGCCAACCGCGCCACCATCGGCAACATGTCGCCGGAGTTCGGCTCGACCTGTGCGATCTTCCCGATCGACGCCGAGACCATCACCTACCTCAAGCTCACCGGCCGCAGCGAGCAGCAGCTCGCCCTGGTCGAGGCGTACGCCAAGGAGCAGGGCCTCTGGCACGACCCGTCGGTCGAGCCGGTCTACTCCGAGTACCTCGAGCTGGACGTCTCCACCGTCGTCCCGTCGATCGCCGGCCCGAAGCGCCCGCAGGACCGCGTGGTCCTGGCCGAGGCCGCCGCCAAGTTCGCCGAGGCGCTGCCGGCCTACTCCGCCGAGGCCTCGAAGCCGACCGCGGTGACGGCCCCTGACGGCTCGTCGTACGAGATCGACAACGGCGCGGTCGTGATCGCCTCGATCACCTCCTGCACCAACACCTCCAACCCCTCCGTCATGCTGGGCGCCGCCCTGCTGGCGAAGAAGGCCGTGGAGAAGGGCCTGCACGTCAAGCCCTGGGTCAAGACCACCCTGGCCCCCGGGTCCAAGGTCGTCATGGACTACTACGAGAAGGCCGGCCTGCTCCCCTACATGGAGAAGCTGGGCTTCAACCTGGTCGGCTACGGCTGCGTCACCTGCATCGGCAACTCGGGCCCGCTGCCCGAGGAGGTCTCGAAGGCCGTCAACGATGCCGACCTGGCCGTCGTCTCGGTGCTTTCCGGCAACCGCAACTTCGAGGGCCGGATCAACCCCGACGTCAAGATGAACTACCTGGCCTCCCCGCCGCTGGTGGTCGCCTACGCCCTCGCCGGCAACATGAACGTCGACATCACCCGTGACGCGCTCGGCCAGGACGCGGACGGCAACGACGTCTTCCTCGCCGACATCTGGCCGACCGAGCAGGAGGTCGCCGCGGTCGTCGCCGGCTCCATCGACGAGGCGATGTTCGACAAGGGCTACCAGGACGTCTTCGCCGGCGACCACCGCTGGCAGTCGCTCCCCGTCCCGACCGGCAACACCTTCGAGTGGGACGCCGAGTCCACCTACGTCCGCAAGCCCCCATACTTCGAGGGCATGGCGAAGGACCCGAGCCCGGTCACCGACATCGCCGGTGCCCGCGTGCTCGCCAAGCTGGGCGACTCGGTCACCACCGACCACATCTCCCCGGCCGGCAACATCAAGCCGGGCACCCCGGCCGCGCAGTACCTCACCGAGCACGGTGTGGAGAAGCGCGACTTCAACTCGTACGGCTCTCGCCGTGGCAACCACGAGGTGATGATCCGCGGCACCTTCGCCAACATCCGCCTGCGCAACCAGATCGCGCCGGGCACCGAGGGCGGCTACACCCGCGACTTCACACAGGCCGACGCGCCGGTGTCGTTCATCTACGACGCCGCGCAGAACTACCAGGCCGCCGGCGTCCCGCTGGTCATCCTGGCGGGCAAGGAGTACGGCTCCGGCTCCTCCCGTGACTGGGCTGCCAAGGGCACCGCGCTGCTGGGCGTCAAGGCCGTCATCGCCGAGTCGTACGAGCGCATCCACCGCTCGAACCTGATCGGCATGGGCGTCCTGCCGCTGCAGTTCCCCGAGGGCCGGACCGCCGACTCGCTGGGCCTGACCGGCGAGGAGACCTTCTCCATCACCGGCGTGACCGCGCTGAACGAGGGCGGCATCCCGCAGACCGTCAAGGTCAAGGCGGGCGAGGTGGAGTTCGACGCCAAGGTGCGCATCGACACCCCCGGTGAGGCGGACTACTACCGCAACGGCGGCATCCTGCAGTACGTGCTGCGCAGCCTGATCGGCTGACAAGCAGCGGTTGCACCATCCAGGGGCGCGAGGAACTGTGCGCCGGCCCGTAGAGGGCTGGTCGAGCAGTTCCTCGCGCCCCTGCCGTGTTGCCCGACCGCCTCGGCGGAGCTCCGAGCGGCCGGGCCGTCTTCGTGTTACCACGGAGGTATGAGAACCGACCCGTGGTCGCTGATCCACGCCGAGCGCCGCGCCCTGCTGGCGGACGTGCAGGAGCTGACCCCGGAGCAGTGGGCGACGCCTTCGCTCTGTGTTGGCCGTACGGTCCGAGACACCCTCGCGCACATGGCGGCGACCGCCCGGATGACGCAGGCGGGCTTCTTCCTGAAGCTGGCCAAGGCCGGCTTCCGCTTCGAGGTGATGACCGCCCGGGAGATCGCCGAGCTCACCCGGGGGACGTCCCAGGACACCCTGGACCGCTTCGCCGAGCAGCTGAGCTCGACCAGCCACCCGCCGGGCCCGGACGACAGCTGGCTGGGCGAGACGGTGGTGCACGGCGAGGACATCCGGCGGCCGCTGGGGATCGTCCACGACTACCCCGCCGAGGCGCTGACCCGCTGCGCCGACTTCTACCGCAGTTCGAACCTCCTGATCGGCGGCAAGCGCAGGGTCGCGGGGCTGACCCTGCGGGCGACCGACGCGGACTGGTCGGCGGGCAGCGGTCCCGAGGTGTCCGGCCCGATGCTGTCGCTGCTGCTCGCGGTCACCGGTCGCCCGGCGGGCCTGACGGATCTCACCGGAGAGGGACTGTCCGTCCTCACGGCCCGGATGTAGGACGGCCCTCTTGTGCGAAGCGCCCTCAGTGGACTAAACCTCTGTTTCAGCTTGGTCCAGACCAATTGACGCTGACTCAGAGAAAGCCACGGGTCTTCTCGCATGCGCATGCCCAGACGCACCTCAGCACTCATCGCGGCCACGACACTTGCCGCGCTCGTCTCCGCCCCCACCGCCCAGGCGCACGACACCCACCGCCTGAAGGGCCAGCGGGTGGGCTACTTCACCCAGTGGGGCATCTACGGCGGCTTCTCCGCCAAGAAGGTGCAGACCTCCGGCCAGGCCGGCAAGCTCACCGTCCTGAACTACGCCTTCGGCAACGTCTCCGCCGACGGCACCTGCTTCGAGGCCAACGCGGCCGGTGTCGGCGACGCCTGGGCCGACTACCAGCGGCCGGTCGGCGCAGAGGAGTCGGTGGACGGCGTCGCCGACGCCGCCGAGCAGCCGATGAAGGGCAACTTCAACCAGCTGCGCAAGCTCAAGGCAGCCAATCCGCAGCTCAAGGCGGTGATCTCACTGGGCGGTTGGACCTGGTCCAAGTACTTCTCGGATGCGGCCGCGACCGACGCCTCACGCAAGAAGTTCGTCTCCTCCTGCCTCGACCTGTACCTCAGGGGCAACCTCCCGCAGCTCGGCTCGGCCGAGGGCGGTACGGGCGCCGGAGCCGGGGTGTTCGACGGCATCGACATCGACTGGGAGTACCCGGGCGGCGGCGGTGACGCCGGCAACGTCGTCCGCCCCGAGGACGGGCACAACTACACCCTGCTGATGCAGGAGTTCCGCCGGCAGCTCGACGAGCTCGGCGGCAAGGCGCGGACGCACTACCTGCTCACCGCCGCCGTCCCGGCGAACGAGGCCAAGGCGGACCGGCTGGAGATCGAGAAGGTCGCCAGGTCGGTGGACTGGCTGAACCTGATGACCTACGACCTGCACGGCTCCTGGGAGTCCCTCGGCCCGACCGACCACAACGCCAACCTCTACTCGGACCGCGCCGACCCGGCCACCGACAACCGCGGCTACAGTGCGGACCGGGTCGTCCGGCACTACCTGGACCGCGGCCTGCCGTCCGAGAAGGCCGTCCTCGGCGTCCCGTTCTACGGCTACGGCTGGACGGGCGTGCCGGCCGGCGACAAGTTCGGCCTGTACCAGCCGGCCACCGGTCTCGCCAGGGGAGGCAGCCTGCCGTACAACCAGATCAAGGACCTGCCGGGTACCGTCCACTACGACTGGTTCCACGGTGCGACCTGGAAGTACGACGGCACCGACTTCTGGTCCTACGACACCCCGGAGCTGCTCACCCGCAAGGCGCAGTACTCCCGCTGGAACGGCCTCGGCGGTGTGATGATCTGGTCCCTGGACAACGACGACGCCCAGGGTTCGCTGGTCTCCGCGCTGGACAGGGGTCTGACGTACTAGACGTACCGGCCAGACGTACCGGAAGCCCTCGTACGCGCAGCTTCGCACATCACAGATCTGCTTCGTGATGCGCGAAGCTGCGCGTTTCTATGTTCAAACGCGCAGGATCGCGCTAGATTCTCCGTCGTCAGCGGGTCATCAGGCGCAATATGCAGACTCCCTGCGCATTGCACATGCTGCACCGCCGACAACGCTTTGACCTCCAGGGGTCACATCCGGCGGTCTGACTATTGCCGCCAGATGAACAGTGGACTATACCTTTGCGCATCACAGAAACCGCCCCTGACCGGCACCTCTGCCGTTAGGCGCGCCTGACTCAACAGGAATTGACGATCCGTCAACACCTGCCAGCAATCCTCAGATCTTCTGGACACCCGAGGGGTTAGGGCACTCATGGGCTCTGCAACCGAGTACAACCGCCGTGACATCTTCAAGCGGGCAGCCGGCATCGCCGTGCTCGCGGCCGGCGGCGGCTCCCTGCTCGCCGCCTGCGCGGGTGGCACCGGCAGCAGCAACGACAAGGGCGGGAAGTCCGGCGCCACCAACCTCAGCGACCCGAAGAACCCGTTCGGCGTCAAGGACGGCGACGGGCTCGAGGTCTTCATCTTCGACGGCGGCTACGGCAACGAGTACGCCAAGGCCTTCGAGGCCATCTACTCGAAGAGCTACCCGGGCGCCAAGGTCAACCACACGGCCGACAAGGACGTCACCGGCAAGCTCCAGCCCCGCTTCAACGCGGGCAGCCCGCCGGACGTCATCGACGACTCGGGTGCCCACAAGATCGCGCTGGACGTGCTGGCCGACTCGAACCAGCTCACCGACCTCGCCCCGCTGCTGGACGCGCCGTACATCGACGACCCGTCCAAGAAGATCCGCGACGTGCTGATGCCCGGCACCATCGAGTCCGGCACCGTCAAGGGCAAGCTCGTCAACCTGTCCTACGTCTACACCGTCTTCGGCTTCTGGTACTCCAACAAGCTCTTCAAGGAGCACGGCTGGACGGCGCCGAAGACCTGGGTCGAGTTCATCGCGCTCTGCGAGAAGATCAAGGCCGCCGGTATCGCCCCGCTGGCCCACCAGGGCAAGTACCCGTACTACATCAACGTCGTCATGATGGACATGATCGCCAAGCAGGGCGGCCTCGACCTCATGAAGCGGATCGACAGCCTGGACGCCGCCGCCTGGGACGAGCCGGCCGTGAAGACCGCGGTCGAGGCCTTCTACCAGGTCGTCGACAAGGACTTCCTGCTCCCCGGCACCAACGGCATGACCCACACCGAGTCGCAGACCGCGTGGAACCAGTACAAGGCCGCGTTCATCCCCTCCGGCTCCTGGATCGAGAACGAGCAGCTGGCCACCACGCCCGCCGACTTCGACATGGCCTTCCTGCCGATGCCCTCGCTGGCCGGCGACAAGCTGCCCTTCGAAGCGATCCGCGCCGGTGCCGGTGAGCCGTTCATCGTGCCGTCCAAGGCCAAGAACGTGGCCGGCGGCCTCGAGTTCCTCCGGATGATGCTGACCAAGGAGGCCTCGGGCAAGTTCGCCCAGACCGCCAACAGCCTCACCTGCCTCAAGGACGGTGTCGGTCCCGAGGTCAAGCTGAAGCCGGGCACCGCCTCCACCGTGGTGGCCCTGAAGGCCGCCGGCGCCAACACCTTCAACTTCCAGTACCCGAACACCGCGAGCAAGTTCGACGAGGACCTGCAGAACGCCTCGGGCGAGCTGATGGCCAAGCGCATCACTCCGGCGGAGTGGATCAAGCGCGCCAAGGACTCGGCCGCCAAGAACAAGACCGCCTGACCAGCGGAGTGACAGACGCACCGGGGGCCCCGCACCGCCCCCGGTGCGTCAACGCCTGACGGACAGGAGAAGTGACGATGCGTCACGGCAAGTACCCCTTCATCGTGGGGTTCCTCTTTCTACCGATCGTGCTGTACGTGGGCCTGGTGCTGTGGCCGTACGCGCAGACCTTCGGCTACTCCCTGACCGACTGGTCCGGGCAGAGTCAGGAGATGAACTTCGTCGGCCTGGCGAACTACGGCAAACTCCTCGATGACCAGGTCTTCCTGGGCGCGCTCTGGCACAACCTGTTCCTGCTGATCCTGCTTCCGGTCGTGACGATCCTGATCGCACTCTTCTTCGCCTTCATGCTCAACGTCGGCGGCAAGGGCGGCACCGGGGGAGTCCAGGGCGTGCGCGGGGCCGGCTTCTACAAGGTGGTCTTCTTCTTCCCGCAGGTGCTCTCCATCGCGATCCTCGCGGTGCTGTGGGGCGCGGTCTACCGTACCGACGGCAGCGGTCTGGCCAACGGCATCCTGATCAAGCTCGGTCTGGCGACCGAGCACGACCCGGTGCAGTGGCTCTCCGACCCGGACATGGTCATGTGGTGCGTGCTCGCCGTGCTGGTCTGGGCGGGCGTCGGCTTCTACCTGGTGCTGTTCTCGGCGGCCATGCAGTCCATCCCCAAGGACATCTACGAGGCGGCGCTGCTGGACGGTGCCAAGCGCGGCCAGACCTTCTTCAGGATCACCCTGCCGCTGCTCTGGGAGACCGTGCAGACCGCCTGGGTGTACCTGGCGATCGTCGCGATGGACGCCTTCGCGCTGGTCTCCAGCATCACCCCCGGCGCCTACTTCGGCGGTGGGCCCGACCACCACAGCGAGTTGATCTCCACCTATCTGATGCGCGGCTTCCTGCGGAACGGCCAGGCGGGCTACGCATGTGCGATGGGTGTGGTGATCTTCTTCTTCACGCTGATCCTGTCCGTTGTCTCGCTGTGGGTCACCAAGCGCGAGAAGATCGAGTACTGAGCGGGGCATTGGCATGAGTACCAGCATCGACAACGCGACCGTACCCGCGCAGCGTTCGGCCAAGAGCCGCCCGGCGAGCAAGCAGCAGCGCTTCGCCGACGGCGGGGGAGCGCTGAACGTCTTCTCGCACGGCTTCCTGGCCCTGTGGGCCGTCCTGATCATCCTGCCGCTGGCCTGGGTGGTCCTCGGCTCCTTCAAGACCGACGCCCAGATCAACGGCAGCGCCTGGTCCTGGCCGTCCAGCTTCGGCTTCGACGCCTTCGGCCGGGCCTGGACCAAGGGCATCGGCGGCTTCTTCCTCAACACCCTGATCGTCCTGGCCGGTTCGGTCACCCTGACCATGCTGCTCGGGTCGATGGCGGCCTATGTGCTGGCCCGCTACGAGTTCAAGGGCAACAGGGTCATCTACTACCTGTTCGTGGCCGGCGCGATGTTCCCGGTCTACCTGGCCCTGGTGCCGCTGTTCTTCATGGTCCGCAACCTCGGCGAGATCACGCCGCTGCTGGGCCTGAACAGCTATGCGGGCCTGATTCTGGTGTACGTCGCGTACTCGCTGCCGTTCACCGTCTTCTTCATGTACTCGTTCTTCCGGACCCTGCCCACCGCCATCCATGAGGCGGCGCTGCTGGACGGCTGCTCGCACAGCCGGGCGTTCTTCCAGATCATGGTGCCGATGGCCAAGCCGGGTCTGATCAGCGTCGGCATCTTCAACGTGCTCGGCCAGTGGAACCAGTACATCCTGCCCGTCACCCTGATGCAGCCGACCACGGCGGGCGAGGCCGACCACTCGATGCTCGCCCAGGGCCTGGTCAACCTCGCGCTGCAGTCCGGCTACAAGAGCGACGCGCCCGCGCTGTTCGCCGGTATGACCATCGCGATGCTGCCGGTGCTGGTGGTGTACCTCTCCTTCCAGCGCCAGGTGCAGTCGGGCCTCACCTCGGCCACGCTCAAGTAGGCGCTCTCCCTGGGCAACCGGGCAACATCAGGGGCGCGGGGCTCTGTGTGGTCAACAGAGCCCCGCGCCCCTGCCCGGCTTGCGTCAGCCGCAGTCGCAGGCCTGGGCCCGCAGTGCGCGGGCCAGGTCGTCCCGGCACTCCAGAACGAGCCGCCGAAGCGCCGGTGCAGCCTGCCGGTGGTCCGCCAGCCACGCGTCGGTGGCGGCCAGCGTCTCCTCGGTGGTCTGCAGCCGCGGGAAGAAGCCGCCGACGATCCGCATCGCGATCTCGATGCTGCGCTGGGCCCAGATGTCCTCGAGCATCTCGAAGTACGGGGCGATGTACCCGGCGGTGAGCTCACGCTGGTTCGGCTGGGCGAAGCCCGCGATCTGCGCCTCCACCAGGGCGTTGGGCAGCTCGCCGGAGTCGACCACGGCCGACCAGGCCGCGGCCTTCGCGCCCGGGGTCGGCAGCGCGGCCAGGCAGTGCGTCAGGTGCTGCTTGCCGCTGGCCGTGTTGTCCCGCTCCAGCTCGGCCCGGAGCTCCTCGGAGCTCGCCGCACCGGCGGCGGCCAGGGTGAGCCAGAGCGACCAGCGCAGCTCCTGGTCGACGGCCAGGCCGTCGATCCGGGCGGTGCCGGCCAGCAGTCCGCTGACCAGCCGCAGGTGTTCGGTACCGGTCGCGGTCTGAGCGAGGAAGCGGGCCCAGGCCAGCTGGTGGTCGCTGCCCGGCGCGGCGGCACGCAGTTCGCGCAGCGCGCTCTCGGCCAGCAGTCGGCCGGCCTCGGGCCGCGAGTCCGGGTCGGCGTACAGGTCCAGCGCGCCCTTGGCCTGCAGGTGCAGGGACTGCAGCACGCCGATGTCCGACTCCGACCCGGCGAAGCGCTGCACCAGGGCGAGGTAGTCGCGGGCCGGCATCAGGCCGTCCCGGGTGAGGTTCCAGACCGCCGACCAGGTCAGCGCGCGGGCCAGCGGATCGGCGATGTCGCCGAGGGCCGCGCGCAGGGTCTCCAGGGAGTGGTCGTCGAAGCGGATCTTGCAGTACGTCAGGTCGTCGTCGTTGAGCAGCACCAGCGCGGGCCGGGGCTGCCCGGCGAGCTCGGTGACAACCGTACGCGCGCCGGTGACGTCCAGCTCGACCCGGTGGGTGCGCTGCAGGTTACCGACGCTGTCGCGTTCGTAGAGGCCGATCGCAATCCGGTGCGGGCGCAGGACGTCCCCGTCCTGGAGCACGGCCAGCTCGGTGATCCGGCCCTCCGCGTCGGCGGTGATCTGCGGGGTGAGCGAGTTGACCCCGGCGGTCTGCAGCCAGGCGGCGGACCAGGAGGAGAGGTCGCGCCCGCTGGTCTCCTCAAGCACGCCGAGCAGGTCGCCGAGCACCGTGTTGCCGAAGGCATGGCGCTTGAAGTACTGCCGCGCGCCCTCGAAGAAGGCCTCGCGCCCGACGTACGCCACCAGCTGCTTGAGCACCGAGGCGCCCTTGGCGTAGGTGATGCCGTCGAAGTTGAGCTTGGCGTCCTCGAGGTCGCGGATGTCCGCGGTGATCGGGTGCGTGGTCGGGAACTGGTCCTGCCGGTACGCCCACGCCTTGCGGCGGTTGGCGAAGGTGATCCAGGCGGACCGGTACTTGGTGGCCTCCAGCTGCGAGAAGGAGCCCATGAAGTCGGCGAAGGACTCCTTGAGCCAGAGGTCGTCCCACCACTTCATGGTGACCAGGTCGCCGAACCACATGTGCGCCATCTCGTGCAGGATGACGTTCGCCCGGCCCTCGTACGCCGCCTCGGTGACCTTCGAGCGGAAGACGAACTCCTCGCGGAAGGTGACGCAGCCCGGGTTCTCCATCGCGCCGATGTTGTACTCCGGCACGAAGCACTGGTCGTACTTGCCGAACGGGTACGGGTAGTCGAACTCCTCGTGGAAGAAGTCCAGCCCCTGCTTGGTGACGGTGAAGATCTCGTCGGAGTCGAAGTACTGGGCCAGCGAGCGGCGGCAGGTGGCGGCGAGCGGGATCTCCAGCGTCGTGCCGTCGGCCAGCTTGCGGCTGTAGTGGTCGCGCGCGACGTGGTACGGGCCGGCCACCACCGCGGTCAGGTAGGTGGAGATCGGCTTGGTCGGCGCGAAGGTCCAGGTACGGGCGGTGCCTTCGGCGGTGACGTCCTCGTGCACGGCGTTGGAGTACACGTCCCAGGCGGCCGGCGCGGTCACCGTGAAGTGGAACGGTGCCTTGAGGTCCGGCTGCTCGAAGTCGGCGAACACCCGCCGGGCGTCGGCCGGCTCGTAGTGGGTGTAGAGGTACGTCTCGCCGTCGACCGGGTCGACGAAGCGGTGCATGCCCTCGCCGGTCCGGCTGTACGCGCAGTCGGCCTCGACCACCAGCAGGTTCTGCTCGGCCAGGCCGTCGAGCGTGACCCGGGCGCCGTCGAAGACCTCCGCCGGGTCGAGCGCGCGGCCGTTGAGGCTGACGGACCGGACGGCGGGGGCGAGCAGGTCCGCGAAGGTGGCCGCGCCCGGTGCGGAGCAGCGGAACGCGACGGTGGTGGTCGACCTGAAGGTGGCGGCCGCCGGATCCACGGCTGAGGTCACATCGAGGTGGACGTGGTAGCTCTCCACGCTGAGGATGCCGGCCCGCTGCTGGGCTTCCTCGCGGCTCAGGTTCTTGCCCGGCACGGGCGGTACTCCTTTGTCCGGCGCGCACGCTGTGCTTGGTGTGTCGGGAGGTCTTCCCGGGGGCATCCTTTCACGCACGGTCGTCCGTGCCATTGCACAGGTCCGGCGGAATCAGCGGCGGCCCTTCGCTGTTGCGCCCTGGTGGAAGAGCCCGCGCACCCCCGACCGAAGGACGCCGTCAGTGACGACCGCAGACTCCCGCAAGATCGCCGACTTCTGGTTCGACCCCATCTGCCCCTGGGCCTGGATGACCTCACGCTGGATGCTCGAGGTGGAGCAGCTCCGCCCGGTGGACACCAAGTGGCACGTGATGAGCCTGTCCGTCCTCAACGAGAACCGTGAGGACCTGCCGGAGCGCTACCGCGAACTGCTGGGCAAGGGCTGGGGCCCGGTCCGCGTACTGATCGCCGCCGCCCAGGCGCACGGGGACAAGGTGCTCGGCCCGCTCTACACCGAGCTCGGCACCCGCTTCCACAACCAGGGCCTGCCCAACGAGCGTTCGACCATCGAGGCCGCGCTGGAGGCGGCCGGTCTGCCGGTCGAGCTCGCGGACGCGGCCGACACCGACGCGTACGACGAGGCCCTGCGCGCCTCGCACGCCGAGGGAATCGGCCTGGTCGGCGAGGACGTCGGCACCCCGGTGATCGCGGTGGACGGCCCGGAAGGCGGCCGGGTCGCGTTCTTCGGCCCGGTGGTCACCCCGACCCCGCGCGGCGAGGCCGCCGCCCGGCTGTGGGACGGCACCCTGCTGGTCGCCTCGACGCCCGGCTTCTACGAGATCAAGCGCACCCGGACGGCCGGGCCGTCCTTCGAGTAAGGCCGACCCTTAACGAGTAACGGCCAACTCGAAGGGGCGCGGGGAACTGCGCGAGGCGGAAGGCGACGGTCCGTACCTTCCGGTTTCGCGCAGTTCCCCGCGCCCCTGGTCGTTGCCCCGACGCGTGAGGGTCAGGCGTTGCGGCGCTGCTTCCAGTACCCGAGCGCCGAGAGCACTGCGACGAGGACGCCCGCCGCGTAGAGCTGCTCGCGGTTGCCCTCGGTGGTGGTCATCAGGGCCAGGATGCCGACCACCGCGGCCAGCGCAGCCCAGGTCAGGTACGGGTAGCCCCACATCCGGACGGTGAGCAGCTCGGGCGACTCGCGCTCCAGCCGCTTGCGCATCCGCAGCTGGGCGACGCAGATGAAGATCCAGACCACCAGGATCGCCACGCCGGTGGTGTTCATCAGCCAGGTGAACACGGTGTCCGGCCACACCTTGCCGGCCAGCACCGCGCCGAAGCCGAAGGCACACGAGGCCAGCACGGCCACGCGCGGCACGCCGCCGCTGACCTTGGCCAGCACCTTCGGGCCCTCGCCCCGGGAGACCAGCGAGTACGCCATCCGGGAGGAGCCGTAGATGTTGGCGTTCATCGCGGACAGCAGCGCGATCAGCACCACGACCTGCATGATCGTGCCGGCTGCGGGGATCCCCAGGTGCTGGAGCACCGTCACGTACGGGCCGTCGGAGGCGACCTTCGGGTCGTTCCACGGGACCAGGGTGACGATCAGCGCCATCGAGCCGATGTAGAAGACGGCGATCCGCCAGACCGCGGTGCGCACCGCGTTCGCGACGTTGCGCTTGGGGTCGTCCGACTCGGCGGCCGCGATGGTCACCGTCTCCAGACCGCCGTACGCGAAGACCGAGGCCAGCAGGCCGACGATCAGGCCGTCCAGGCCGTTCGGCAGGAAGCCGCCCTGGCCGGTGAGGTTGCTGGTGCCGGGGGCGCCGTGGCCGAGGACACCGGTGACACCGAGGATGCCGAGGGCCAGGAAGGCCGCGATCGCGGCGATCTTGATGGCGGCGAACCAGAACTCGAACTCGCCGAAGTTCTTCACGGCGGTGAGGTTGCTGGCGCAGAAGAACACCATGAAGACGCCGACCCAGGCCCAGGCGGGCACGCCGGGGATCCAGCCGTTCATGATCTTGCCGGCGGCGGTCGCCTCGGCGGCGACACCGCAGCAGAGCATCACCCAGAACATCCAGCCGGCCGTAATCCCGGCCCAGGGCCCGATCTCCCGCTCGGCGTGCACCGAGAACGAGCCGGAGGCGGGACGGGCGGCGGACATCTCACCGAGCATCCGCATGACCAGCATGACCAGCAGGCCGGACAGCGCGAAGGCCAGGATGACGGCCGGCCCGGCGGCGGCGATACCGGCACCCGAGCCGACGAAGAGGCCGGCGCCGATCACCCCGCCGAGCGCGATCATCGAGAGGTGTCGCTGCTTGAGGCCGTGCGACAGCTGCTGGCCCGAGGACCCGGAATCGGACGCCAGGTCCGTGGGCTCCAGCGTCTGCTGTTGGGTGGGGGTCGGCATAAGGGCGGATCCAGACTGTACGAATAGCGGCAAGAGCGCTCCACTATTCGGCACGGTCGGTGGCCATGCCAACAGGATGTGCCCGGAGGACCGGTATCCGGACACCGATGTGACCGAAAGTGATCCGATCCGTACGCGACCGGGTGTCGGGCAGCCGATTCCGACAAGTCCCGGGGCTGACGCTTGGTCGGATCCGACGCCGTCAGGGCGTACCCGCACGACATAGGTTCACCAGTGATCACCGAATACGTCGTGCCAGAACTGGAGTCCTGCCCCATGGCCACCGCCACGTCCGTACCGACCACCGCAGTCCTCGCCGACCTGGTCCCGCGCGCCACCACCCGGCTCGGCGGCCAGGCCCGCGAGCTGCTCCTGGTGGGCGGTGGCGCCGCGCTCACGGGTCTCGCCGCACAGCTCTCCGTGAACGTCCCCGGCTCGCCCGTCCCGGTCACCGGCCAGACCTTCGCCGCGCTGCTGGTCGGCACCGCGCTGGGCGCCCGGCGGGGCATCGCCTCGCTCGGCCTGTACCTGCTGGCCGGGATGGCGGGGCTGCCCTGGTTCGCCCAGGGCGCCTCGGGCTGGGCGATGCCGAGCCTCGGCTACGTGCTCGGCTTCGTCCTGGCGGCCGGCCTCACCGGTGCGCTGGCCCGTCGCGGTGCGGACCGCAGCCCGCTGCGGACCGCCGTCGCGATGGTGCTCGGCAACCTCGCGATCTACGCGGTCGGCGTTCCCTACCTGGCCGCCTCGCTCCACGTCTCCCTCGCCAAGGCGGCCGACCTCGGCCTCTACCCGTACCTGCTCGGCGACGGCCTCAAGGCCCTCCTCGCCATGGGCGCCCTTCCCCTCACCTGGAAGCTCCTCGCCCGCCGCGGCTGACCTGCGGCCGGCCATGTGAGGGCGGTCGGCTTCAGGGCTGGGGGGAGAACTGCGCGACGTCGGAAGGTACGGACCGTTGCCTTCCGGTTTCGCGCAGTTCTCCCCCAGCCTTCGGCCGGGAGGTGCCCCCACGCGCCCCTGATCGGCTGGCCCGTCGCGGTTCGGGCGCACGTGCATGCCACACTTCTCGCATGCGCGTGTACCTGGGTTCCGACCATGCCGGATACGACCTCAAGAACCACCTCGTCCAGTGGCTGAAGGAGAACGGCCATGAGCCGGTCGACTGCGGCCCGCACATCTTCGACGCCGAGGACGACTACCCGCCGTTCTGCCTGCGCGCCGCCGAGCGCACCGCCTCCGACCCCGAGGCGCTGGGCATCGTGATCGGCGGCTCGGGCAACGGCGAGGCGATCGCCGCCAACAAGGTCAAGGGCGTCCGTGCCGCGCTGGCCTGGAGCGAGCAGACCGCCTCGCTCGGCCGCGAGCACAACAACGCCAACGTCATCAGCATCGGCGGCCGGATGCACACCGAGGCCGAGGCCACCCGCTTCGTCGAGATCTTCCTCAACACCCCGTACAGCGGCGAGCCGCGCCACACCCGCCGCATCGAGATGCTGAGCGAGTACGAGACCACCGGTGAGCTGCCCCCGATCCCGGCGCACCACCCGCAGGTCTGACGTCACTTCAGCGCTGCCGCACGGGGCCTAGAACCCGTGCGGCAGCCAGGGCGCCACGTCCGACGCGAACGCCCGCGAGGCCTCCGCCAGTGCGCCCTCGCGCAGCTCGGACACCCGCCCGGCCGCGGCCAGCGCCGCGAGCGTCGTCCCGCCGAGGTAGGCCGAGCCCAGCTCCCGTACGGTCAGCGCCAACCCGGCCGGCTCGGCGGTCCGTACGCAGGACGCACCCTTGCCCTGGCCGTCGCTCTGCAGCTTCCAACGCCCGGTGTTCCACGGGCAGAACTCGTCCTCGACGTCCAGCACCACCTCCACCGGCGCCGCGTACCCGCGCTCCTGGAGTGCGGCGCCGACGTCCACCAGCCGCACGAACAGGCCGTCGCGCAGGCGCGGCTCCAGCCGGCGCGGGTCCGCGACCAGGTGCAGCAGCGGGTCGTCCACCGGGCGGCTGCGGATCGTCACCGTGTCCGTCAGGTCGAGGTCCAGCAGGAAGGCCCAGACCGCCGCGTACACCTGCGGTGACAACGCCTCGACGTCGCGCACCCGGACCGTCCCGGCCGAGTTGTTCGCGCTGCTCCACTCCGCGTTGACCGCGTAGCGCGCGTACCCGAGCAGCCGGCCGCTCTCCCGGTCCTCCGCCAGCACGCACTGCAGCGGCGAGAAGCCGCCGCGCGAGCCGGGAGCGTCCAGTACCGGCAGCTGCTCCCAGCCCGGCCGGCGCTCCAGCATCCCGGGGCGCAGCGGCACCTTCGCCGCGTACAGCTCCTCGCAGGCCGGGCCGCTCTTCACCGGGTCGGCGAGCCGCAGCCGGACGCGGCGCCCGTCGTCGGCGGCACCGGGAGGTGGCCGCGCGGAACGGTCAGCGCCATCCGCCAGGTGCCGACGCCGTAGCCGAACCGCCCGTAGATGGCCGGTTCGGAGGCGGTGAGCACCGCCAGCGACTCGCCGCGCTCGTGGATGTCGTCCAGCTGACGGCGCATCATCGCGGTCAGCAGACCGCGCCGCCGGTGCGTGGGCAGGACGCCGACCATGGTGACACCGGCGGCGGGCACCACGGCGCCGCCCGGCACCGCGATCCGGAAGGTGAACGCCCCTGCCCCGCCGACCACCGTCGAGCCGTCCCGGACCGCCAGCGAGCGGTCCAGCTCGGTCAGGCCGCGCCAGAGCTGCCGCTCCTCGGGCTCCTCCTCACGGCCGCCGAACGCGACCTCCAGGCTTCGGTACCAGCCGTCCCACTCCTCGGCTCGGAGCGTACGGACTGTCAGGTCGGCAGGAAGGTGGCCACGAACGTCGCCCCGAACGTCGCCAGGAAGGTCGTCGGGCAGGTCGTCAGGTACGGCGGCATCGGCGGTCATATGCCCAGTGTGACCACCGGCATCCATCGTGCGCGACCGACTTTCGCAATGTCCCGTACATGCCGGTGGGCCGCCCGCCCCTTTCGGCGCGCGCTCACCCCCCGCGCGCCGTGCGCGGGCGCCGCCTCCGACCCCTGTCCACGGCTGAAACCCGCTGAACACGCACGGAACAACCAGACCGAGACCATCCACCCCGTCGACGCCGACCCGCGGCGGTGGATAGGGTCAGAGCCCATGGCTGGCAGCACGCCGGGCGCACCGCCCCAGACGACTGCGACGGGCTCCGCCGCGACAGCGGCCAAGGATCCCTGGACGGCCCGGTGGCGCATCAAGCTCTACCGGGCCCGGCGAAGGCTGCGCAGAACCGGGGTCGACTACTTCCGCGGCGACGCCTCCGACTGGCTCGCCTTCGGCGCCTTCCTGGCGATGATCCCGCTGCTGGTCCTGCTCAACGTCTGGATCCCCGCCTGGATCCCGCCCACCGCACTGGTCCTGCCGATCCTGGCGGGTGCCCTGCTGCTGCGCCCCGGCACCCTGGTGCTGCTCTACGCGGCCGCCGCGCTCGGCCTCTCCACCGAGTCCGTCATCCACACCGGGGAGCGGGTGGCCAGCGACCGGCCCGAGGCCTACGTCTTCGGCGTCACCCCGGGCGCGGCCCTGGTGGTCGGGGCGGTCGGCGTCGCCGGACTGCTGCTCGCCCAGTTCCGCAGCCGGGTCGGCGTGCCCTGGCGCGGCGGCGGCTCGATGCTCTTCGACCTGCGCGAGCGGCTGCGGGTGCAGAGCCGCGTCCCGCAGCTCCCCGAGGGCTGGTACGCCGACATGGCCCTGCGCCCGGCCGGCGGTCAGTCCTTCTCCGGCGACTTCGTGGTGGCCGCCCGCACCGGCCCCGGACAGCGGGTGCTGGAGGCCGTCCTGGCCGACGTCTCCGGCAAGGGCATGGACGCGGGCTCGCGCGCCCTGCTGCTCTCCGGCGCCTTCGGCGGCCTGCTCGGCTCGCTGCCCGCCCACGAGTTCCTGCCCGCCGCCAACGGCTATCTGCTGCGCCAGGACTGGGAGGAGGGCTTCGCCACCGCCGTCCACCTGGTGCTCGACCTGGACACCGGCGAGTACGAACTGCTCTCGGCCGGCCATCTGCCCGGTATGCAGCGGCTCTCGGGTGCCGGGCGCTGGGAGGTCAAGGAGTCCTCGGAGGGCCCGCTGCTCGGGATCTACGACGGCGCCAAGTTCGAGGGCGTCCGGGGCCGGCTGAACCGGGGGGACCTGCTGATGCTCTGCACCGACGGCATGGTCGAGATCCCCGGCCGGGATCTCTCGGAGGGCATGGACCGGCTGATGGGCGAGGCCGACCGCCTGGTCGCCGGGGCCCTGATGAGCAGCGGCAGCCGGGGCGCGGCCGTCCGGCTGATCGAGACGGTGGCCAAGGACGTCAACGACGACCGGGCGGTGCTGTTGCTCTGGCGGCAGTGAGAGCGGTGGCCGCCGCCGCCCGTCGGGCTGAGGCCTGGCGCCCGCATGTCAAGCCCGGGTGGTGATCTTCGGCCATTCCTGACGGCTCGTCGCCCGAGTGGATCTACCCGGTTCCCAGCCGCCGGTCGCCCGCTCCGAAGCCGGTCATCCGGGCCCTGCCGACGCTCCGTCAGAGGAGCTCCGCTATCGTCTCGGTCGGCGGAAATTCGTCTCACATCGCAGGATCTTCGGGCCTGCCTTCCGGCAAGTCCTTTACGCAGTCCGCACGAACGACCACACTGAGTCCGGGTGGGACTGGTCGATTCTCGGGGGATTGGGGGCGCCACATGCGGCTGACGGCAAGCGTCGTACGGCTGCTCGGTGCCCCGGTTGCGGCGTGATCGGTCGGCTTCCGCCCGGGACCGTCCGCGCCACAGCTGGGTGCGGAGGGGGCAGTCCGGCAGCGGCGGCAGCACGCGGTCGGGCGGTCTTCCGGACAGGCCGGGGTCCGGCGTCGCCATGGGGTTTCGGCACGGAGCCCCGACGCAGCCACGCTTCGAAAAGAATGAGGAAGTGAGTCCGGGTGGCCTTCTCCGTCTCCGCGTTGTTCCTGTTCGGCGTCATCGTCGTCATCTTCATCCGCAACAAGCAGCTGAAGACCAGTCATGCGATCATCGCCGCGCTCTTCGGCTTCATGGTCAGCCAGTCCACGGCGGCCAAGCCCATCCAGGACTTCCTCAACCAGCTGGCACAGACCATCTCCTCGGTCGCCAGCTGACGCCTCCTCGGCGGACGCGCGCGTCCACCGAGGCTTCTTCCGTCGAGCACGTGACCCGGACGTTCCCGAGGCCCTCGGGCCGGCGGGTCTACTGGCCTGCCCGCCGGGCCTGCCACCAGCGGCTGACCAGGCCGCGCCGTGGCGCCGGCGCGTGCACCGGAGCGGGTGCCGGCTCGGGGCGTACGGGCTCCGGCCGGGTGACGCCCTCGGCCGCGAGCAGGATGAACAGGCGGGCCCAGCAGAGGCGTTCGCCGCGGGGCCAGTCCATGGCGCGCAGTGCCGCCGAGGCGGGCTCCGACACCTCGCCGTTCACCCGGACCTCGGCGATGTCCTCCCCGGCCCTGCCGCCGAGGAAGAGCTTCACGCCGTTCACGTCCGGCGCCGTCAGCTCGGGCCGCAGCGCCTCGGCCAGCGCGGGCAGCACCTGGTGGTCGGCCAGCCAGCCCGTCAGCCGCTCGGTGCCGAAGCCGAAGACGGCGGCGGGGCCCTGCACGGCGTGCCAGTCGGACAGCTCGGCGTGCCGGTAGTGGTCGGCGTGCTCGCCGCGGTGCTCGAGCAGCTCCAGCACCGTGGTGGCGGTCGTGGTGGCCCACATCTTCACGGCGTTGTCGAGCTTCTCCTCCTCGGTCTTGCCGAGCCCGGCCGCGCAGTCCCACACCACGGGGGCGTCCGCGCGCCCGAGGTGGAGTACGAAGCCCAGGTCGACGTGGCCGGCGCCGCCGTCGCCCGGGTGCTCGCGGACGGCCACCGCGGTGGTGCCGGGCCCGCGCACCACGCTGCCGTCGACCGTGAACTCCTTGCCGTAACGCGCCATTTCGCGGACCACGCTGCGCTGGATCACTGCGAGTCGGTCCTGCGGACGCACGGGCGGCTCCTCGATCGAATGAGGCATCGAACTTCGAACATCGAACGCGAGCGAGAGTATCGGCCCAGGGCCCCAGCGGGAAACGCATCGTCAGCTGTCGAGGTGCCGTGAGGTGACCGGGGTCACCGAAGATTCTTCCGGCGGTGCCGGACCGTGTCCGGACGGGCACACAGGGTCGGATCGGTCACGGCACGGCGGCCGCTCTCGCACGCAGGGTGAAAGATGAGAACGCGGTGAGCAGTACCCGCTCGGCGGAGAGTGACCTCGGGCCCGTTCACCCTTATCCGGGCCTTACATCCCGCTCGCCGGGGACTTGCCTTGTGTACGTCCCATCGGCTTTGCTTCGACACCTGCCCGGCCATCGTCCGGGCGGCTCACCGGGCAGAACGCCAAATCCTGCCGCTGCCCGGCGCCTCGAACCAGGCACTGCACGGCAGGAGCGGGGGACCCAAGGTAAGTCGCCGATCCCGGTGTTCCGGGACGGCTTGGGGTGAAGCCGCTCTCTTTCCGCGGCCGGGCATCTCCCGCCCGAACCCGACAGCTCACCTCGCCGGCGTCGGAGAGGACCCCCTCATGTCCGCAAAGGGCAAGCACCGCCGCATAAAGCTGTCCCGCCTCACCCGCATCGCCGTCGCCACCGGCGTGGCCGGTGCCTCCCTCGCCCTCCCGGTCACCGCCGCGAGCGCCCACGGGACCGACAGCCACCAGTCGACCGCGCCCGCCGCGTCGACGACCACCAAGACCTCCATCGACGCCATCGAGGTCAAGCCGGTCGCGGAGACCACCTCCGCTCCCGCCCCCGCCGCCTCCGCCGCGCGCTCGTACGACGTCGTCAGCGGCGACACCCTCTCGAAGATCGCGGACGCCCAGCAGGTCGGTGGCGGCTGGCAGAAGCTGTACGAGGACAACCGCAGCGTCGTCGGCAGCAACCCGAACCTGATCTTCCCCGGCCAGCACCTCTCGCTCTCCGGCAAGGCCGCCGCCGCTGCGCCGCAGGCCGCGACCCCGAAGCAGGAGGCTCCGAAGCAGGAGGCCCCGAAGCCGTCGACCGCCAAGGCCGCGGCGCCGAAGGCCTCCTCGTCCTCCTCCGCCGCCAAGTCGTCGACCGCGAGCTCCTCCGACTCGGTGTCCTCGTCCTCCGCGGTCGCCGCCTCCTCGGGTTACACCGCTCCGGTGAGCAGCCGCATCACGACCGGCTACGGCGTCGCCGGTTCCTCCTGGTCCAGCGGCCACCACACCGGCGTGGACTTCCCGGTCTCCACCGGCACCTCGGTCAAGGCGATCGCCGCCGGCACCGTCGTCTCGGCCGGCTCGGGCGGTGCGTACGGCAACGAGGTCGTCATCAAGCACGCCGACGGCAAGTACTCCCAGTACGCCCACCTGTCGTCCATCTCCGTCAGGGCCGGCCAGACCGTGACGGTGGGCCAGCAGATCGGCCTCTCCGGCGCCACCGGCAACGCGTCCGGCCCGCACCTCCACTTCGAGGTCCGCACCGGCCCGGCCTACGGCTCCGACATCGACCCGGTCGCCTACCTGGCGAGCCACGGCGTCAAGATCTGACACCCCGTCGGACACCCGCGCGGCCCCGGCCGGTGATCACTCACCGCCCGGGGCCGCGCCCGGCGGACCCTCGCCACCAGGGCATACCGCTCGTCGCCCACCGGACCGCCCCACAGTCCGGAATCGCCACCGAGGGGCTCGACCCGCAGCTCGACGACCAGCGGGCGCACGGCCGCAGCCAAGGCGTCCGCAGTGGCATTACTGAACGGCACCCAGGCCCAGGTCCTCCCGCCGCAGCAAGATCGATCCGGACGGGCACGGCCCGGGCGCGACGCCCTGACGGACCTTCAAACGACTTCGGCCCCAGGCCGGCGGATGAACCGCTGACCTGGGGCCGAACTGATGGAGCGGGCGACGAGAATCGAACTCGCGTGGCCAGTTTGGAAGACTGGGGCTCTACCATTGAGCTACGCCCGCGTGCATGTGCCTGAGCACACGCCGCCCCCGGGCCGTTGCCGGTCGCGAGGACAGGGTCAGCGTACCTGGTCGGGCCGGTTGCTTGCACACCGCTTTCGGCTCCGGGCATGTCCCGCGGCCCGCCGATATAACGGCGAACAGGGTGTTGTCGACGTGTACGCTTCCTCTCGGCACCACGGGGTGTGGCGCAGTTTGGTAGCGCGTCCGCTTTGGGAGCGGAAGGCCGTCGGTTCGAATCCGGTCACCCCGACAGTGCGGCAGGGTCTCGTCCGCGGGCGGGGCCCTGTTGGCGTTTGCGGGGTCGCTCGGGCACCCTGGAATGTTGATTGTTCACCCAATGTGGCGATCGACGGACCCCCCGAGACCCGACTGAACAGCGAGCCCCCATGCCTGCGCCCGACCCCGCCGCCGTCACCCCTCGCCGGGGGCTCGACCCGAAGGTCGCCGTCGGTGTGGTCTTCGTGGCCGCACTCTTCATGTCGATCATGGACACCACGATCGTGAACGTGGCGCTCCCCTCGATCGGCCGCCAGTTCGCAGTCGACCCCGCCTCGGTCGGCGTGGTCAACGTCGGCTACCTGGTCACCCTCGCCGTCTTCGTGCCGCTCTCCGGCTGGCTGGGCGACAGGTACGGCACCCGCAGGGTCTTCCTGGCCGCCCTCGCCCTGTTCACGGTGGCCTCGCTGCTCTGCGGCAGCGCGGGCAGCCTCGACCAGTTGACGGTCTACCGGATCTTCCAGGGCGCGGCCGGCGGCCTGCTCACCCCGGTCGGGATGACCATGCTGTTCCGGGCCTTCCCGCAGGAGGAGCGGATGCGCGCCACGCGCGTCCTGATGCTCCCCACCGCCGTCGCGCCTGCGCTCGGCCCGGTGCTCGGCGGCTGGCTGGTGGACAGCTGGTCCTGGCACTGGGTCTTCATCGTCAACGTCCCGATCGGCATCCTCGCCCTGGTCTTCGGCGTCCTCTTCCTCCCCGACTACCGCACCGAGCGGGCCGGCCGTTTCGACGCCGCCGGCTTCCTGCTGGCGGCGGTCGGCTTCGGCCTGGCGATGTACGCGCTCTCCGAGGGCGCGAGCCAGGGCTGGGGGACCGTCAGGATCCTGGTCCCGGCGGCGGTCGGCCTGGTCGCCCTCGCGGCTCTGGTGGTGGTCGAACTCCGCCGCCCCGAGCCGATGCTGGCCCTCCGGCTGTTCCGCGACCGGATCTTCCGTACGGCGAACCTGCTCTCGCTCTTCTCCGGCGCCGCCTTCCTCGGGATGCTCTACCTCTTCCCCCTGCTGATGCAGGACGCCCTCGGCATGGACGCCCTGCACAGCGGTCTGATGGTCTTCCCTGAGGCGATCGGCGTGATGATCGCCTCACAGGTGGCCGGCCGCCTCTACCCGAGGGTCGGCCCGCGCCGGCTGCTGGTGGCCGGCGCCACCGTGGTGGCGCTCTGCCTGGCCCTGATGGCCGCCATCGGGCCGGGGAGCAACCTGTGGGCCGTCCGGGTGTTGCTGTTCGTCACCGGCTTCGCCATGTCGCACGTCTTCATGCCGTCCCAGACTGCGGCCTTCTCGACCATCTCCCCGGCGTCCACCGGGGGCGCCTCGACGCTCTACAACGCTCAGCGCCAGCTCGGCTCGGCACTCGGCGTGGCGATCCTCGGCACCGTGCTGGCGGCCGTCGGAACGGTGACCACCACGGTCGGAGGTACGCCCACGGCGAACCTTGACGCGTACCGCGCGGCCTTCCTGGTGGCCTCCGCCCTTGCCCTGGTGGCGGCCGTGACGGCCCTGTTCGTCCGGGATTCGGACGCTGCGGCGACCATGCGCAGGGCCCCGGGGACCGACCGTGAGCCCGAGCCCGCGGGCGTGTCGGCGGCCTGATCAGCGTCGCCCTGGCGTCCGCCTTTCGTGGTACCGGTAGGATGGGTCGCTGGCGGTAGTCCCTGTGGCATGCGTGCAGGTCAACCGCCCGAGGGCGAGGAGTCACGCTCACCGTCCACCCCCGTACGGGAGATGCAGCTCCAACCGCCCATCGCCCGTCTCGCCCGCCAGTACCGGCCCACGGCCGCACGAAGCGGGCGGAGACAACCAGACCGCAAGCCCTTAGGAGACCCAACCGTGAAGAGCGCCGTCGAGACTCTGAACCCGACCCGGGTTCGACTCACCGTCGAGGTGCCCTTCGAGGAGCTCAAGCCCAGCCTCGACGCGGCGTACAAGAAGATCAACCAGCAGGTCTCGGTCCCGGGCTTCCGTAAGGGCAAGATCCCGAACCGTGTGATCGACCAGCGCTTCGGCCGTGCGGCCGTGCTGGAGGAGGCCGTCAACGACGCCCTTCCGCGCTTCTACACGCAGGCCGTCGACGAGGGCAAGATCGAGGTCCTCGGCCAGCCCGAGATCACCGACATCGAGGGTGTCGAGAAGCTCGCCGACGGTGGCGACCTCAAGTTCACCGCCGAGGTCGACGTCCGTCCCGAGATCACCCTCCCGGACTTCGCCGGCATCGAGGTGGCCGTCGACCCGATCGTGGTCGACGAGGCCGACGTCGAGAAGTCGCTGGAGCAGCTGCGCGAGCGCTTCTCCTCGGTCAAGGACGTCGAGCGCGCCGCGGCCGCCGGCGACGTCGTGGTCGTCGACCTCGAGGCCAAGGTCGACGGTGAGGTGCCGGAGGACGGCACCGCCACCGGCGTGAGCTACGAGATCGGCTCCGGCCGCCTGCTGGACGGCATCGACGAGGCCGTCATCGGCCTGTCGGCCGGCGCCTCCGCCACCTTCACCACCGAGCTCAAGGGCGGCACCCAGGCCGGCAAGAGCTCCGAGGTCACCGTCACCGTGACGGCCGTCCAGGAGAAGGAGCTCCCCGAGCTGGACGACGAGTTCGCCCAGCTGGCGAGCGAGTTCGACACCCTGGAGGAGCTGACGGCCGACTCCCGCAAGCGCCTGGAGCGCATGCGTGAGTTCGACCAGGCCACCCAGGCCCAGGAGCGCGTCCTGGACGAGCTGCTGAAGCTGGTCGAGATGGAGTACCCGGAGAAGCTCCTCAAGGACGAGATCGAGACCCGCCGTCACAACCTCGAGCACCACCAGCTCGAGCCGATGGGCCTCACCCTCGAGACCTACCTCGCCACCCAGGACAAGTCCCTCGAGGACTTCCTGGCGGAGACCGAGGAGCAGGCCAAGAAGGGCATCAAGACCCAGTTCGTGCTCGACGAGATCGTGGGCAAGGAGGAGCTCGGCGTCAACCAGGAAGAGCTCACCGAGCACCTGATCCGCCGTGCCGCCGGCTCCGGCCTCACCCCGGACCAGTTCGCCCAGCAGGTCGTCCAGGGTGGCCAGGTGCCGCTGCTGGTCGGCGAGGTCGCCCGTGGCAAGGCGCTGGCGCTGGTCGTCGAGGCCGCCAAGGTGACCGACACCAACGGCGAGCTGGTGTCCTTCGAGGACGAGGAGACCGAGGAGTCGGGCGAGACGGTCGAGGCCGCCACCGCCGACGAGACCCCCGAGGCCTGAGTTCAGCAGTAGGCAACACCGGCAGTAGGCATCACCGTGGGCCCGGGCACCGTTTGGTGGCCGGGCCCACTGCCGTCTCTTCCCGTACCAACCCTGCGCTCACAGCGAACAGCTCTGCGTGGGGGATTCTGCGGCCGGGCCTGCGCGTTAGGGTCCATGGACAGCGACATTCACAGCAGTGAGCTCTCAGAGCTGTGCGACATACGACGGCCGCAGGTCGGCCTTCAATTCGACTGAGCAGGTGGCTAAGTGACGTTCCCGCAGATGCAGATGCCTGGCCTGATGGCGCCGCACGCCGCCGCTGGTGACGTGCTCGGCGGCCTGGGGGACCAGGTCTACAACCGGCTGCTCAACGAGCGCATCATCTTCCTCGGCCAGCAGGTCGACGACGACATCGCCAACCGGATCACCGCCCAGCTGCTGCTCCTGGCCGCTGACCCGGACAAGGACATCTACCTCTACATCAACTCCCCGGGCGGCTCGATCACGGCCGGCATGGCGATCTACGACACCATGCAGTACATCAAGAACGACGTGGTCACGATCGCGATGGGCATGGCGGCCTCGATGGGCCAGTTCCTGCTCACCGCGGGTGCCAAGGGCAAGCGGTTCTCGCTGCCGAACGCCAACATCCTGATGCACCAGCCCTCCGCCGGCCTCGGCGGCTCGGCCACCGACATCCGGATCCAGGCCGAGCAGCTGCTGCGCACCAAGCGCCGGATGTCCGAGCTGATCGCGCAGCACAGCGGCCAGTCCTTCGAGCGGGTCACCGCGGACTCCGACCGCGACCGGTGGTTCACCCCGGAGGAGGCCAAGGAGTACGGCCTGATCGACTCGATCATGCACAGTGCCGCGGACGTCCCCGGCGGCGGCGGCACCGGCGCCTGACAGCAGCCGGCAGCAGAAAACCCGACCGTACGCTTCGGAGGACAGACACCCCATGAACACCCCCCAGACGCCCCGCGGCGAGTACTACGGCGCCCGCGCCGAGGGCCGCTACATCGTCCCGCGCTTCGTCGAGCGCACCTCGCAGGGCATCCGCGAGTACGACCCGTACGCCAAGCTTTTCGAGGAGCGCATCATCTTCCTCGGCTCGCAGGTGGACGACGTCTCCGCGAACGACATCATGGCCCAGCTGCTCTGCCTGGAGTCGATGGACCCGGACCGCGAGATCCAGATGTACATCAACTCGCCCGGCGGCTCCTTCACGGCCCTGACGGCCATCTACGACACCATGCAGTACGTCAAGCCGGACATCACCACCGTCTGCATGGGCCAGGCGGCCTCGGCGGCTGCCGTGCTGCTGGCGGCGGGCACCCCCGGTAAGCGGATGGCGCTGCCGAACGCCCGGATCCTGATCCACCAGCCGTACACCGAGACCGGCCGCGGCCAGGTGTCGGACCTGGAGATCCAGGCCAAGGAGATCTTCCGGATGCGCGAGCAGCTGGAGGAGATGCTGGCCAAGCACTCCAACAAGGACGTCGCCACGGTCCGTGACGACATCGAGCGTGACAAGATCCTGACGGCCGAGGAGGCCCTGGAGTACGGGCTGATCGACCAGATCATCTCGACTCGCAAGACCTCGCTCACCGACTGACCTCGGGCAGCTCCGGGGCGGGGCGTACGTGACGTACGGGGTGTACGTGACCTACGCCCCGCCCCGGTCTGTTCCGGTCGGGCCCCTCGGCCCGGCACAATCGGTAGTGGCTCATGCCTCGCGCCCCACGCCTGTCGGACGGCATCTGTTCGGTATCAATTCGCCCAGGGCGTAGGGCAGAGCTGTCGAAGTCGGCGGAATAACCGGCTCGGCAGAGTACCGTCGGATAGCGAGACCGACCGCCGACGGCGGGCCGGTCCACAGCACCAGGCCCCGGAACCCCCGCGGGGCCCCTGGCGAAGGGGAAGCACCTCGTGGCACGCATCGGAGACGGTGGCGACCTGCTCAAGTGCTCGTTCTGCGGCAAGTCGCAGAAGCAGGTGAAGAAGCTGATCGCCGGGCCAGGCGTGTACATCTGCGACGAGTGCATCGACCTGTGCAACGAGATCATCGAGGAGGAGCTCGCCGAGACCTCCGAGGTGCGCTTCGAGGAGCTCCCGAAGCCCCGCGAGATCTACGAATTCCTGGATCAGTACGTGGTCGGCCAGGACCTCGCCAAGAAGGCGCTGTCCGTGGCGGTCTACAACCACTACAAGCGCGTCCAGGCCGGCGAGACGGGCCGCAGCGGCGGCAACGGCCGCGAGGACGCCATCGAGCTGGCGAAGTCCAACATCCTGCTGCTGGGCCCCACCGGCTCCGGCAAGACGCTGCTCGCCCAGACCCTGGCCCGGATGCTCAACGTGCCGTTCGCGATCGCGGACGCCACGGCGCTCACCGAGGCCGGGTACGTCGGCGAGGACGTCGAGAACATCCTGCTCAAGCTGATCCAGGCGGCCGACTACGACGTCAAGAAGGCCGAGACCGGGATCATCTACATCGACGAGATCGACAAGGTCGCCCGCAAGAGCGAGAACCCGTCGATCACCCGCGATGTCTCGGGCGAGGGCGTCCAGCAGGCGCTGCTGAAGATCCTGGAGGGGACCACCGCCTCGGTGCCCCCGCAGGGCGGCCGCAAGCACCCGCACCAGGAGTTCATCCAGATCGACACGACGAACGTGCTGTTCATCGTGGGCGGTGCCTTCGCGGGCCTGGAGCGGATCATCGAGGGCCGGGCGGGTGCCAAGGGCATCGGTTTCGGCGCGACGATCCGCAGCAAGCGGGAGTCGGACGCGAGCGACCACTTCCGCCAGGTGATGCCGGAGGACCTGGTGAAGTTCGGGATGATCCCGGAGTTCATCGGCCGTCTGCCGGTGATCACCAGCGTGCACAACCTCGACCGCGAGGCGCTGCTGCAGATCCTCACCGAGCCGAAGAACGCGCTGGTCAAGCAGTACCGCAAGCTCTTCGAACTGGACGGCGTGGAGCTGGAGTTCTCCCGCGACGCGCTGGAGGCCATCGCCGACCAGGCGATCCTGCGCGGCACCGGTGCCCGTGGCCTGCGGGCGATCATGGAGGAGGTGCTGATGTCCGTGATGTACGAGGTGCCCTCGCGTCAGGACGTCGCCCGCGTGGTCGTCACCGGTGACGTGGTCTCCAAGCACGCGATCCCGACGCTCGTCCCGCGCGACATGATCAAGCGCGAGCGGCGCGAGAAGAGCGCCTGACGCAGTACGCCCGACGCAGTACGCGAAGGGGCCCCGCGCACCGACCGGTGTGCGGGGCCCTTCGTCGTACCGGCCTACTTCTTGATCTCGGCGACCTGACGCAGCTCGCGAACGGCCGCGGCGGCCTTCGCCAGGTCCGGCTGATCCTTGGTGTCCGCCTGGCCGGTCAGCACGCCGACCACCGAGCTGCCGTCGGCCCAGACGCAGAGGCTGTCCGTCTCGCGGGTGGCCTTCATGAGCTCACAGGAGAGCGTGCCGCCGAGCGGCCCGGCGTCGAAGGTCGTGCGGTCGCTGAAGGTGGTGCCCTTGGTGCCGGCGCCCTTCTCGAAGCCCCGGTAGAAGTCGTCCACCTGGACGCTCGGCGCGATCACGTTGCCGTAGCCGCCGAACACGATGACACCCTTGCCGGTGCTCTTGTCGTCGTAGACCGCACTCACGGCGGTGGGGGTCCAGGCGTTCTTGCCCTGGCTGAAGGACTGCTGCAGGCTGCTCTGCAACCTGTCGGCCAACGGGTTGGCGGTGTCCTTCGGCATCCCCTGGAAGCTCTCCGGAAGAACGACCTTGTGGGTGCCGGTCTTTGACGCCACATCGAGGATGAAGTAGCCCAGCAGGCCGCCGCCGAGCAGCAGCACGCCGCCGATGCAGCCGAGCACGATCCACAGCGTCCGGCGGGACTTCTGCGGGGGCTGCGGCGGGTAGCCGTACGCTCCGGGATAACCCGGAGCCGGGTAGCCGGGAGCGCCGCCCTGCTGCGGGACGGAGCCCCAGGGCTGCTGGGGCGCGCCGTACTGCGGTGCGGGCGGTGCGGGCGGCGGCGGAGCGCCGTAGGGCTGGGCGGGCGGCTGGGCCGCGCCGTAGGGGTTCTGCTCGGACACAGCTGTTCGCCTCCGGTGGGGGAGCTGGGCTACTTCGCGACGACCATCGCGTCGCGGATGGTGCGAGCCTGCTCGGCCGCCTGGGACTGGGAGAGCTGGGTGGAGCTGCCGGAGAGCGAGATGTGGGTGAAGGTCACCGAGGCGGCGGTGGAGTGGTTGGCCCAGATGCAGATCGGGACGTCGAAGCCGCTCGTGGTGGCGACACCGCAGGACATCTTGCCGCCGGGGTCCTTGGCGTCCTTGGCGTCGACCGAGGCCAGCGGCGTCTTCCAGCTCATCTTCCCGGAGGCGGTGATCTGCGCGCTGGACTGGGTGATGATCGCGTTCGGGTCCTGGATCTTGCCGTACGAGCCGCCGACCGTGATGGAGTCCGTGCTGTCCGCGCCCTTGACGTAGGTGGCGAGCAGACCGCCGTCGTACGAGCTGTAGCCGTTGCCCTTCTCCGACGGGTCGCCCGGGTTGTCCTTGTTGGACTTCCGGGTGTAGCCGCCCGGCAGGCTGACGGGGGCGGACAGCTTGTACTTGCCCTGCGTCGAACCGCCGCCGCCACCGCTGCCGCCGCTCGTGCTGCTGGAACCGCCGGTGGTGGCACCGCCCGTGCTGACGTTGGTGGTGTGGGTGTTGTCGTCACTGCCGGCCAGCCCGTAGATCGCCAGCCCGCCGCCGACCAGCACCAGCGCGCCGACCACCAGACCGATCACCAGACCCGCGTTGCTCTTGCGCGGCGGGGGCGGGTAGCCGCCGGGCGCGCCGTACGGAGCCTGCGGGGGCACCTGCCCCTGCGGGAAGCCGGGCTGCTGGCCGAACTGCGGCGCGGGCGGCTGCTGCTGCGGGTAGCCGTAGCCGGGCTGCTGCTGGGGTGCGCCGTACTGCGGCGGCTGGCCGTACGGTGGTGCCGGCTGCTGCGGTGCGCCGTACTGCGGCGGCTGCCCGTACGGCTGCTGCGGCTGGCCTTGCGGATACTGCTGCCCCTGGCCGTACATCGGCTTCGATCTCCCCCGCCGCACCAGAGCGGCCGTCTGTGGCTACTTGTCGTCAGTGCCCGTACGAATAGGCGTACGAGTATCGGGGCACGCTACCGTACGGCGCCGCCGCGCCGTCCGGGTGGTCCACCCGGAACGCGTTCGTAACGGACCCCCCGTCTTACGTAAACTGTGCGTCGTGACCGACACGACGAACCAGCGCCCCGAGCACTCCTACCCCGGGGACGACGCAGCCACCCTCCCGACGACCTACGCCCCGGCGGAGGTAGAGGGCGAGCTGTACGAGCGCTGGGTGGAGCGCGGGTACTTCAACGCGGACGCCAAGAGCGAGAAGCCCGCCTACACCATCGTCATCCCGCCGCCGAACGTCACGGGCGCCCTGCACCTGGGCCACGCCTTCCAGCACACGCTGATGGACGCGCTGACCCGCCGCAAGCGCATGCAGGGCTTCGAGACGCTCTGGCTCCCGGGCATGGACCACGCCGGCATCGCCACCCAGAACAAGGTGGAGCAGCAGCTCGCCGAGTCCGGCCTCTCCCGCCACGACCTGGGCCGCGAGGCCTTCGTCGAGAAGGTCTGGGAGTGGAAGGAGAACTACGGCGGCCAGATCCTCGGCCAGATGCGCCGCCTCGGCGACGGTGTCGACTGGTCGCGCGAGCGCTTCACCATGGATGAGGGCCTCTCGCAGGCCGTCCAGACCATCTTCAAGAAGCTCTTCGACGACGGCCTGATCTACCGCGCCGAACGCATCATCAACTGGTGCCCGCGCTGCCTCACCGCGCTCTCCGACATCGAGGTCGAGCACGAGGAGAGCCCCGGCGAGCTGGTCTCCATCCGCTACGGCGAGGGCGAGGACTCCATCGTCGTCGCCACCACCCGCGCGGAGACGATGCTCGGTGACACCGCCGTCGCCGTCCACCCGGACGACGAGCGCTACAAGCACCTGGTCGGGCGCACCATCGCGCTGCCGCTGACGGACCGTCGCATCCCGGTCGTCGCCGACGAGCACGTCGACCCCGAGTTCGGCACCGGCGCCGTCAAGGTGACCCCGGCCCACGACCCCAACGACTTCGCCATCGGCCAGCGGCACAGCCTGCCCAGCATGAGCGTGATGGACGAGCACGGTGTCATCACCGTGCACGGCCCCTTCCTCGGCCTGGACCGGCTCGAGGCGCGCTCGGCCGTTGTGGGCGCACTGCGCGAGCAGGGGCGCATCGTCGCCGAGAAGCGCCCCTACATGCACGCCGTCGGGCACTGCTCGCGCTGCCACACCATCGTCGAGCCGCGCCTGTCGCTGCAGTGGTGGGTCAAGGTCGAGCCGCTGGCCGCCGAGGCCGCCACCGCCGTCCGTGACGGCCGGGTGCAGATCCACCCGAAGGAGCTGGAGCGCCGCTACTTCGACTGGGTCGACAACATGTACGACTGGTGCATCTCGCGCCAGCTGTGGTGGGGCCACCGGATCCCGGTCTGGTACGGCCCCGAGGGCCAGGTCGTCTGCGTCGGCCCGAACGAGGAGCCGCCGTCGGGCGAGGGCTGGCACCAGGACCCGGACGTCCTGGACACCTGGTTCTCCAGCGCCCTGTGGCCGTTCTCCACGCTGGGCTGGCCCGAGCAGACGCCGGACCTGGAGAAGTTCTACGCCACCGATGTCCTGCTCACCGGCCACGACATCATCTTCTTCTGGGTCGCCCGGATGATGATGTTCGGCCTGTACGCGATGGACGGCCAGGCGCCGTTCCACACCATCGCGCTCACCGGTCTGGTCCGCGACCAGTTCGGCAAGAAGATGTCGAAGTCCTCCGGCACCGCCGTCGACCCGCTGGACTGGATGAACGCGTACGGCGCCGACGCCGTCCGCTTCACCCTGGCCCGCGGCGCCAACCCCGGCGCGGACGTGCCGATCGGCGAGGACTGGGTCCAGGGCTCGCGCAACTTCTGCAACAAGATCTGGAACGCCACCCGCTTCGCGCTGATGAACGGCGCCACGGTGGACGGCCCGCTGCCGGCGCCCGAGGAGATGACGGCGGTCGACCGCTGGATCCTCTCGCGCCTCAACGAGACCATCGCCGAGGTCGACGGGCTCTACGACGACTACCAGTTCGCCAAGCTCTCCGACGCGCTCTTCCACTTCGCCTGGGACGAGGTCTTCGACTGGTACGTCGAGCTCTCCAAGACCACCCTGGCCAAGGGCGGCGCGCAGGCCGACGCCTCGCGCCGGGTCCTCGGCGAGGTCCTGGACGTCACGCTGCGGCTGCTCCACCCGGTGGTCCCGTTCGTCACCGACACGCTCTGGACCACGCTCACCGGCGCCGAGTCCCTGGTCGTCACCGAGTGGCCCAAGGACAGCGGCTTCCGCGACGCCGCGGCCGAGTCGGAGATCGCCACCCTCCAGCAGGTGGTCACCGAGGTCCGCCGGTTCCGCTCGGACCAGGGTCTGAAGCCGGGTCAGAAGGTCCCCGCCACCCTCGACCTGACCGGCACGGTGCTCGCCGTCCACGAGGACGCGATCCGCTCGCTGCTGCGGCTGACCCTCCCGGACGAGAGCTTCTCGGCCACCGCCTCCCTCCCGGTCGCGGGCGCCACCGTCGCCCTCGACCTCTCCGGCACCATCGACGTCGCGGCGGAGCGCAAGCGCCTCGCCAAGGACCTCGCGGCGGCCGAGAAGGAGAAGGCCCAGACCACCGCCAAGCTCGGCAACGAGGGCTTCCTCGCCAAGGCTCCCGACGACGTGGTCGCCAAGATCCGCTCCCGCCAGGAGGCCGCCGAGGCCGACATCGCCCGCATCACCGCCCAGTTGGCCTCCCTTCCGCAGGCCTGACACACCGGCAGACCCCGAGGGCCGTACCACCCGCACCGAGCGGGGGGTACGGCCCTCGGCCGTTCACCCGGTGGACGGGTTTGCCATCCACCGTTGCCGGCAAAGGGAGTTGAATATCTCCGGCGCCTTTACTGCGAGCCGCTATTCGGCGCAACGCCGACGGCTGCTGATAACCCGTTCGGCCGAATTCAACCGCCTGCTGCGGCAGGCGGCAGATGTGCACGAAGAGTTGAAACACCGCAGGGTGGAGGGCTGTTCGCCGCCATTCAAGGGTATTGCCGCGCGGCCGAACTCCTGGCGATTATCTCCACACCATATGCGGTCGTGTTAAGCGGAGATTGCAGTTCGACTGTGTACGGTGAGCAGAAGTTCTGCTGCGGTGGCGACTGACGGGAGGGCACAGCGTGGTGGTGACCAAGGAGTTGGCCGACGAACTTCCTGTGGAGGCGGTCGAGGAGGCCAAGGCCCGGGCGGCGACGCTGCTGCTCGCCTTCAGGCACGGAAACCAGCTGGCATTCGACCATGAACTGGACCGGCTCTTCGAGGAGCAGGTCGAACGCGAGGTGACCACCCTGCTGGTCTGGATCGCGGCCGAGGCGGTGCGCAAGGCGTACGCGCCGGAGGCGGGCGACCGGGTGCTGCGGGCGCTGGCCAGGCGGGCCCCGTCGGACACCTCGGGGGTGGCCGTGGACGAGGAGACGGCGGACGCGGCCTGGCTGGTGGACGCCGTCGGTGCGGGCGACGTGGCGGGGGTGCGGGCGATGGTGGCGTCCACCGCGGACACCACGTACCTGCTGGGCGGGCTGCTGCAGGCGGTGGCGATGATGCTGCCGCTGCTGCCCGAGGGCGAGGCGGAGGAGATCACGGCCGAGCTGCGGCACCGCCACGGTGGCCGTACGGGCCGGGCCCCCGGTATCCCGGAGGCCCGGCAGTCGTAGGGGTTGTAGCGCTGTGGCTCGCCCGCTCGCCTGTTACGGCATGGCGTGCAGGTGGCTGCCGACGGTGGAGGCGATGCCGCCGCCGTTCCTGGCGTCCCAGTTGGTCGACCAGGTCATCGCGCCGCCGATCCCCGGCCAGGTCTGGCTCGGCTTGAACGAACCGCAGTTGGTGCCCGAGGCCAGGCAGTCCAGCGCGGCGTTGACCACGCTCGGGCTGACGTACCCGCCGCCCGCCGCGCTGGTGGACGCGGGGACACCCAGGCCGACCTGGCCGGGGCTCAGGCCGCCCTTGAGCTGGATGCAGGCGAGCGCGGTGAGGAAGTTCTCGGTGCCCTGCGCGTAGACGTTGCCGTCGCAGCCGTTCATCGAACCCGAGTTGTAGTACTGCATGTTGACGATGGTGAGGACGTCCTTCACGTTCAGCGCCAGCTTGAAGTACTCGTTCCCGGTGGACTGCATGTCGATGGTCTGCGGTGCCATGGTGAGCACGAATCCGCTGCCCACCCTGCTCGCCAGCGAGTGCAGCGCCTGGCCCATGTAGGTGGCGTTGATGCCGTTCTCCAGGTCGATGTCGACTCCGTCGAAGCCGTACTGCTGGATCAGCGCGTAGGCGCTGTTGGCGAAGTTGGTCGCCGAGGCGGAGTCGCTGACCGAGATGGTGCCGTTCTGGCCGCCGACCGAGATGATCACGCGCTTGCCGGCCTGGTGCTTGGCGGCGATTTCCGCCTTGAACTGGGCGACGGTGTAGCCGCCGAGCCGGCTGGAGAGGGTGCTGTCCAGGGTGAAGCTGATCGCCCCGGGCGTGGTGGTCGCGTCGGCGAAGGAGACGGCGATGATGTCGTACGCGGCCGGCACGTCGCTGATCCGCTGGACGGTGGCGCCGTTGTCGAAGTTCTGCCAGTAGCCGGTCAGTTTGTGCTTGGGCAGACCGGTCGACGGCGGGGTGCTGGTGGGCGTCGGGGTGGGCGTCGGGGTGGGCGTCGGTGTCGGTGTGGTGGTGCTGCCAGTCGGGCTCGGCTGCGGGCTGCCGGGGCCGACCAGCGAGACGTCGTCCGCGAGGTAGGCGCCCTGCGCGTACCAGCCGTGAACGTAGACCGTCACCGAGGTGGTCGAGGCGCCGGTGGTGAAGGTCGTGCCGAGCTTGTTCCAACTCGTACTGCTGGACCAGGTGCTGGGGTCCGCGCCGCCCGTGCCGGTGGCACCGAGATAGACGTACGGCCCGAGCACCCAGGCGCTCAGCGTGTACGTGGAGGACGGTTTGACCGTGACGGTCTGGACGCACTGGGCGTTGTCGCTGCTGGTCGGTGTCGACTGCAGGGCGTACGAGCCGGAGTGGACCTGGCTGCCGGTCGGCTGCCCGGAGTTCGCGGTGCAGACCCAGGGGGCCAGGTGGTTGCCGCTCTCCAGACCGCCGTTGGCGACCAGTTCGACGTCGGCCGCCTGGGCGCCGGGGGTGGCCAGCAGCAGTCCGATCAGGGCGAGGACGACCGACGTCAGGCCGGCGAGGAGGACGTTGAGCGTACGACGAGGTCTTGCGCGCATGCCATCTCCAGTGGGGGGTGTCGATGGGTGCGGTGCGGGGAGCTGACTCACAAGGTGGAGTAGACCAATCACCCTGTCAAGGGCGCGGGCACGGTAGTAGTTTGGGCACCATGAGCTCCGAACTCCTGGCCCGGCTCGCCGAACTCACCACGGAGGCGGTCCGCGAGGACCTCGCCGGGATCGACCTGCTGCCCACCGTCGAGATCGCCCGGCTGATGAACGCGGAGGACGCCGGAGTCCCCGCCGCGATCGCCCCGCTGCTGCCCGCGATCGCCGCCGCCGTCGACGCGGTGGCCGAGCGGATGGCCCGGGGCGGCCGTCTGATCCACGCGGGAGCGGGCACCGCGGGCCGGCTCGGTGTGCTCGACGCGAGCGAGTGCCCGCCCACCTTCAACACCGCGCCCGGTCAGGTCATCGGGCTGATCGCCGGTGGCGCCGAGGCGATGGCCGGGGCGGTCGAGGGGGCCGAGGACTCCCGCGAGGCGGCCGTCGCCGACCTGGCGGCGCTGGGCCTGACCGCCGACGACACCGTGGTCGGCATCTCCGCCTCCGGCCGGACGCCCTACACCGTCGCCGCCGTCGAGTACGCCCGCAGCCTGGGGGCCCTGACCATCGGCCTCGCCTGCAACGCGGACACCGCTCTCGGCGCCGCGGCCGAGCACCCGCTGGAGGTGGTGACCGGCCCCGAGCTGCTGGCCGGCTCCACCCGGCTCAAGGCCGGCACCGCCCAGAAGCTGGTGCTCAACATGTTGTCGACGATCGTGATGATCCGGCTCGGGAAGACCTACGGGAACCTGATGGTCGACGTCCGCAGCTCCAACGAGAAGCTCCGCGCCCGCGCCCACCGGCTGGTCGCCGAGGCCACCGGGGCGCCGGACGAGGAGGTCGGGGCCGCGCTGGCCGCCGCCGGGGGAGAGGTGAAGGTGGCGATCCTGGCACTGCTCGCCGAGGTGGACGCTGCCACCGCGGCCGGCCTGCTCACCGAGCACGACGGCAGGCTGCGCTCGGCACTGCGGCACGCCCCGGGCGGAGGCGCCCCCGGTGCTCCGTAGACTGGCAGCGTGAGCGACAAGGCCGAGCAGAACCCGTACACGATCCGCCCCAGCAGCGCAGACCCCGCCGATCCGGTGGACGGGCTGCGTGCGGTCGAGGCCGCGCTGGCCCAGCGCTGGCCGGAGAACAAGCTGGAGCCCTCGCTCGACCGGATCGAGGCGCTGATGGACATCCTCGGACAGCCGCAGCGCTCGTACCCCTCGATCCACATCACCGGCACCAACGGCAAGACCTCCACCGCCCGGATGGTCGAGCAGCTGCTGAACACCTTCGAGCTCCGTACGGGCCGCTACACCAGCCCGCACGTCGAGACGGTGACCGAGCGGATCAGCCTGGACGGCGTCCCGATCAGCCCCGAGCGCTTCATCGAGACCTACCGCGACATCGAGCCGTACATCCAGATGGTCGACGCGCAGCAGCCCGTCGCGATGTCCTTCTTCGAGGTGCTCACCGGCATGGCGTACGCGGCCTTCGCCGACGCGCCGGTGGACGTGGCCGTCGTCGAGGTGGGCATGGGCGGCTCCTGGGACGCCACCAACGTGATCGACGCGGCGGTCGCCGTCATCACGCCGATCTCGCTCGACCACACCGACAAGCTGGGCGGGACGCCGGGCGAGATCGCGGTGGAGAAGTCCGGGATCATCAAGCAGGGCGCGCTCGCCGTCGTCGCCCAGCAGCCGCTGGACGCCGCGCAGACCATCCTCAAGCGAGCGGTCGAGGTGGACGCCACGGTCGCCCGCGAGGGTATGGAGTTCGGGGTGGTCCACCGCGAGGTCGCCATCGGCGGGCAGCTGGTGACGTTCCGTGGGCTCGGCGGCGAGGAGTACGAGGACGTCTTCATCCCGCTGCACGGCGCCCACCAGGCCCACAACGCGGCGCTCGCGCTGGCGGCGGTCGAGGCCTTCTTCGGGGTCGGCGGAGCCGGCGGCGGGCGGCTGGACGTGGACAAGGTGCGCCAGGCGTTCTCGGGCGTCAGCTCGCCGGGACGACTGGAGGTCGTCCGCCGCAGCCCTACCGTCCTCCTGGACGCCGCGCACAACCCGCACGGCGCCGAGGCGACCGTCGCCGCGATCGGGGAGTCCTTCGGTTTCACCAAGCTGGTCGGCGTCATCGCCACCAGCGGCGACAAGGACGTCTCCGGCCTGCTGGAGGCCTTCGAGCCGATCCTGGCCGAGGTGGTCATCACCCAGAACTCCACCCACCGCGCGATGCCGGTGGACGACCTGGCGGCGGTGGCCGTGGAGATTTTCGGTGAGGATCGCGTGCAGGTCGAGCCGAGGCTCGACGACGCCATCGAGGCGGCCGTGACCCTCGCGGAGGAGGACGACCTCGGCGGCGCAGGCGTCCTGGTCACCGGCTCTGTCATCACGGTGGGCGAGGCTCGCCTGCTGTTCGGGAGGAAGTAACCATGCGGACGCTCTGTGCCTCGACACTGATCGGCGAGGCCCTGCTGATCATGTTCGCCGCTCTGGTGGCGATGCAGCTGACCAGCGTCTCCGCCGTGACCGTCTGGACGGTCAGCGGGATCGCGATGCTGCTGTGCGTGCTGCTCTGCGGCATGATCACCCGCCCCGGCGCGGTCGCGGTCGGCTGGGGGCTCCAGCTCGGCCTGGTCGCCAGCGGGCTCGTGCTGCCCACCATGTACGGTCTGGGCTTGGTGTTCGCGGCGCTGTGGTGGTGCTCGGTGCACTACGGCCGCAAGATCGACGAGGTCAAGGCCGCCCGCGCGGCGGCCGCCTAGTGGCTCCGCCAGTAGGCGAGCACCGATCAGGATTGGGCATCCCAGGGGCGCGAGGAACTGCGCGAAGCGGGAGGCTGCAGGCCGTTGCCTCCCGGTCTCGCGCAGTTCCTCGCGCCCCTGGTAGTGCAACTGGCTCGACTGCCTCACCTACTGGCGGACGCTCTTAACGCCCTGAGCAGCCCGTGCTCGCGTACCGGCTGCTCAGGGCAGGTAACCTCTCGGGGGTAGCCCCCGCATACACCATGCAGTACCGATTCCCCAGGAGCCGCACCGTGTCCCAGCGCACTCTCGTCCTGCTCAAGCCCGACGCCGTCAAGCGCGGCCTGGCCGGCGAGATCATCAGCCGTATCGAGCGCAAGGCGGGATGGCGGCTCACCGCCGTCGAGCTGCGCACGTTCGACCGCGCGACGCTGGAGCACCACTACGAGGAGCACGTCGGCCGCCCGTTCTACGAGCCGCTGCTGGAGTTCATGACCTCGGGCCCGTCGATCGCGCTGATCGTCGAGGGCGAGAACGTCGTCCCGGGCCTGCGCGCGCTGTGCGGCGCGACCGACCCGCTGCAGGCGGGCCCCGGCACCATCCGTGGCGACTTCGCGACCATCACCCGCGAGAACCTGATCCACGCCTCCGACTCCGAGGCCTCCGCCGAGCGCGAGATCAAGATCTTCTTCCCCTCGCACGCCTGACCGATTCCCCTGGTCGGGCGGGGTGCGTGCAGCGCCTGGCCCGACCAGGTGAATCTCAGAATCTGATCCTCAAATACGGAACTCCGAGCTCCGACACGGCGTCCCAATCCCATGAGATGCCATCGCGCCGCCGGAGAATGGGCGGCATGCCGTGCCCCGCTGTTCGCGATGACCGGCGTGGCTACGATGGAGCACAACTCATGGGCCCGGTACGGCTGCTCAGCCGATGTCCGCCCCCACTCCCCGTCACCTGAATCCGAGCTCGGGAAGGCACTCCACACCCCATGGCCAACAACCTGTCGTTCATCGGCCGTGACATGGCGATCGACCTCGGCACTGCCAACACGCTGGTGTACGTCAGGGGCAAGGGGATCGTCCTCAACGAGCCGTCAGTCGTCGCGGTCAACACCAACACCGGCGGCATCCTGGCGGTCGGCTCCGAGGCGAAGAAGATGATCGGGCGTACGCCCGGGAACATCGTCGCCATCCGGCCGCTCAAGGACGGCGTGATCGCCGACTTCGAGATCACCGAGCGGATGCTCCGGTACTTCATCCTGAAGATCCACCGCCGCCGCTACCTGGCCCGCCCCCGCGTCGTGGTCTGCGTGCCCTCCGGTATCACCGGGGTCGAGCGCCGCGCCGTGATCGAGGCCAGCGCCCAGGCCGGTGCCCGCCAGGTGCACATCATCGAGGAGCCGATGGCGGCCGCGATCGGTGCGGGCCTGCCCGTCCACGAGGCCACCGGCAACATGGTGGTGGACATCGGCGGCGGCACCACCGAGGTCGCGGTCATCTCGCTCGGCGGCATCGTCACCGCTCAGTCCATCCGGGTGGCCGGCGACGAGCTGGACAACGCGATCGTCCAGCACATCAAGAAGGAGTACTCGCTCCTCCTCGGTGAGCGCAGCGCCGAGCAGATCAAGATGAGCATCGGTTCGGCCTTCGCGCTGGAGGGCGAGAAGGACGAGCACGCCGAGATCCGCGGCCGCGACCTGGTCAGCGGCCTGCCGAAGACGGTGGTGATCTCCGCCGCCGAGGTCCGCGAGGCCATCGACGAGCCGGTCAACTCCATCATCGACGCGGTCAAGACCACCCTGGACCAGTGCCCGCCCGAGCTCGCGGGCGATGTGATGGACCGTGGAATCGTGCTCACCGGCGGCGGCGCCCTGCTGCGCGGCCTGGACGAGCGGCTGCGCCGCGAGACCGGCATGCCGATCCACATCGCCGAGAACCCTCTCGACTCCGTCGCGCTGGGCTCCGGCAAGTGCGTCGAGGAGTTCGAGGCACTCCAGCAGGTACTCGACGCCCAACCGCGTCGTTGAGCAAGTCAGACAGTCTTTCAACTGAACGGCCCTCACCGGGCGCCCACAGCGCCCGGCGAGGGGCCCGGCACCGGTCACGGAACGAAGGGGCAGCTCCAGCACCGTGAGGGACACCCGAGAGAGCCGGCTACTGCTCATCCTGCTGGTCGCCGTCGCCTTCGCACTCATCACCGTCGACATCAGGGGCGGTGAGAGCTCCCCGCTGGGCGGTGCCCGACGGGCCGCCGCCGGCCTCCTCGGGCCGGTCGAGAAGGCCGCGTCGGACGCCGTCGACCCGGTGGCCGGCACCGTCCGGGCGCTCCGCGACGCGGGCACCCACCAGCAGCGGCTGGACCAGATCACCCGCGAGAACACCGAGCTGCGCCAGCGCCTGGCCTCCTCCGACACCGCGTCCGGCCGTACCAAGCAGCTGGACGAGCTGCTCCGTACGGCCGGCGCCGGCGGCTACACCATCAAGGCCGCCCAGGTCATCGCGATCGGCGCGGCCCAGGGCTTCTCCTGGACCATCACCATCGACGCCGGCAGCGACGACGGCCTCACCAAGGACATGACCGTGATCAACGGCCAGGGCCTGGTCGGCCGAGTCACCACCGTCGCCCGCACCACCGCCACCGTGCTGCTCGCCTCCGACCCCGGCTTCACGGCTGGCACCCGGCTGGAGAGCAGCGGCGAGATCGGCTTCGCCAACGGCCAGGGCACCGGCCCGATGCGGGTCTCGCTGCTCAACGGCAAGGCGCAGGTCAAGACGGGGGACCGGCTGGTGACCTTCGGCTCGCAGAGCGGCCGCCCGTTCGTCGCCGGGGTACCGGTCGGCAAGGTGGTCGAGGTCGAGGCGACGCCGGGCCAGCTCACCAAGACCATCCTGGTCGAGCCCTTCGTGCAGTTCACCCGGCTCGACCTGGTCGGCGTGGTGGTCGTACCGCCGCGTACCGACCCGCGCGACGCGGTGCTGCCGCCGTCCCCGGCCCCGGCACCCTCCGCCGCCCCTTCGGCCCCCGTGGCGGCCGTACCGCCGACCGCCGCAGCCAGTCCCACAGGGGGGAACTGAACCGTGCGCCCCAGCCGCATCCTGCTCTCCGCCGTCCTGGTCCTGCTCGGCCTGGTGATCCAGGTCAGCGTGCTCGGCCAGCTCCAACTGCCCGGCGCCACGCCGGACCTGCTGATGCTGATCGTGGTCGGCCTGGCCCTGGTGTACGGGCCGACCGGCGGCTGTCTGGTCGGCTTCACGGCCGGCCTGCTGGCCGACCTCGCCCCGCCCTCCGACCACGCCATCGGCCGCTACGCGCTGGTGCTCTGCCTGCTCGGGTACGCCGCCGGGCTGCTGCGCCCGGAGGGCGGCCGCCACCGCTCGGTGTCCAGCGCCCTGGTCGTGGTGGCCGGGGCGGCCGTGGTGTCCACCCTGATGTACGCGACGGTCGGCGCACTGGTCGGCGACACCGCCGCCCGGCACGTCGGCCTCACCGGACTGGTCTTCAGCGCGCTGCTGTACGACGTCCTGCTGGCGCCGTTCGTGGTGCCCGCCGTGATGCTGCTGGCCCGCCGCTTCGACAACGATCCCGCCCACGCGGAGGCCGACGACTCCAGCGGCCCCGGTCTCGGCACGCTGGCCCGCTACCGCACCACCCGCGAGGCCTCGCCGCTGCCGAACTACGGCAAGAAGAAGCGCATGCTCGGCCTGGCCAAGCGCCCCTGAGGAGCGACCGCACGTGAGCAATATCCCGGAGACCGGCCGCACCCGGCGGGTGACGATCCGTCTGGTGGTCCTGCAGATCCTGGTGCTGTCGCTGCTCGCCACGCTCGGCGGCCGGCTCTGGTACCTGCAGATCCGCACCGGCAGCGAGTACGTCGCCAAGGCACAGGGCAACCACATCCGCGAGGTGGTCGAACCGGCCATCCGCGGCGAGATCCTGGACGCCTCCGGCCGCGTGCTGGTCGGCAACGAGGCCAAACTGGTGGTCTCGGTCAGCCGGACCTCGCTGCTCCAGCAGAAGGACCACGGCAAGGCCGTGCTGACCCGGCTCGCCCAGGTGCTCGGCGTACCGGCCAAGGAAGTCCAGGAGAAGGTCCGGCTCTGCGACGCCAAGACCCCGCAGCCGTGCTGGAACGGCTCGCCGTACCAGCCGATCCCGGTCACCCAGCAGGCCACCACCCAGCAGGCGATGCAGATAATGGAACGCCGCGAGGACTTCCCCGGCGTCACCGCCCAGCCCACCTCCGTCCGGCGCTACCCGGGCACCGAGGGGGCCAGCGCCGCCCAGGTGCTCGGCTACCTCTCGCCGGTGACGGACGAGGAGGTCAGCAAGTCGGCCGAGAAGACCGGCCGTGAGCGGCGGCTGCCCTCCGACCAGGTCGGCCGGGCCGGGCTCGAGTCCGTCTACGACGACGACCTGCGCGGCACCACCGGCATCGACCGGCTGGAGGTCGACAACCTCGGCCGGGTCATCGGCAGCGCCGGCAACACCCCCGCGCAGCCCGGCAACAACCTGGTGACCAGCATCGACGCGCGGGTCCAGAAGGCCGTCGAGGACCAGCTGGCGCAGGCCATGACGGACGCCCGGAAGGTCTTCGACAAGGAGACCAACAAGAACTACGAGGCCGACTCGGGCGCCGCCGTCGTGATGGACGTGCACACCGGCCGGATCATCGCGATGGCCAGCGCACCCACCTTCGACCCCAACCTCTGGGTCGGCGGCATCTCGGCCAAGGACTACCAGGCCCTGACCAGCAAGGATTCCAACTTCCCGCTGATCAACCGGGCCATACAGGGTCAGTCCGCGCCGGGTTCCACGTTCAAGGTGATCTCCACGACCGCCGCCGTGCAGGCCGGCTACTCCCTCAACGGCCGCTACCCCTGCCCGAAGAGCCTGACCATCGGGGGCCGCGAGTTCAAGAACTTCGAGAGCGAGAGCTTCGGCGACATCTCGCTGGAGAAGGCGCTGGAGATCTCCTGCGACACCGTCTTCTACGGCCTGGCCTACGACCAGTGGATGAAGGACGGCGGCATCAAGCCCAAGAAGGACCCGGGCGACTGGTTCTTCAAGACGGCCCACCAGTTCGGCCTCGGCGCCAAGACCGGCATCGACCTGCCCGGCGAGGTGCCCGGCCGGGTGCCCGACCGGCAGTGGAAGCAGTCCTTCTACGACGCCAACAAGGACGCCTGGTGCGCGCAGGCGGCCAAGGGCGGCCACGAGTACACCGACGAGATCGCCCGCGAGAACTGCATCGACGGCAATGTGATGCGCGCCGGTGACTCGGTCAACTTCGCCATCGGCCAGGGCGACACCCTGGTCACACCGCTGCAGATGGCCCGGATCTACTCCGCCCTCGCCAACGGCGGCACGCTCTACCGGCCGACCGTCGGCAAGGCGATCGTCAGCCCGAACGGCAAGCTCGTCCGGGACATCGCCCCGCACGAGGACGGCAAGATCCCCGCCCAGGGGCAGCTGCTGAGCTACATCGACCAGGCCACCGCCGGCGTCATCACCAGCGGTACCGCGGCGTGGAAGTTCACCGGCGCGGGCTGGCCGCAGGGCAAGATCGAGCTGCACGCCAAGACCGGCACCGCCGAGGTCGCCGGCAAGCAGACCACCTCGTGGCTGACCACGTACAGCGCCGACTATGCGGTCGTGATGACGATAAGCCAAGGTGGCACCGGCTCCGGTGGTTCCGGTGACTCCGTCCGCCGGATCTACCAGGCGCTGTACGGCGTGGACGACAAGGGCAACGTCGACAACAGCAAGGCGCTGCTGCCGAAGCCGCAGGCCGAGCTGCCCAAGTTCAACCCGGACGGCACCGCGATCATCAAGCCCGCCGCCTACCTCGACCCGACGCCGTCGACCGGCGCCGGCACCCCGTACACCCTGGCGCTCGCCGCTCTGGAACCCACCCGCGCCAACGGAAGGGGCCGGGCATGACCTCCTACGGCTCGTACCGGCCCGTCCGGCTCTCACCGCAGCGCGGCTCGGTGGCCCGGGTGCTGGCCAAGGACTCCCCGCTGCGGCGGCTCGACTGGATCATGATCCTGGCCGCGCTGGCGCTCTCGCTGGGCAGCTCGATGCTGGTCTGGTCGGCCACCCGGGGGCGTGACGCGCTGACCCACGGGGACCCGCAGTACTTCCTCTACCGGCACCTGACCAACCTGGTGATCGGGGTGGCGCTGTGCGTGGTGGTGGTGTTGATAGGGAATCGCCGGCTGCGCACCGCCGTGCCGTTCGTCTACATCGCCGTGCTGCTGATGCTCGTGGCGGTGCTCAGCCCGCTGGGCTCGACCATCAACGGCGCGCACTCCTGGATCCAGTTCGGCGGCGGCTTCTCGCTGCAGCCCGCCGAGTTCGCCAAGCTGGGGATCGTACTGGGCATGGCGGTGATCCTCTCCGCCCAGGTGGACGCGGGCGAGCGGGAGATCCCGTCCGACCGCAGTGTGGTGCAGTCACTCGGGGTGGCCGCGCTCCCGATGGCCATCGTGATGCTGATGCCCGACCTCGGTTCGGTGATGGTCATGGGCGTCACCATCATGGGCATCCTGCTGGGCTCGGGTGCGGCCAACCGCTGGGTCTTCGGTCTGATGACGGTGGGGGCCGCCGGCGCGGCCGCGATCTGGCAGCTGGGGATCCTCAGCAAGTACCAGATCGACCGCTTCGCGGCCTTCGCCAACCCGGCCCTCGACCCGGCCGGTGTCGGCTACAACACCGCCCAGGCCCGGATCGCCATCGGCTCGGGCGGGCTGACCGGCATGGGCCTGTTCCACGGCACCCAGACCACCGGCCAGTTCGTCCCCGAGCAGCAGACCGACTTCGTCTTCACCGTCGCCGGCGAGGAGCTCGGCTTCGCCGGCGGCCTGGCGCTGATCCTGCTGCTCGGCGTGGTGCTCTGGCGCGCCTGCCGGATCGCCCGCCAGGCCACCGACCTCTACGGGACCATCCTGGCGGCCGGCATCATCACCTGGTTCGCCTTCCAGGCCTTCGAGAACATCGGGATGAACCTCGGCATCATGCCCGTCGCCGGGATCCCGCTGCCCTTCGTCTCGTACGGCGGCTCGTCCATGTTCGCGGTCTGGATCGCCGTCGGCCTCCTCCAGTCCGTCCGCAGCCAGCGCCCCATAGGGACCTGAGCACCTCTTTCTTGGGCCCTCCGGGCGCTCGTACCCGACGCTGACGCTCGCCCTCCTTGCCCGCCATCGGGCAGGAGGGGCCCACCCTCCGGCACTCCCTCCTGCGTCGGTCGCTTGTCGCTCGTCTCTCTCAGCATCGGCGCGCCCTTCGGACCTCCGCAGTCGGGCTACTCTTGAGGGTCACCTTGTCCACGTCGTAAAGGGCGCACCCGCATGCCAGTCGAATCGGTCTTCCCACGCCTGGAGGCCCTCCTCCCGCACGTCCAGAAGCCGATCCAGTACGTCGGCGGCGAGCTCAACTCGACCGTCAAGGACTGGGACGCCTGCGACGTCCGCTGGGCCCTGATGTACCCCGACGCCTACGAGGTGGGCCTGCCCAACCAGGGCGTCATGATCCTCTACGAGGTGCTCAACGAGCGCGAGGGCGTGCTGGCCGAGCGCACGTACAGCGTCTGGCCGGACCTCGAGGCGCTGATGCGCGAGCACCAGGTGCCGCAGTTCACCGTGGACGCCCACCGCCCGGTCAAGGCCTTCGACGTGTTCGGCCTGAGCTTCTCCACCGAGCTCGGCTACACCAACATGCTCACCGCCCTCGACCTCGCGGGCATCCCGCTGGAGGCCAAGGACCGCACCATCGACGACCCGATCGTCCTCGCGGGCGGCCACGCGGCCTTCAACCCCGAGCCGATCGCGGACTTCATCGACTGCGCGGTGATCGGTGACGGCGAGCAGGCCGTGCTCGACATCACCGCGATCATCCGCGCCTGGAAGGCCGAGGGCCGGCCGGGCGGCCGCGACGAGGTGCTGCTGCGCCTCGCCAAGACCGGCGGCGTGTACGTGCCGCGCTTCTACGACGTCGAGTACCTGCCCGACGGCCGGATCGCCCGCGTCGTCGCGAACCAGGGCGCGCCGTGGCGGGTCAGCAAGCACACCGTCATGGACCTGGACGAGTGGCCCTACCCCAAGCAGCCGCTGGTGCCGCTCGCCGAGACCGTGCACGAGCGGATGTCCGTCGAGATCTTCCGCGGCTGCACCCGGGGCTGCCGCTTCTGCCAGGCCGGCATGATCACGCGCCCCGTACGGGAGCGAAGCATCACCGGCATCGGCGAGATGGTCGAGCGCGGGCTGAAGGCGACCGGCTTCGAGGAGGTCGGCCTGCTCTCGCTGTCCTCCGCCGACCACACCGAGATCGGTGACATCGCCAAGGGCCTGGCCGACCGCTACACCGAGGACAAGATCGGCCTCTCCCTCCCGTCCACCCGCGTCGACGCCTTCAACATCGACCTCGCCAACGAGCTGACCCGCAACGGTCGTCGCTCGGGCCTCACCTTCGCCCCCGAGGGCGGCAGCGAGCGCATCCGCAAGGTGATCAACAAGATGGTGTCGGAGGAGGACCTGATCCGCACCGTCGCCACCGCCTACGGCAACGGCTGGCGCCAGGTGAAGCTGTACTTCATGTGCGGCCTGCCCACCGAGACCGACGAGGACGTGCTCCAGATCGGCGAGATGGCGAAGAACGTCATCCAGAAGGGCCGCGAGGTCACCGGCCAGAACGACATCCGCTGCACCGTCTCCATCGGCGGGTTCGTGCCCAAGCCGCACACCCCGTTCCAGTGGGCCCCGCAGCTCTCCGCCGAGGCCACCGACGCCCGGCTGGCCAAGCTGCGCGACTCGATCCGCGGCGACCGCAAGTACGGCAAGAACATCGGTTTCCGCTACCACGACGGCAAGCCCGGCATCGTCGAGGGCCTGCTCTCCCGCGGTGACCGCCGCATCGGCGCCGTGATCCGCGCGGTCTACGAGGACGGCGGCCGCTTCGACGGCTGGCGCGAGCACTTCTCGTACGACCGCTGGATGACCGCCGCCGAGAAGGGCCTGGCCGGCACCGGCGTCGACGTCGACTGGTACACCACCCGCGAGCGCACCTACGAGGAGGTGCTGCCCTGGGACCACCTGGACAGCGGCCTCGACAAGGACTGGCTCTGGGAGGACTGGCAGGACGCCCTCGAGGAGGTCGAGGTCGACGACTGCCGCTGGACCCCGTGCTTCGAATGCGGCGTGTGTCCCCAGATGGACACCAAGATCCAGATCGGCCCCACCGGCAAGAAGCTGCTCCCGTTGACCGTCGTCAACTCGTAACCGCAGCCCGTAACCTGACGGCCCTTCCCGTGCGTCCTGCACGGGGAGGGCCGTTGCCCGTGCAAGGAGACCGATGGAGCAGCAGAGGCCGGCCGAGGGGTGCCTGGTCGGGGTGGTGCGGGGCGTCGCGCTGGTGGTCGTGGTGCCGCTGCGGTTCCTCTGGGAGTTGCTGGTCATCGTGCTGCGCCCGGTCGGGGTGGCGCTGGAGTGGGCCGGGCGGATGCTCGGCAAGCTGCTGTACGGCCTGCTGGTGTGGCCGTTGGCCGTGCTGTGGCGGTACGTGCTGGCGCCGGTCGGGCGGGTGCTGATCGTCATCCCGCTGAGCCGGCTGTACCGGGAGATCCTGACGCCGGTCGGCCGTGGGCTGCTGGTGGTGTTGACGGCCCTGGTCAAGGGGCTCGCGTGGCTGGTCGAGTACCTGGTCCTGGTCCCGCTGTACACGCTGTGGCGCCATGTCCTCGCCCCGGTCGGCCGTGCGCTGCTGTGGCTGCTGCGCCATCTGCTGGTGATCCCGCTCGTCAGGTTGTGGCGGACGCTGCTGTACCCGGTACTCCGGGAGATCGGCCGGGCGATCGCCTGGGCCTGGCGGATCGGCGGGCGGATCTGGCGCTTCCTGGTGGTACGGCCGTGCCGCTGGGTGCGGCGCGAGGTGTGGTGGCCGGTCAAGGCGGAGGTCCGCCGGGTGCTGCGCGAGGTCCGGCGGGCGCTGCTGGGGTGAGCGGGCGGGCGGGGTAGGTGGGCCACAGCGCGTACCCTTGTGCTGACAGAGTCCGGCTCGAGCGCAGCACGCGCCGCCGGACTGGCAAACTGACTAAGGACTGAGCGACCCTGGCACGCCGTACGCCCGACGGTCCGCCGCCTGCGCCGACGGTGCAGCGCATCCGTCTCCGCTACACCAAGCGCGGCCGTCTGCGCTTCACCAGCCACCGTGACTTCCAGCGGGCGTTCGAGCGCGCGCTGCGCCGCTCGGCCGTCCCGATGGCCTACTCCGCGGGCTTCACCCCGCACCCGAAGGTCTCGTACGCCAACGCCGCACCCACCGGGGTGGCCAGCGAGGCCGAGTACCTGGAGATCGGCCTGGCCGAGATCCGTGACCCGGAGGAGCTGCGCGCGCAGCTCGACGAGTCGCTGCCCACCGGTCTGGACATCACCGAGGCCGTCGAGGTTCGTACCCCGAACTTCGTGGAGCGCCTGGAGGCCTCCGAGTGGCAGGTCCGCCTGGACCGTGTCGCACCGGAGGACGCGGCCCGGGCCATCGCGCTCTTCCTTGCTGCCGAGCAGGTCGAGGTCGAACGGCTCACCAAGAACGGCGTGCGGGTCTTCGACGCGCGCGGCGCCGTGGCGGCCCTGGAACTCCTCCCGCCGCAGGTCGGCGACGGTAACGACACTGCCACGGACGGTACCGCCGATGTTCGTACGGGCAATCCCTGTGCGATACTGCGGCTGGTAGTACGACACGCCACACCAGCCGTACGACCCGACGACGTTTTGTCAGGTCTCCGTGCGACGGCCGACCTGGCGCCGCCGGTCCCCGCTGAGGTGACCAGGCTGGCGCAGGGGCCGCTCGACGAGGAGACCGGCACGGTGACCGACCCGCTGGCGCTCGACCGCGCCGCGGCCCCGGCAGGCCTTTAGCAGCCGCCGGGCCGCGCGCACCTGCGTCCGCCTAGCGGGGGGAAGGCCGGGCCCGGAAGATTCCGGGCCGTGGCCCTCCAGGCCCCCGCGGCTCCCCAGGGGAGCGAGCGCCGTCGCACGCAGGCCAGCCCCTTGTGGCCCGCCGACCCGGATGGTCGGTGGGCCCGAGGACCCGTCCGGCAGCCATCCGGTTCGGGGGACGGCCCGGCTTTGAAAACTCAGAAGACTGGTTACACCAGAAGACTTTCGACACCCCGCACCGTGCGGGGCGCCGAGCGAGACTACGAGCCCCTGTGCGGCCTCGCGTCCGCACGGCGACACCGTGGGAGTCGGCCCGCGAAGCTCGCGGCCGACCGGAACACAGGTGCCGCGCCGTGCCCGGATGCGGAGCCCGGGGGCCTGACGGGAGATCCACCCGCATGCTCGAGAACACCGAACCGCAGCAGTCTGCGGCCCCGGCCGGCTCCGATTCCGACAGCTCCGCCGCGCCGCCGCGACGTCGCCGCCGAGCGGTTTCCCGCCCGGCAGGCACGCCGCAGGGCGCAGCCGTGGAGGCCGCCGAGACCGTACTGCCGGCCGAGACCCCCACCCCCGAGCTGCCGGCCGAGCCGGTCGCCGCCCCGGTGGCGGAGCCCGCTGCCGAGAAGCCCGTACGGGCCCGCCGGACCCGTAAGCGTGCCGAGTCCCCGGCCGGTGCGCCGGAGGCCGCCGAGGTCGTCGTGACGGCCCCGGAGCCGGCTGCCGAGCCCGAGGCTCCGGCGGAGCCGGTGGCCGAGGCCCAGGCCGAGCCCGCCGAGAAGCCGGTGCGCGCCCGCCGGACCCGTAAGCGTGCCGAGTCCCCGGCCGGTGCGCCGGTCGTCGCCGAGGCCGAGGCGGCCGCCGAGCCTGGTGCCGCCGCGCCGACTGCCGAGCCCGCCGCCGAGGAGGCCCCTGCCGCCCCCGCGCGCCGCGCCCGCCGTACCCGCCGGGTGGCCGAGCCCGCGCCGGTCGAGGTCGAGGAGACGCCGGAGGAGGAGCCCGTCGAGGCCGAGGCCCCCGCCGAGGAGCCCGAGGCCGTCGAGGAGCCGCAGCCGGTGGTCGAGGAGGCCCCGGCCCCCCGGGCCCGTCGCCGCGCCGTGCGCCCGTCCACCGCGATCTTCCAGGCTCCGGTCTTCCAGGAGCCGACCCCCTTCGTGGCGCCCGCCCCGGCCGCCGCTCCGGCGGCGCCCGCCGCCGCCCAGGCACCGGCTGCGCCGGCCGCCGAGGTCTCGGAGGAGGACGAGTTCGAGTACAGCGGCGTCGGCCGCCGCCGCCGGACCGGCCGCCAGGCCGTCCGGGTGCAGACCCCGTCCCGGACCGCGCCCGCGGCCAGGAAGCCGGTCGAGAAGGCCCCCGCCGAGAAGCCCGTCGAGGTCCCGGTCGAGGAGCCGGTCGAGGCGGCCGCCGTGACCGCGGGTCCGGAGGCCGAGGAGGAGTGGGAGGACGGTCGTCCGTCCCGCCGTCGCCGCCGGGGCGGCCGTCGTCGCCGCCGTGGCGAGGCCGAGGAGTTCGAGGCCGAGACCGCCGAGGCGGAGCAGCCCGAGGTGGCTGCCGCCGAGGAGGAGGAAGAGGAGGAGGACGACCTGGCCGGTGGCCTGGCCTCTTCCCGTCGCCGCCGTCGCCGTCGTCGCCGCAGCGGTGAGGCCGGTGTCGAGGTCGCCGCCGAGACCACCGAGGACGGCGTCCGTACGGTCGTCAAGGTCCGTGAGCCGCGCCGCCGCTCCACCGAGCCGTCCTTCGACCCGGACGAGGTGCAGTCCATCAAGGGCTCCACCCGGCTGGAGGCCAAGAAGCAGCGCCGCCGCGAGGGTCGCGAGCTGGGCCGCCGCCGGGTGCCGATCATCACCGAGGCCGAGTTCCTGGCCCGTCGTGAGTCGGTCGAGCGCGTCATGGTGGTCCGCCAGAACGGCCAGCGCACCCAGATCGGCGTCCTCGAGGACGGCGTGCTGGTCGAGCACTACGTCAACAAGGAGCAGGCCACCAGCTACGTCGGCAACGTCTACCTGGGCAAGGTCCAGAACGTGCTGCCGTCGATGGAGGCCGCCTTCGTCGACATCGGCAAGGGCCGCAACGCGGTGCTGTACGCCGGTGAGGTCAACTTCGGTGCGCTGGGCGGCCACGGCGGCCCGCGCCGGATCGAGTCGGTGCTGAAGTCCGGCCAGTCCGTGCTGGTGCAGGTCTCCAAGGACCCGATCGGCCACAAGGGCGCCCGCCTGACCAGCCAGATCTCGCTGCCCGGCCGCTACCTGGTCTACGTGCCCGAGGGCTCGATGACCGGTATCAGCCGCAAGCTGCCCGAGAACGAGCGGGCCCGCCTGAAGCAGATCCTCAAGAAGATCGTCCCCGAGGACGCGGGCGTCATCGTGCGCACCGCCGCCGAGGGCGCGAGCGAGGACGAGCTGACGCGTGACGTGCAGCGGCTGCAGGCGCAGTGGGAGGAGATCCAGAAGAAGGCCTCCTCCGGCAACGCCCCGGCGCTGCTCTACGGCGAGCCGGACATGACCGTCCGGGTCGTCCGCGACATCTTCAACGAGGACTTCACCAAGGTCATCGTCTCCGGCGACGAGGCGTGGAACACCATCCACGAGTACGTCGGCGGCGTGGCCCCGGACCTCGCAGAGCGGCTCCAGCGCTGGACCTCGGACGTGGACGTGTTCGCCACGTACCGCATCGACGAGCAGCTGATGAAGGCGCTGGACCGCAAGGTCTGGCTGCCCAGCGGCGGTTCGCTGGTCATCGACCGCACCGAGGCGATGGTCGTGGTCGACGTCAACACCGGCAAGTTCGTCGGCCAGGGCGGCAACCTCGAGGAGACCGTCACCCGGAACAACATCGAGGCGGCCGAGGAGATCGTGCGCCAGCTGCGGCTGCGCGACCTCGGCGGCATCATCGTGATCGACTTCATCGACATGGTGCTGGAGTCCAACCGGGACCTGGTGCTGCGCCGTCTGCTGGAGTGCCTGGGCCGGGACCGGACCAAGCACCAGGTGGCCGAGGTCACCTCGCTGGGCCTGGTGCAGATGACCCGCAAGCGGGTCGGCCAGGGCCTGCTGGAGTCCTTCTCCGAGGGCTGCGTGCACTGCAACGGCCGCGGCGTGATCGTCCACATGGAGCAGCCGACCGCCCCCGGTGGCGGCGGTGGCCCGGTGGGCACGGCCGGCGAGGCCGCCGCGGGTGGCGGCAAGCGCCGTCGCCGGGGCAAGGGCGGCGCCGCGCACGAGGAGCCGCAGGCGGTCGAGGAGACGCACGAGCACGAGGAGTTCGAGATCGTCTCCGGTGCCGAGCAGCTGGAGATCGTCGCCTCCGAGCCCGTCGCGGAGCCGGTGGCCGAGCCCGAGGTCAAGGCGGAGCCCGAGGCGCAGCCCAGCCTGGTCGAGATCCCGGCCGCGCCGGCCGTCGGCGGGCGTACCCGCCGCCGCGCGGTGCGCAAGGCGACGGCACCCGCCGGGGCTCCCGGCGAGGCCGAGATCGTGGTGCTGCAGGCCCGTGCGGACGCCGCCATGGAGGCCGCCCTCGCGGCGGCGCCGACCGCCCCTGTGGCGGAGGCGGCGGAGCCCGAGGCGGCCCCGGCGGAGGCAGAGGTCCCGGCCGAGGCCGTGGCAGCTGTCGAGGCCGTGGAAGCCGTCGAGCCCGCGGAGGTCGTCGAGACCGCCGAGGCCGAGGCCGAGGCGCCCGCGCCGAAGAAGCGCGCGCCGCGCAAGGCCGCCGCCAAGAAGACCGCTGCCGCCAAGACCACGGCGACGGCCAAGAAGACCACCGCCCGCAAGACCGCGACCAAGCGGACGAGCGCGGCGGCCAAGAAGGCTGCGGCTGCCGAGGGTGATTCGGCGGCCGAGTGAGCCCTCACCGAGGGGCGGGCGGACTGCCCGCCCCTCGGTGTGTACGGTGCCGGTTTGCCCCTGGGGCGGCTGGTACGTATTCTTGACAGTCGGCGTGTTTACGCCATGCTCCCGAGCACATCACCTCCCGGTTCTTCGTCAGAAGGGCTGGGGGAGGCCCCTGTGTCCGTACCCAGGTGGCTGGCATCGAGAGTTCCGACCGAGTATGGAAAGCAGGTACCGCATGTACGCGATCGTTCGCGCCGGCGGCCGCCAGCACAAGGTCGCCGTCGGCGACGTGCTGGAGATTGACCGCATCGACGCCAAGCCGGGTGACTCGGTGGAGCTCTCGACCATCCTGGTCGTCGACGGTGAGGCTGTCACCTCCGACCCCTGGGTGCTCGCGGGTGTCAAGGCTCACGCCGAGGTCGTCGACCAGACCAAGGGTGACAAGATCGTCATCCTGCGTTACAAGAACAAGACCGGCTACCGTCGGCGCCAGGGTCACCGCCAGCGTCACACCGCCGTCCGCATCACGAGCATCGACTCCGCGAAGTAAGTAAGGGGATAGCGAGATGGCACACAAGAAGGGCGCAAGCTCTACCCGTAACGGCCGTGACTCGAACGCCCAGCGCCTCGGCGTGAAGCGCTTCGGCGGCCAGGTCGTCAGCGCGGGCGAGATCCTCGTCCGCCAGCGTGGCACCCACTTCCACCCGGGTGCGGGCGTCGGTCGCGGTGGCGACGACACCCTGTTCGCGCTGACCGCGGGTGCGGTGCAGTTCGGCAACCGTCGCGGCCGCAAGGTCGTCAACATCGTGGCCGTCGAGGCCTGAGTCTTCTGACCCAGCGTCAAGACTCGCAGGAGGGTGGACCGGAATATTCCGGTCCACCCTCCATGCTTTACAGAAGTTCGACTCTTCTTTCTTTGCTCTGGAGGCACATCCAATGACCACCTTCGTGGACCGCGTCGAGCTGTACGTCGCCGCGGGTAACGGGGGCCATGGCTGCGCCTCCGTGCACCGGGAGAAGTTCAAGCCGCTCGGCGGCCCCGATGGCGGGAACGGTGGTGAGGGCGGCAGCGTCATCCTCACCGTCGACGCCAACATCACCACCCTGCTCGAGTACCACCACTCGCCCAAGCGCAAGGCCACCAACGGCAAGCCGGGCGCGGGCGGTCACCGTACCGGCGCCAACGGCGAGGACCTGGTGCTGCCCGTTCCGGACGGCACCGTCGTCATGGACAAGCAGGGCAACGTGCTGGCCGACCTGGTCGGCCACGGCACCAGCTTCGTCGCCGCCGCCGGCGGCCGCGGCGGTCTGGGCAACTCGGCGCTGGCCTCGGCCCGTCGCAAGGCCCCGGGCTTCGCACTGCTCGGCGAGCCCGGCGAGGCCCGCGACATCGTGATGGAGCTCAAGTCCGTCGCCGACGTCGCCCTGGTCGGCTACCCGAGCGCGGGCAAGTCCTCGCTGATCTCGGTGCTGTCCGCCGCCAAGCCGAAGATCGCGGACTACCCCTTCACCACCCTGATCCCCAACCTCGGCGTGGTCACCGCCGGCGACCTGGTCTACACCGTCGCCGACGTCCCCGGCCTGATCCCGGGCGCCAGCCAGGGCAGGGGCCTCGGCCTGGAGTTCCTTCGGCACGTCGAGCGCTGCTCGGTGCTCGTGCACGTGCTGGACTGCGCGACCCTGGAGCCGGGCCGTGACCCGCTCTCCGACCTGGAGACCATCGAGGCCGAGCTGAGCGAGTACGGCGGGCTGGACGACCGGCCGCGCCTGGTCGCGCTCAACAAGGTGGACGTCCCCGACGGCCAGGACCTCGCCGACATCACCCGTGCCTCCCTGGAGGAGGCCGGCTACCGGGTCTTCGAGGTCTCGGCGGCCTCCCGCCACGGCCTGCGCGAGCTGAACTTCGCCATGGCGCAGATCGTCGCCGAGGCCCGCGCCGCCAAGCCGATCGAGGAGGCGACCCGCATCGTGCTGCGGCCCACGGCCGTTGACGACGCCGGGTTCACCGTCACCGAGGAGGACGGCGCCTTCCGCGTGCGCGGTGTCAAGCCGGAGCGCTGGGTCCGCCAGACCGACTTCTCCAACGACGAGGCCGTCGGCTACCTCGCCGACCGGCTGGCCCGCCTCGGCGTCGAGGACCAGCTGTGGAAGGTCGGTGCCAAGGAGGGCGACACCGTCATCATCGGCCCGGACGACAACGCCGTCGTCTTCGACTGGGAGCCGACCATGGCCGCCGGTGCGGAGATGCTCGGCCGCCGCGGCGAGGACCACCGCTTCGAGAGCCCGCGCCCGGCCGTCGACCGCCGGCGCGAGAAGCAGAAGGTGCGCGACTCCGCCGAGTCGGAGTACCTGGCCTTCGAGGCGATGTCGAGCAACCGTCCGGCCGTCGAGGGTGACGACGAGGACTACTGAGTCCACGGCGTCCGCCTGCTGAAAAGCTGATGGGGCCCGCTGTCCGGATCGCGTAGATTACGCACCGGCGGCGGGCCCGCCCCATGTACCAGCGGAGGACTTGATGACGGATCAGACACTGCGGCAGGAAGTCCTGACCGCCCGGCGGATCGTCGTCAAGGTCGGTTCCTCCTCGCTCACCACCGCCGCCGGCGGCCTGGACGCCGACCGGGTGGACGCCCTGGTGGACGCGCTGGCCAAGATTCACAAGCAGCCCGGCGCCCCGGAGATCGTGCTGGTCTCCTCGGGCGCCATCGCGGCCGGCCTCGCCCCGCTGGGCCTTGAGCGGCGCCCGCACGACCTCGCCCGTCAGCAGGCCGCCGCCAGCGTCGGCCAGGGCCTGCTGGTGGCCCGGTACACGGCGTCCTTCGCCCGGTACGGCGTACGGGTCGGCCAGGTGCTGCTGACCGCCGAGGACGCCAGCCGGCGGGCCCACTACCGGAACGCGTACCGCACCCTGGACCAGCTGCTCGCGATGGGCGCGATGCCGATCGTCAACGAGAACGACACCGTCGCCACCGCCGAGATCAAGTTCGGTGACAACGACCGGCTGGCCGCCCTGGTGGCCCACCTGGTCCGGGCCGACCTGCTGATCCTGCTCTCCGACGTGGACGGCCTCTACAACGGCGACCCGAGCAAGCCCGGCACCAGCAGGATCGCCGAGGTGAGCGGCCCGCACGACCTGGACGGCATCGAGATCGGCAGCGCCGGCAAGGCCGGGGTCGGCACCGGCGGCATGGTCACCAAGGTCGAGGCGGCCCGGATCGCCACCGGCGCGGGCATCCCCGTGGTGCTCACCGCCGCCAGTCACGCGGCCGACGCCCTGGCCGGCCGCCCGACCGGCACGCTCTTCCTGCGCACCGGCAGCCGCTCCGCCGACCGCCTGCTCTGGCTGGAGCACGCCAGTTCCCCCAGGGGCGCCCTCCAGCTCGACCCGGGGGCCGTCGAGGCCGTGGTCTCGGGCGGGAAGTCACTGCTCCCGGCCGGGGTCACCCGGGTCGACGGGGACTTCGCCGCCGGTGATCCGGTGGACCTTCTTGGCGAAAACGGCCACATCGTGGCTCGTGGACTGGTCAACTTTGATGCGAGGGAGTTGCCCCGTCTGCTCGGCCGGTCCACCCGAGAACTGGCCCAGGAGCTCGGTGCCGCGTACGAGCGCGAGGTCATCCACCGCGACGACCTGGTCATCCTGCGCGGCTGACGGGCAGCTCGCGGGGTGCCCTCCCTCCGGGGTAGGGCCCCGTCGGCCCGGACACGACGTCGCCGAACAGGAGGCCGCCGGTGGGACGCAGGCGTCAGAGAGCGCTGCCCGGTCAGCCGCCCCAGCGGAGGCTGACCAGCATCGCGGGCGGCCGGGGCGAGGGCGAGGGCGAACCCGTGGCCGAACCACGGGAGGTCGTACGGGAGTTGCGCTCGACGGCCGATGATGCCGCAGCCGCCGAGGCCGAGCAGCCCCGGCTCTGGCACGTGGTCCTCAGCGTCGCGGGAAAGGTCACCCCGCTGGCCGAGCTGCGGGCGGGCCTCGAGCGGCTGGCCCACGACCACTCCTTCTTCCTGACGGCCCGTTACGCCGCCGACCACGCCGAGCTCCGCTACTGGGAGCAGGCCCGCGACCTCCACGACGCGGCGGCGATCGCGCTGCGGCTGTGGGGCGAGCACAAGGTGACGGCGAACTTACCTCCGTGGGAGATCGTCGGCCTGGAGGTCGTCGACCGGCCGACCTACCACAAACGGGTCGCCGAGGGCTTCGGGGACCCGCCCCCGCACCTGGGCGGCGTGCACCCGTACTGAGGGCCTTCAGGGGCGCGGGGAACTGCGCTGCCAGGCATGCACCTCCGTAGAGGGCTGGTCGCGCACGCAGTTGATCGAGCAGAGCCCCGCGCCCCCGGTGGTAGCCCGATCTCACCGGGTGAAATGCGCGCAGCCCGGGGGTGCCGCAGTCGCTACCCTTGCGGCATGACCAGCGATCACGCCAGCACCGAGAGCCCCGTCCTCGCCGTCGCGCGCCGAGCCCGTGAGGCGGCCGCCGAGCTCGCCCCACTGCCGCGCAAGGCGAAGGACGCCGCGCTGCTGGCGATCGCCGATGCGCTGGTGGCCAGGACCGCCGAGATCACCGCGGCCAACGCCGAGGACGTGGAGCGGGCCCGCGCGGCCGGCACCCCCGAGTCGGTGATCGACCGGCTCACCCTCACCGAGGAGCGGGTCGCGGCGATCGCCTCCGACGTACGGGACGTGGTGAGCCTGCCCGACCCGGTCGGTGAGGTGGTCCGCGGCTACACCCTGCCGAACGGCCTCGACGTCCGCCAGGTCCGCGTCCCGCTCGGCGTGGTCGGCATCGTCTACGAGGCCAGGCCCAACGTCACCGTCGACGCCGCCGCGCTCTGCCTCAAGTCGGGCAACGCCGTCCTGCTGCGCGGCTCGGCCTCCGCGTACCGCTCCAACACCGCACTGGTCGCCGTCCTGCGCGACGCGGTGGCCGAGGCCGGTCTGCCCGCCGACGTGATCCAGCTGGTGCCCGGCGAGAGCCGGGACTCGGTGCAGGAGCTGATGCGCGCCCGCGGTCTGGTCGACGTGCTGATCCCGCGCGGCGGCGCCTCGCTGATCCGTACGGTGGTCGAGGGCTCCACCGTCCCGGTGATCGAGACCGGTACCGGCAACTGCCACGTCTACGTGGACGCCCAGGCGGACCTCGCGATGGCCGTCGGCATCCTGCTCAACTCCAAGGCCCAGCGGGTCAGCGTCTGCAACTCCGCCGAGACCCTGCTGGTCCACCAGGACGTCGCGGACAGCTTCCTGCCGCTCGCGCTGGCCGCGCTGGCGGAGGCGGGAGTGACGGTGCACGGCGACGACGCCGTCCTCAAGGCCGCCGAGGGCTCGCAGGCCACGGTCGTCCCGGCCACCGAGGAGGACTGGGAGACGGAGTACCTCTCCTACGACCTCGCGGCCGCCGTGGTGCCCTCGCTGGAGGCGGCCGTGGCGCACATCCGCCGCTGGTCCTCCGGCCACACCGAGGCGATCGTGACCACCTCGCAGGCGGCCGCCCGCCGGTTCACCCAGCTGGTCGACTCCACCACCGTGGCCGTCAACGCATCCACCCGGTTCACCGACGGGGGTGAGTTCGGCTTCGGTGCGGAGATCGGTATCTCCACCCAGAAGCTTCACGCCCGGGGCCCGATGGGCCTGCCGGAACTGACCTCCACCAAGTACATCGTCACCGGTGACGGCCATGTCAGGGGCGAGGCGACGCAGACCGTGGGCGGCGACGGGAGCTGAAATCCCGCCCCGATCGTGACGGTGCAACTGCGAGGAGCCACAGACAAAAGGCCCGCCCGGTAATACATTGAGTCCGTGGCTGAGGATGTGGGGGGCTCGCCGTACTCCGACGGCGCCGACCACGGTGGTGCGGACGACGAGTTCGCCACCGTGGTCTTCGACGAGGCTTTCGTCCGGTCCGCCGCCGTGCACGAGCCGAGCGCCAAGGAGCGGCAGCTCGCCGCCGCCGAGGCCAGGTTCGAGCCGGACACCGCGGCGCTCGGCCGGAGCTACGAACCGACGGGCGCGGACGGGCTGCCGCTGGAGCTGCGCCCGCACCCGAGCGGCCTGGACGACGACCGCCTCTACCCTGACCCGTGGTCAGGCCCCGGCCGGGCCGCCCGGGCCAGGCGCCGCTCCCGCTGGGGCCGCCACGCCGGGTACGACCCGGTCCGGGCCGGCCGCGGGCGGTACGTCGCCCAGCAGCGGTGGCACCGGCCGGTGGCCTGGGTGCTCGCCGTGGTGATGGGTGTCAGCGTGGTCGCGGTCGCGGTGGCGGCGATCTACCGGGGCACCGGCGGCGCCGCCGAGCCGCCCGGCCGCCCGGAGACCGGCACCAGCTCGCCCGGCGCCGCCTCCAGCCCGCCACCGCCCTCCTCGATGGCGCTGCAGACCGGGTGAGAGGCACTGCCGGCGGCGGTTACCGTCCGCCACGCAGAAGTTACGCCCAGACCCTCGTAGCGGGCCGTACCCCCGCCTTACTCTGGTGTTATGGGTGACCCGCGCGAGCCTCCGGAGGGTACGCCCGACGGTGGTTCCGGAAACGAGGACGAGTACCGATCCGTCGTCTTCGACGAATCGTTCGTGAGGGCTGCCCGGATCCAGGAGCTGTCCGCCCGCGAGCGGCTCGGCAGCAACTACTCCCGTGCCGTGCGGTCCAGGGTGGGGCTCGGCCCCTTCGGCTCGCTGCCCCGGCAGGCGGTGGCACTGCTGCTGCTCGTCGTGCTGGCCTTCGCCGCCGCCGTGTACTTCGGGGTGAGTTCCCCGCGCCGGCAGGCCGCTCAGCCGACCGGCAACCAACTGACCGTCAGCCTGGTGGCACTCAGCCCGAGTTCGGCCGTCACCGGCGTCGACCCGAAGAACCCCTTCGCGGGCCTGCCCACCGGCTACGCCGACGGCGCGGCCGGCCTGGGAACCCCGTCGGGCACCGCGACGGCCCACTTCACCAGGACCGAGGTCACCCGGGCCCTGGACACCGTCCAGCGCTTCCTGGTCACCTCCTCGCTGAGCCCCGCCGGTCTGGTGCAGGGCGAGACGGGCGAGGTCCGCAGCCTGGTGACGCTCGGCGAGCAGGCCCAGTACGACCAGAGCTTCGGCACACCGCGTGACGACCAGCACCATGCCGCGACCGGCTGGCTGGTGCGCTTCGACCCCGGGCAGGTGGCACTGGCCGACAACGCGGTCAAGGTGACCGGCAGCATGCGGGTCGCCGAGGCGGACAGCGGGACGCTCGAGGTCACCACCGACCACACCTTCGTCTACGCGCTGCGGCCCGCCGGGACGGACGTCTCCGCGCCGGTCAGCCTGTTCTCCGTCCGCCGCGAGCTGCGCTTCGAGTTCGACCGCTCGGACATCGGCGCCGCCCGGCTGCGGCTGGTCGACTCCGTCCTGCAGTCCGGCCCGACCTCGTGCGGCGCACAGCTGGCCGACCACCTCCAGCCGATCCTCGCCACCCCCGGCGCCGCGTCCTCCACGCCGCCCGCCGTCGACCCGGCTGACCACTCCCGCCCGGCCTGGCAGCTGTGCGGGACGCTCGGCCGGATCACCGGCTGAACGCCCCGCACAGCCCCGCGTTCCCTCAGCTCTCCTCGCGCGGCGGCTCGGCAGGGCCGCGGGCGCCGGCGAAGGTGTCCCGGAGCTTGCCGCCCACCGTGCCGACGCCACCGGCGACGTCGCGGATCAGGCCCATCAGCGGGTCCTTGCTCTCCTTGACCGACTTCGAGTAGGAGTCGGCAGCGGCCTTCCACTGCTCGCCGACCGAGGTGTCCGGGTCGTCGGCGCGGCGCGGGTAGGCCCCGGCCAGGATCGAGCGGTACTCGTCGCTCTCGGCCCACTTCTTCAGCTTGGCCACCCGGACCACCGCGAAGGGGTGGGTCTGCGGCAGCACCTGGAGCAGCTTGATCACGCCGTCGCGCAGGTCTCCGGCCTTCTCGTACTCCTCGGCCTGCTCCAGGAAGGCGTCCACGTTCATCTCGCCCAGGTTGTGGCCGCCGGCCAGCTTCATCAGGCCGCGCATCGAGGCCTGCAGGTCCTGGCCGGCCAGCAGACCGGCGCGGTCGCAGGAGAGCTCGGCCTTGCGGAACCACTCCTTGAGAGCGGTGATCACGGCGGTGATGGCGAGGTTCCCCAGCGGGATCCAGGCGATCCGGGCGGCGATGTTGGTGAGGATCAGCAGCATCGTCCGGTAGACCGCGTGGCCGGACATCGCGTGGCCGACCTCGTGGCCGATCACGGCCCGCAGCTCCTCCTCGTCGAGCAGCTCGACCAGGCCGCTGGTCACCACGATGATCGGGGTGTCCATGCCGATGCACATGGCGTTCACGGCCGGGTCCTGCGTCACGTACAGGTCGGGGACCTGCTCCAGGTCCAGGACGTACGCGGCGTCACGGACCATGCTGTGGAGCTCGGGGAACTGCCGCTCGGAGGTCTTCACGGCCGTCGCCAGGAACATCAGCCGGACGCTGCGCTCGGAGACCAGCCCCGCCAGCTTCTTCAGGACCTCGTCGAAGCCGGACAGCCTCCGCAGGGCGACCAGGGCCGAGCGGTCCGCCGGGTGCTCCCAGGCCCGGGTGGAGATTCCGGGGAAGCGCTCGCGGCGACGGCTCGGGCTGTTGTCCTTGGTCATGTCGGTCATGGTGTGAGTACCTCCTGGTCGACGCCGGCACCGGCTCCCCGCCGGCCCCCGCTGCTGTTGGCTACAACGTCTGTTCGTGCGTACTCGTCCCCGGCGCTCACGGTACCCCCGGGGGTGCCGTCCGATGTCCGGTACGCCCCGGTCTACGCTGGGTGGACCGGACCGAGCAGTACAGACCGAGGAGCCCGCCGATGTCCCCCGCCACCCTTGTGAGCCTGGCCGGACCGATCTCCACCGAGGCCGGCCCGGGGCTGTTCCTGCGGATCGTCCTGATCGCCTCCGTGGTCGGCGTCGGCCTGCTGGCCTGGCTCCTGGTCAGGGCCGGGCGCAACAACTGACCTACGGGGGACCGCGCGCGGCACCCGACCTACGGGGGATCAGACGCGGTGGGCCGCCGCGCGGTTGCGCAGGCCCCACCCGTACGATGAGCCCGCGGGTCCTCCCGGCCCGCGTCCTGGTCCCCTCACCGAGCCGAGAAGGTCCCGCCGACCATGAGCACTGCTGCACTCCCCGCCCTCGCCCAGCTCGCCGAGGGCGGCAACCACGAGAGCCTCAACCCGCTCCTGACCGGTGGCGTGGCGCTCTTCATCCTCCTGCTGCTGCTCTACGTGACCACGCGCTTCAACCGCGACCGCTGAGCCGGGCCACCGTCAGGGAGCGCTCGGCGAGCAGCCGAACGCTCCCTGTAGTCGCCCTGGGGCGGGCTTGCCCTGGCGCAAGGCACGTCGCGTAAGGTGTGGCGGCATGGGACAGCAGGCCGAGACCCCCGGCGGACCGGTGAAGAAGCGCCTCGGCGTGATGGGTGGCACCTTCGACCCGATCCACCACGGGCACCTGGTCGCCGCCAGCGAGGTGGCGAGTGCATTCCACCTCGATGAGGTGATCTTCGTACCGACCGGCCAGCCGTGGCAGAAGACCGACCGGCAGGTCACGCCCGCCGAGGACCGCTATCTGATGACGGTCATCGCCACCGCGGAGAACCCGCAGTTCTCGGTCAGCCGGATCGACATCGACCGCAAGGGCCCCACCTACACCGTGGACACCCTGCGCGACCTCCACGCCCTGCACCCGGACGCCGACCTGTTCTTCATCACCGGCGCCGACGCCCTGGCCCAGATCCTCTCCTGGCGGGACTCCGAGGAGCTCTTCTCGCTCGCCCACTTCATCGGATGCACCCGCCCGGGGCACACTCTGTCGGACGCCGGCCTTCCGGTGGGCGGGGTCTCCCTGGTGGAGGTCCCGGCGCTGGCCATCTCCTCCACGGACTGCCGGATGCGCGTCGCCAAGGGCGAGCCGGTCTGGTACCTCGTGCCGGACGGTGTGGTCCGTTACATCCACAAGCGGGCGCTCTACGCGCCGGCCCAGCCTTGATCCCGGGAGGGACGGCGTGACCGGATCGGCAGACCGCAGGGGACAGGACGGCGACGGCTACGGCCAGCAACAGGCCTGGCAGCAGCAGCCGGTCTACGACCAGTACGGGCAGCAGCAGGGCTACGTCCAGGAGCCGTACCCGCAGGAGCAGCAGTACCAGGAGTACTACCAGCAGCCCGGCTACGACCCGTACGCGCAGCAGCAGGCGTACGTCCAGGACCATCCCCCAGCCTCCGGCCGGGGGTACCCCCATCAGGGCTACCAGCAGCAGTACCCGCAGCAGCAGGAGTACCAGCCGCAGCAGCCGGTCTACGACCCCTACGGCCAGCAGCAGGCCTACGTGCAGGACCCCTACGGCACCGGGCAGCAGCCCGTCGTGCAGCCGGCGGCCCAGCCCGTGGCACCCGTCCAGCCCGTGGCACCCGTGCAGCCGGCCCGGCCCGTCCGGCCGGTCGTCCCGCCGCGTCCGCGTCCGGCCGAGCCCGTCGTGCCGGTCCGGCCGGAGGAGCCCTCCGAGCAGGTCGGCGGCCGCCGTACCGCCAAGGTGCAGGCCGAGGACTACGGGACGGGCGAGTTCACCTTCGTCGACGAGGAGGCGGAGGAGACCGAGGACGTCATCGACTGGCTGAAGTTCGCCGAGTCGCGCAGCGAGCGCCGTGACGAGCGTCGCCGCAAGCTGCGCAACCGCGCGATCGGCCTGGTCGTGGTGCTGGCCCTGGCGGCCGGCGCCAGCGCGGGCTACCTCTGGTGGACCGGCAAGATCGGCGGCGCCCCCACGGCGGCCAAGGCCGCCGGGCCGCGGCAGGTGAACGTGGTGCATCTGAGAGACCTTCAGGGCAAGGTCAGCACCGCCCTGCTGGTCAACGACGAGGCGGGCCAGAAGGGTTCGGTCCTGCTGCTGCCGGAGACCCTCAAGCTGCCCAGCACCGGGGACACCGCGACCGTCGCCCTCGGCCAGGCGATGGACTCCGTCGGCCCCTCCGCCACCCGGGACGGGCTGAACACCGTGCTCGGCGCGACCGTGGCCGGCACCTGGCGGCTGGACACCCCGTACCTGCAGCTGCTGGTGGCCCAGCTCGGCGGCATCAAGGTGGACACCAACGCCGAGGTGCACGACGCGGCCGGCAAGTCGCTCGCGCCGGCCGGCAAGGCGGTCACGCTGAACGGCCAGGCGGCCGTCGCGTACGCCACCTACCAGGCGACCGGTGAGGGCCGGGACGCCCAGCTGGCCCGGTTCGGGCAGGTGCTCGACGCGCTGGTGCGCACCATGCCCACCGACCTGGCCGAGGCCCAGGACGACGTGCACCGGATGAACGCGGTGCTCGACCCCTCGCTGCCCGAGCAGGCGCTGGCGGGCGTCCTGGCCCAGCTCGCCAAGCAGGCGAAGAACGGCCACTTCGGCACCGCCACGCTGAAGGTGAAGCAGGACGGCACGCTGGACGAGGCGACCGCCGGCCAGCAGGTCAAGGAGGTCCTCGGCGGCACCGTGCACAGCGCCCAGGGCGGCAGCAGCGCGACGGTCCGGGTCAGCATCCTGAACGCCTCCGGCAACGCGGATGCGGCGAACTCGGCGGCCGTCCAGGTCACCAACTCCGGTCTGGACGTCGTCCCGGCCAGTGACAAGTCCGGCAGCACCCAGGCCACCAGCGAGATCCGCTACGCCGACGACTCCAAGCAGGCCGCCGCGAAGTCGCTGGCGACCAGCCTCAACCTGAAGGAGACGGCGGTGAAGAAGGTCACCGACGCGCAGAACGCGGACCTGGTGGTCGTGCTGGGCAAGGACTATCAGGTCCCCAAGCAGCAGTAACGCGGCGAGGCCCCGGTAATCCGACCGGGGCCTCTCGTTCTTCGTGAGATCCTGGAAGGCGTTATCTCTGTAGCCAAGCCGGAAGAACACTGTGACTGCCACGGACCACAGCCAGGAACTGATCAACGTCGCCGCCCAGGCGGCGGCTGACAAGCTGGCCCACGACATCATCGCCTTCGACGTCAGCGACGTGCTGGCGATCACCGACGCCTTCCTGATCGCCTCCGCGGCCAACGACCGCCAGGTGAAGTCGATCGCCGAGGAGATCGAGGACCAGCTCCGCGAGAAGCTCGACGTCAAGCCGGTGCGCCGGGAGGGCGAGCGCGAGGGCCGGTGGATCCTGCTCGACTTCCTGGACATCGTGGTGCACGTCCAGCACTCGGAGGAGCGCTCCTTCTACTCCCTCGACCGGCTGTGGAAGGACTGCCCCGAGCTTCCGATCCCCGCCGACGCGCTGGCCACCCGCAACCGTCCCGAGAACGCCGTCACCGACGCCGCCGGCAACGTCACCGCCGAGGACGAGAGCTGAGCCGCGCCGCGCGGGGCCCGCGCATCGTCTTCTGGCGACACGGCCAGACGTCCTGGAACCTCGAGTCGCGGTTCCAGGGCACCACCGACATCGAGCTGACCGACCAGGGCATCTTCCAGGCCCGGCGGGCTGCCAAGCTGCTGGCCGGGCTCCGCCCCGACCTGCTGATCTCCTCGGACCTCAAGCGCGCCAAGCACACGGCCGCCCAACTGTCCAAGATCACCGGCCTGGACGTGCAGCACCACGAGGGCCTGCGCGAAACCTACGCGGGCGAGTGGCAGGGGCTGACCAACGCCGAGATCCGGGCCCGCTTCCCGGAGCAGTACGAGGCGTGGGCGCAGGGCGAGCCGGTCCGGCGCGGTGGCGGCGAGCTGAGCACCGAGGTGGCCGACCGCTCGGTCCCGGTCGTGCTGCAGGCGGCCGAGAAGCTGCCGGAGCACGGCACCCTGGTCGTGGTCAGCCACGGCGGCACCATCCGCACGATGCTCGGGCGGCTGCTCGGCCTGCACCCGGCCCAGTGGGAGTGCTTCGGCGGTCTCTCCAACTGCTGCTGGTCCGTGCTGGGGCAGGGCGCGCGCGGCTGGCGCCTGCTGGAGCACAACGCGGGCACGCTGCCGCAGCCGGTGATCGGCGACGACACCTGAGCGACGGGGAGGGGATTTCGCAGTTCCGGGCCTGACCAGCTAGAGTCTTCCTCGTTCGCAGGAAAGAACGCCGCCCGAGAGGGAGGCGGGGAGTTCCTCCGAGTGCGGGGCTGTAGCTCAGTTGGTAGAGCGCTTGCATGGCATGCAAGAGGTCCGGGGTTCAATTCCCCGTAGCTCCACTCCGCACCAGTGGTCCGCGAGGGCCGCGCGTGTCGCGGGGCTGTAGCTCAGTTGGTAGAGCGCTTGCATGGCATGCAAGAGGTCCGGAGTTCAATTCTCCGTAGCTCCACAGCGAGACCGAGGCCGCCTTCCCGTCAGGGAGGCGGCCTTCGTCGTACCGGTAGCCGTGAGTGCCACGGTGGTCAGCAGTCGTGGCGGTGGTCGGCCGGCGGGGTGCCGGGGTTCGCCGCGAGCCACTCGATCCGCTCGCGGTCCCGCGGGCCCTCCGGGGTGTAGACCACCAGGTAGACCTCGGGTGCGGCCGGGATGGTCAGGTACGAGGCCTGGAACCGCATCTCGCCCACCGCCGCGTGCCGGAAGACCTTGAGCGAGGTCCTGGGCGGCGCGACCTCCTGGCGGGCCCACAGCTCACGGAACTCCGGGCTGGCCGCCGCGAGGTCCCGGATGTACTCCTCCCAGACCGGCTCCCCGACGTGCCGCCCGTACGCGCCCCTCAGCACGCCCACCATCCGGGGCAGCTCCTCGTCCCGGTTGAGGAACGGGTTGCAGCAGTCCGGCACGGTGAACGCGCACCACATGCTGTTGCGCCGCCCGTCCGGCGAGCGCGGGCGGGTCGCGCCGGGGAACAGTGCGTCGTACGCGCCGTTGAACCGCAGCAGGTCGTAGCGGCCGTTGCAGATCGCGGCGGGCAGCGGGTCGAGCTGGTCGATGATCACCTGGTTCACCGGGTCCAGGATCGGGCAGGCCGTGTCCGCGAGCCGCTGCGGGCTGAAGCCGGCCAGCCGGAACAGGTGGTCCCGTTCGGTGCCGTCGAGCCGCAGCGTCCGCGCCACCGCCTCCAGCACCTGCTCGCTCGCGTTGATCGGGCGCCCCTGCTCCAGCCACGTGTACCAGGTCACCCCGACCCCGGCCAGCTGCGCCACCTCCTCGCGGCGCAGCCCCGGCGTACGGCGGCGCAGGCCGGGCGGCAGGCCGACGGCCTCGGGGGTCACCCGGGCGCGGCAGGCCTTGAGGAACCTGGCCAGTTCCGTCCGCCGCCGGTCCTTCCCCGGTGCGGCGGCCACGGCCTCGGTACGTTCGTCCAGCATGGTCATCCCCCCATCGTGACGGATCCCCGCTGCCGCTGACAGGTGCTGTCAGTACCAGGATCAGCAGGCTCTAACCACCAGTATCAGCGCGCCCGCACGATGGGTCCATGACGGACCTTCAGATACGCGCCACCGCCGCACCCGCGGCCCCGGGGACGACGGCCCGGCCGGGGCTGCTCCTCCTTCTCGTCCTCACCGGCCAGTTCATGGCCCTGCTCGACGTCTCCATCGTCAACGTCGCCGTCCCGACCATCAGGACCGACCTGCACGCCTCCGGCGCGGCCCTCCAACTGGTCATCGCCGGCTACACCATCGCGTACGCGGTGCTGCTGATCTCCGGCGCCCGGCTCGGTGCCCGGTTCGGCTACAGCAGGCTGTTCCAGTACGGCCTGGTCGGCTTCACCGCGGCCTCGCTGGCCTGTGGCCTCGCCCCGAACACCGGCTCGCTGATCGGCTTCCGTCTGCTCCAGGGCGTGGGGGCGGCGCTGATGGTGCCCCAGGTGATGAGCCTCATCCAGCGCACCTACACCGGCGCCGCGCGCGCCCGTGCGCTCGGGCTGTACTCGGCGGTGATCGCAGGCGGTATGGCCATCGGACAGGTGCTCGGCGGCCTGCTGGTCAGCGCGGACCTGTTCGGCGCCGGCTGGCGGCCGGTCTTCCTGGTGAACGTACCGATCGGGCTGGCGCTGCTGGCGTTCAGCCGGCGGCTGCTGCCGGTACTTCCGGGCGACAGCAGCCGCCGCTTCGACCTGGTGGGGCTGGTGGTGCTGGCGGTGGCCCTCGGGTTGCTGGTGGTGCCGCTGGTGCTCGGGCACGAGCTCGGCTGGCCGGTCTGGGCCTGGGTGGCGCTGGCGGGCAGCGCGGCGATGTTCGGGCTGTTCGGCGTGGTCGAGCGGCGGATCGCCGCCCGCGGCGGCCAGCCGCTGATCCCGGGCCGGGTGCTGCGCGCACCCGGGCTGGTACCGGCGGCCGGGGCGATCTTCCTGATCATGGCGGGCTTCGCCGGCTTCATGTTCGCCTTCGCCCTGCACCAGCAGGCCGGCCTCGGCCACAGCGCGCTGCGCGCCGGTCTGCTCTCCGGGCCGGTCGCGGTCGGCTTCGGCCTCTCCAGCCTGCACTGGCAGCGGCTTCCCCAGCGGCTGCACCTGCCGCTGCCGATGCTGGCTCTGGCCGTGGTGGCGCCCGCCTACCTGGTCTTCGGGGTGATCCTGCGCGGCGGCGCCGAGATCGGCTTCGGTGCCGAGGCGGTGCTCACAACGGCGGGCCTGGCGGCCGGCTGCGCGTACAGCCCGCTCTTCGCCCGGGCGCTGAGCAGGGTCGACCCGGCGGACGCCGCCGACGGCAGCGGGGTGGTGGTGACGGTGATCCAGGTCGGCCAGGTGGTCGGGGTGGCCCTGCTCGGGACCGTCTTCCTCGGCGAGGTCAGCTTCCCGGCCCCGGCCCGTACGTCAGGGCACGCGCTGCTGGTCACCAGCGCCGCCATCGCGCTGGCGTTCGCGGCGGCCGCCGCCTTCGCCCTGCGCACCCGCCGCGCGGCCGGCTGAGCGGGTCCTGATCCGTCCGTCCATGACGTGGCCGGCGCTGCTCAGCGGGGGTGAGCAGCGCCGGGCGGCGGTCCGAGCAGGTGGCCGTGCTCCCGTCGGGGAACGGCGTGCGCTGACCGGTCATCAGCGGGACCCGGCTGTTCTCCGGGGCGGAACTGATTAGTGGACTGGGCCCAGGACCGTGTAAAGTAGGCGACGTCGCCGAGGGAAACAACCGGTGACGTCGCAGGTCAAGGGGCTGTAGCTCAGTTGGTAGAGCGCTTGCATGGCATGCAAGAGGTCCGGGGTTCAATTCCCCGTAGCTCCACAGGACATGAAGGCCGCCTCCCGAATCGGGAGGCGGCCTTCGTCGTGTCGGCAGCGGCGCGGGATGCGGGGACCCTACCGAGGCGCCGGGCCCGCCCGCTACGGTCGTGGCATGGCCGATCTGGCGCGCAAACGGAACGAAGAGCTGGCCCGGATACTGCACCAGCTCGGGTGGAGCCCCGAACGGCTGGCCCGCGAGGTCAACGCCGCACTCCCCGCCGCGCTGGCGATCAGCTCCACCGCCCCGTACAAGTGGCGCGACCGGGGCATGGTGCCCCGGGCCCCGCACGACCAGACCGTCTGCGAGGTGCTCAGCCGCACCGTGGGCATCGCCGTCACGTACGAGCAGCTCTGGGGCCAGATGGGCAGCAACCGCGGCGCCAAGATCCTCTCGCCGCGGCTGCTGACCGACCCGTGGACGGCCGACACCGCGCAGACCGCCCTCCGGGAGGCCGGGGCGGACGCCGCACCCGTACGGCTCACCGACCTCTTCCGCGGCGACGAGCTGGAGCAGGCGGCCCGCCACTGGGCCTCGCCGGCCCCCGAGGTCACCGGCGGCGAGGGCGCCCTGCGGATCGCCCGCGAGCAGCTGGCCGACCTCCGGCTCTCGTATGACAGCAAGCAGCGCCTGGAACGAACCTACGGCGGCGGACTGATCCTCGACCTCGCCAAGGCCGAGCTGGCCATGGTCGGCAAGCTGCTGGAACTCGGCGCGTACGACGAGACGCTCGGCCGGGAGCTGTACGGCGCGGCGAGCCGGCTGGCCAGGCTGGTCGGCTGGGCCAACTACGACATGGGCAACGACGCGGCGGCGCAGCGGGCCTTCGTCGCGGCCCTGCGGGCGGCCCATGTGTCGGGCGATCCCCGGCTCGGGGTGAGCGTGGTGGGCTGTCTCGCCGTGCAGGCCACCCACAACTCGGGCGGGCGCGGCCTGGACGCGGTGGCGATGCTCTCCACCGCGCTGCGGGCGGCCGAGGAGGTGCTGACCCCGCGTGAGCGGGCACTTCAGCTGGGCCGGATAGCGCGGGCGCACGGCAAGAAGGGGGAGCAGATCAGTGCCGAGGCCGTCGCCGAGCGGGCGTTCCTGGCGCTGGAGGGCGAGTCCGGGCACGGTCAGGAGTGGGCGGACCTGGAGGGCATGGTGGGGGAGGGGTACCTCTTCCTGGGCGACCACGAGCGGGCACAGCACCTGCTGGCGGGTGCCGTCGCCGCGCTGTCGCCCGAGCGGGCGCGCGCGAAGGCGCTGCTGATGGTGCGGCTCGCCGACTCGTACCAGCGCACCGGGGAGCACCAGGAGGCCGAGCGGATCGCGGACGAGGCGCGGCGGCTGGCGGCGGGGATGCAGTCCGCGCGGGTGGCGCGGGCGCTGCGGGACTTCGACGCGGCGGCGCGGGCCACGGTCGGCTGACCGGAGGCGGCGCTCCGCGCCGACCCGGCCTTGGGGCGCTTGGCCGTGCGGTACCCTGAGCCCATGCGAACCGTGCGCCTGCTCCTTAGCCGGCCGCGCTGACCAGGACCGGCTGAGCCTTCGGGCGGGTGCCGGAGTCGGCGTGGCGTCCCCTCCTGCGAGGGGCTTTTTTGTTTCCCGGACCTGGCCGCTGGTTCGCTAACTGACATCGATGGAGCCCTGAAGGACCATGAGCGAGACGACCCCTGCTTCCGGCGCGGCCGAGGCCGCCACCGAGCCCTTCCGCTACGGCGCCGCGCTGGCGGCCGAGATCGAGTCCCGCTGGCAGGACGTCTGGGAGAAGGAGGGGACGTTCAACGCCCCCAACCCGGCCGGTGCCCTGTCGGACGCGGCGGCCGGTGACGTCTCCGCCAAGCCGCACAGCTTCATCATGGACATGTTCCCGTACCCCTCCGGTGCCGGCCTGCACGTCGGCCACCCGCTGGGCTACATCGCGACCGACGTCTACGCCCGCTACCAGCGGATGACCGGCCACAACGTGCTGCACACCCTGGGCTACGACGCCTTCGGCCTGCCGGCCGAGCAGTACGCCGTCCAGACCGGCACCCACCCCCGCGTCTCCACCGAGGCGAACATCGCCAACATGCGGCAGCAGCTGCGCCGCCTGGGCCTGGGCCACGACTCGCGCCGCTCGATCTCCACGATCGACCCCGAGTACTACCGCTGGACGCAGTGGATCTTCCTGCAGATCTTCAACTCCTGGTACGACTCCGAGGCCGACCGGGCCCGTCCGATCGCCGAGCTGATCGCGCAGTTCGAGAGCGGCACGCGTCGGACCCCGGACGGGCGCGCCTGGGCGTCGCTGTCCGGCGCCGAGCGCGAGGAGCTGCTGGGCGAGTACCGGCTGGCGTACTCCAAGGAGGTGCCGGTCAACTGGTGCCCCGGGCTGGGCACCGTGCTGGCCAACGAGGAGGTCACCGCGGACGGCCGCTCCGAGCGCGGCAACTTCCCGGTGTTCAAGTCCAACCTGCGCCAGTGGATGATGCGGATCACCGCCTACTCCGACCGGCTGATCAAGGACCTGGACCTGCTGGACTGGCCCGAGGCCATCAAGCTGCAGCAGCGCAACTGGATCGGGCGTTCCGAGGGCGCCCGGGTCGACTTCGCCGTCGGCGGCGACCGGGCGATCACCGTCTTCACCACGCGCCCTGACACCCTGTTCGGCGCCACCTACATGGTGCTGGCCCCCGAGCACGAGCTGGTCGACGCGATCGTCCCGGCCGAGTGGCCGGCCGGCACCCACGAGGACTGGAAGGGCGGCGCCGCCACCCCCGCCGAGGCCGTGGCCGCGTACCGCGCCGAGGCCGCCGCCAAGTCGGACGTCGAGCGCCAGGTCGACGCCAAGATCAAGACCGGCGTCTTCACGGGCGCCTACGCCGTGAACCCGGTCAGCGGCGAGCCCGTCCCGGTCTTCATCGCCGACTACGTGCTGATGGGCTACGGCACCGGCGCCATCATGGCCGTCCCCGCCCACGACCACCGCGACTTCGCCTTCGCCCGCGCCTTCGACCTGCCGATGCGCTGCGTGGTCGAGCCGACCGACGGCCGCGGCGAGTCCACGCGGACCTGGGACGACGCCTTCGACACCTACGACTCCGTCATCGTGAACTCGGTGCACGACGAGCTGTCGCTGAACGGCCTGAGCGTCGTCGACGCCAAGGCCGCCGTGACGGCGTGGCTGACCTCCCACGGCATCGGCGAGGGGACGGTCAACTACCGCCTGCGCGACTGGCTGTTCAGCCGTCAGCGGTACTGGGGCGAGCCCTTCCCGATCGTCTACGACGAGGACGGCGTGATGCACGCGCTGCCCGAGTCGATGCTGCCGGTCGAGGTCCCCGAGGTCGAGGACTACTCTCCGCACACCTACGACCCCTACGACTCCACCTCGTCGCCGAAGACTCCGCTGTCCCGCAACGAGGCCTGGGTCACCGTCGAGCTGGACCTGGGCGACGGTGTGAAGACGTACCGCCGCGAGACCAACACCATGCCCAACTGGGCCGGTTCGTGCTGGTACGAGCTGCGCTACATCGACCCGGTCAACGGCGAGAAGGTGGTCGACCCGGCCAACGAGCGCTACTGGCTGGGCGCGACCGCCGAGAAGCCGGCCGGCGGCGCGGACCTGTACGTCGGCGGTGCCGAGCACGCGGTGCTGCACCTGCTGTACGCCCGCTTCTGGCACAAGGTGCTGCACGACCTGGGCCACGTCTCCTCGGTCGAGCCGTTCCACAAGCTGTTCAACCAGGGCATGATCACCGCGGACGTCTACCGCGACGAGCGCGGCTTCCCGGTGCCCGCCGCCGAGGTCGAGGAGCGCGGCGGCACGTACTTCTGGAACGGCGAGCCGGTCAAGCGCGAGGCCGGAAAGATGGGCAAGTCGCTGAAGAACGCGGTCGCGCCCGACGAGATCGCCGACGAGTACGGCGCGGACACCCTGCGCCTGTACGAGATGTCGATGGGCCCGCTGGACGTCTCCCGCCCGTGGGACACCCGCGCGGTCGTCGGCTCGTACCGCTTCCTGCAGCGGCTGTGGCGCAACATCGTCTCGGAGGCCAACGGCGAGCTGGTGGTGACGGAGGAGGAGCCCGACGAGGCGACTCTGCGGGCGCTGCACAAGGCGATCGACGGCATCCGCGGGGACATGGCCGGACTGCGCTTCAACACGGCGGTCGCCAAGGCCATCGAGCTGAACAACTTCCTGGTGAAGCGCGGCTCCACGCCGCGTGCGGTGGCCGAGCAGATCGTCCTGCTGGTCGCCCCGCTGGCCCCGCACATCGCCGAGGAGCTGTGGCGCCGCCTGGGCCACACCGAGTCGCTGGCCCACACCGACTACCCGGTCGCCGACCCGGCGTACGTGGTCGACGAGACGGTGACCTGCGTCGTCCAGATCAAGGGCAAGGTCAAGGCCCGGCTGGAGGTCGCGCCGTCGATCTCCGACGCCGAGCTGGAGGCCCTGGCGCTGGCCGATGCGGCGGTCGTCGCCGCGATCGGCGACGCGCCGGTCCGCAAGGTGATCGCGCGGGCACCGAAGCTGGTGAACATCGTCACCGGCTGACCGATGCCGGTTCGCGGCGGGCGGCCTCTCCCGGGGTTTCGGGAGGGGCCGCCCGTTGCGTTGCCCTGTGCCTGAGGGGAGTCCTGAGGGAGATCCCTGAGCCGTCCCTGATCTCCTGCGCGATGTCCGGTTTGACCCGCCCCGGTGGTGGCCTCGGCGGCTACCGTGGGAGTCCTGGTGGTCGTAGCCGGCCGCATCCGGTGGAAGGTGGCTCGTGATGGACGTGCTCGGCGTGGTGATCGCCCTGGTCGTGCTGTTCGGGGTGGGCGTGCTGACCATGGTGGTGATCGGTGCGGTGAAGGCCGCGCGAGCGGTCGCGGCGAAGGTCGAGCAGCATGAGGCCAACGCCCGGCGGGCGGTCGAAACCGCCACCCTGAAGGCGAAGAAGTACACCAAGCCGGGTTCCCAGGGGCAGATCGCCGCAGTCCGGCTGTCGCTGCGGACCTCGCTCGACGGGACCAGGAGGGTGCTGGAGGACGGTCTGACGCAGGACGGCCAGCTGGCCGAGGCGCTGCAGCTGCTGACCCGGCTGGACGCATACGCGGCGGAGCTGGACGGCGAGCTGCGGGTGCTGGAGCGGGAACCGGACGCGGGCCGGGTCGCCGCCAAGCTCCCGGAGCTGCGGGAGCGGGCCGAGCGGATCACGCACTCCGCCGAGTCGATGCGCTGGGCGGCGCAGGACCGGATGCGCCGCTTCGCCGACGACGAGCTGGCGCGGCTGAGCGAGGAGTGCGCGAGCGAGGCGGGCGCGCTGCGGCACTGGGACTCCGGCCCGGTGCCGTCGTCCTCCCCCGCCGGTCCTGACCCTGTGCGGAAGGGGCTCTCCACGGGGCGTCAGATGAGCGCGGAGGAGGTTCTCGGGCTCGCGGAACCGCTGACCCGCCTCGCGCAGCGCCTGCGCAAGCCTTCCACGGGCCCCTCGACGGGGAGTTCCTCGGCGATGTAGGCGGTGTGGGCGGGTTTCACGAAACCATCGCAGCTGGGAGCGCTGTCTTCTGCCTCGCACGGGGAGTAACCTCCGGCTCATGCCCGACCACCTCGCACTCGTCACCGATTCAACGGCCTACCTGCCGCAGGACGCCGTGGACCGTCATCGGATCGCGGTGGTCCCGCTCAGCGTCGCGGTGGGCGACGAGGTCCTGGCCGAGGGCGTCGAGATCTCGCCCAAGGACGTCGCCGAGGCGCTCCGCGGCAAGCACAGGGTGACCACTTCCCGGCCCAGCCCGGAGACCTTCGCCGCCGCCTACCGCGCGGCGGCCGAGGAGGGGGCAAGGGCGGTCGTCTCGCTGCATCTCTCGGCCGAGCTCTCCGGTACGTACGAGGCCGCTCTGCTCGCTGCCGCCGAGGCTCCGATCCCGGTCCGGGTGGTGGACAGCCGGCTGGTCGGTATGGCGCTGGGCCACTGCGTCCTGACGGCCGCGCAGGCCGCCGAGGACGGCCGCGGCCTGGACGAGGTCGTGGCAGCGGCGACCGCGCGGGCGGCGCGGACCAGCGGCTTCTTCTACGTCGACACCCTGGAGCACCTCCGACGAGGCGGCCGGATCGGGCCCGCGCGAGCCCTGCTCGGCTCGGCGCTCGCGGTGAAGCCGCTGCTGCATCTCTCCGGTGGCCGGATCGAACCGCTGGAGAAGGTCCGGACGGCCTCGCGTGCGATCGCCCGGCTGGAGGAGATCGCGGTGGAGCGGGCGGGGGAGGCGGAGGTCGACATCGCGGTGCACCACCTGGCCGCCGAGGACCGGGCCGAGCCGCTCGCGGAGCGCCTGCGGGAGCGCGTACCGGGCCTGCGGGACCTGTACGTGGGGGAGGTCGGCGCGGTGATCGGCGCCCATGTGGGGCCCGGGCTGCTTGCCGTGGTGGTCTCGCCGCGCTGAGCACTGCGCAGCGCAAACTCCCTCGTTCGAGTGAGGGAAGTTATCCACACCCCCGAGTTGTCCACAGGGAATTGAGCATTTCCGGGCGGGCGCCGATTCCTCCGTACCGTCCTCGGCATGAGGACGATGACCCCGGGCGCCGTGCGGCGCCGAGAGACCACCGAGACCGTCCGCGACCGGATGTCCAACCTGTTCGCGACCTCTGCCGCCGACGAGGGGGAGATGCTTCTGCGGGCCGCCCGCAGCGCGGGTCCACCCCGGCCGGGCCCGCTGCCCGGCGCCGATCCCGAGCCTTCGACGGGCACGTCGAACGAGGCCGAGCGTGAGCCTGAACCGGATCTCCCGGCTGAACCTGCTTTCAGGCACCCTTGTGCCCGGAGCCGGTGGCGGTCCGCCCTGATGCTCCACCCCGCGATGATGCTCGACCGTAGGGCCCTTCTGGGCCTGGGTGTTCTGCTCCTGTTCGCCGTCGGCTACGCCGTCCAACACTTCTGGCTGGCCCGTCCACAGTCGGTCGCGATTCCCGTCTCCACAGCGGTGACGGCCCCGGCCGCCACGCGCACCGGCGCCGGGCCACCGCCCGGGTCACCTGCCGGCTCGGCTCCGTCCGGGCCGACGGTGGTGGTCGATGTCGCGGGCAGGGTCCCGCACCCGGGCCTCCGTACGCTGCCGAGCGGCTCCAGGGTCGCCGACGCGCTGGGCGCAGCCGGCGGCCCGCTGCCGGACACCGACACGGCCGGCCTCAACCTGGCCCGTGTCCTGACCGACGGTGAGCAGATCGTCGTCGGCGCGCCCGCCGGACAGCCGGCCTCGGCCGTCGGCGGTCCGAGAACGCCGCTCAGCCTCAACCACGCGACCATCGAGCAGCTCGACGCACTTCCGGGAGTGGGCCCGACGCTGGCTCAGCGCATCGTCCTCTTCCGGCAGGAGCACGGCGGCTTCCGCTCGCTCGACCAGCTCCGCCAGGTCTCCGGCATCGGCGAACGGAAGTTCGGCGAGCTGCGTGCCCTGCTCAATCTCTGAGGCCCCGTTGGCTCCGCCGACCGTCACCCCGACCCGCCTGCCGGGCAAGCACGAGCCCGCCGACCTCCGCCTCCTCGTCCCGGCCGTGTCGGCCTGGGCGGTCACCTTCACCGTCCTCCACCTCGGCCCGGAGCACCGCACCTTGCTGCTCCTGCTCGCCGCGATGGCAGCCGCCGCAGCTCTGGTCCTCTTGGTCGGCACAGGCCGCCGGCCCTCCGCCACGGTCCTCGCCGCCGTTCTTGTCACCGCGGCCGCTGCCACCATCACCACCGTGCTGCACACGGCGGACCTTCATCGCGGCCCGCTACCGGTGCTCGCCCACCCACCGCCCATGGCCTCGGCCGCCGAGTCCGACGGCGTCCCGGGCCGCGTTCCCGACGCGGGCCCCGACCCGCCCGCTGAGCTCAGCGTCGACCTCACCCTTGCCGGCGATCCCAAGTCCCACGTCTCCCGGACGCGCGGAACCGCGCCGGGCCAGTCGCTGCTCACCATCAGCGCCACCGTCGACCGGGTCACGCTGCCGGAACCTCCGACCGCCATCCGTACCCGAACGCCCGTCACCGTCATGGTCCGCGCCCAGGACGCCCCCGCCTGGCAAGGGCTGCTCCCCTCCACCCGGCTCAGCGCCGACGTACGGGTCCTCCCCGCCGACGACGGTTCCGTGAGCAGCGCGGCCGTCGTGCTGGCCCACGGTCCGCCCAGGCTGCTTGCTCGGCCCGGCCTGCCGCAGTGGGTGGCCGGCCGACTGCGAGCGGGCCTCCGCGCGGCCTGCGACCACCTGCCGCCCGACACCAGAGGCCTGCTCCCGGGCCTGGTCGTCGGCGACACCTCACGACTGCCCGACGGCCTTCACGAGGCGTTCCGGGCCACCGACCTCGGACACCTCACCGCGGTCAGCGGTGCGAACCTCGCGATCATCCTGACGGTCCTGATCGGTACGCCGGCCAGGGCCGGTTCGCCAGGACGCGGCGGTCTGGCAGGTCTGCTGGGTCTACCGCTGCGCGTGACGGCCCTCCTCGGCACCGCGCTGACCCTGGCCTTCGTGACCGTGTGCCGCCCGGACCCGAGCGTGCTGCGCGCCGCCGCCACCGGCCTGATCGGTCTGCTCGCCCTCGCCACCGGACGTCCCCGCCAGGCGCTGCCCGCTCTCTCGGCGGCTGCGCTCGTCCTGATCCTGCTCGACCCGTACCTCGCCCGTTCCTACGGCTTCGTGCTCTCCGTCCTCGCCACCACCGGGCTGCTCACCCTCGGCCCGCGGTGGACGGCCGCGCTGCTCCGTCGGGGCTGGCCCCACCGCCTCGCCACCGCCGTTGCCGCCACCGCCGCGGCCCAGGCGCTCTGCGCACCCGTCACCATCCTGTTGGCGCCCCGGATCAGCCTGGTCGCCGTCCCCTGCAACCTGCTCGCCGAACTCGCGGTCGCACCGGCCACCCTGCTCGGCTTCGCCGCCCTGTCCATCGACCCGTTCTCCCGTGCCGCCGCCCGCCTCCTCGCCGATCTGGCCGCTCTGCCCGCCGGTTGGCTGGCGGCGGTCGCTCGGCACGGCGCTGCTCTGCCCGGCGCGCAACTGGCCTGGCCAGGAGGCCTGTTCGGCGCCGTCACACTGGCCCTGACCACCCTCGCCCTCGGCTGGGCCGCCCGTCCTTTCCTTGCTTCGTCCCGACGCTCCGACCGCAGTCACGTCCGCGCGGCGCTGGCCGCCGCGCTCGGGCTGGCCCTGCTGGTCGTCCTCCTGCGCCCGCCGCTGCTCACCCGGATCGCCACCGGCTGGCCGCCGCCGGGGTGGAGGTTCGTCATGTGCGACATCGGCCAGGGAGACATGACCGTTCTGCCGCTGTCATCCGACCCCGGCGGGGTTCCCGACAGCGCGATCGTGGTCGACGCCGGTCCCGACCCGGGTGCTGCCGACACCTGCCTTCGCGACCTCGGCATCACCCGGATCGCGCTGCTGATCATCAGTCACTTCCACGCGGACCACGCCGAGGGGCTGCCCGGGGTCCTGCATGGCCGTAGCATCGGCGCGCTCCAGGTCACCACCCTGGACGCCCCGCCGGGCGAGCACGCCCGCGTCCTCGGCTGGGCGGCCGACGCCCGGGTCCCGGTCCTGCGCGCGCAACGAGGCGAACACCGAAGCGCGGGCCCCCAGCTCTCCTGGGACGTCCTCTGGCCGGACGGGCAGCTCGGCCCGGCCACCCCAGGCGCGAACAACGCCAGCATCGCCCTCCTCGCCACGGTCGGCCCACCTGAGGACCCGCTCAGGATCGCCCTCCTCGGCGACCTCGAACCCCCGGCGCAGGCCGCCCTCCGCGCCTACCTACGCCCACCCCGGGTCGACATCCTCAAGGTCGCCCATCACGGCTCCTCCAACCAGGACTGGGACCTCATCGACGCCCTGCACCCCCGCCTCGCCCTGATCTCCTGCGGCGTCGACAACCCCTACGGCCACCCCTCCTCCCACACCGTCAGCCGACTCGGCGCCCTCGGCTCCGCCGTCCTGCGCACCGACCGCTCCGGCGACATCGCCGTCCTCGGCACCCCCACCGACCTCCGTGCCGCCACTCACCCCCGCGAGCGCCGGCACTCCCAAGGCCTCAGAGCTCCTCGGCCCCGCCCGCCGCCGAGCTGAACTGCTCCTGGCCCACGACCCGCACCAACTCCAGATGGTTGATGTCCGGCGTGCCGGGTGGCGGGGTGAAGATGAGGAGGCGCTGGTCCTCCACCGGGGTCAGCAGGGACTGGCAGTCGAGGTTGATCGGGCCGACCGTCGGGTGGATGACCCGCATCCTGCTGGTGCGCCGGACGCCGACCTCGTGGAGCTCCCAGAGGGCGGTGAACTCGCGGCTCGCGGCGGACAGGCGCTTGACCAGCGCGGTGGACTCGGCGTCGTTCCCCCGTCGCGCGACGGCCGCGCGCAGGTCGGCGGCGTGCACCCGGCTCAGGCGGTCGTGCTCCTCGGCCGGGTACGCCTGCCGGACAACCGGGTCGGTGAACCAGCGCCAGATGACGTTGCGTTCGTCCTCCTGGACGGAGCAGACGGTGCCGAACAGCGCCGTCGCCATGTCGTTCTGCGCCAGCAGGTCACCGAGGTCGCTGAGGATCTGCGCCGGGGTCTCCTTGAGCTGGTCCAGCAGGTAGAGCAGGCCGGGCGAGACGTGGGTGCCGCAGTGGCGGCCGGCGGGCGGGCGGTGGCCGGCCAGCAGGTAGAGGTGGTCCCGCTCGTCCTCGGTGAGCCGCAGCGCGCGGGCGAGCGAGGCGAGGATCTGCGGTGAGGGCTGCGGGCTCCGGGCCTGCTCCAGGCGGATGTAGTAGTCCGTCGACATCCCCGCGAGCTGGACCACCTCCTCGCGGCGAAGCCCCGGCGTGCGGCGCCTGGGCCCGGACGCCAGCCCGACGTCCTGCGGGCGGAGGCGCTCGCGGGAACGGCGGAGGAAGTCGGCGAGTTCGCGTCTGTCCATGTCCATGGCTGCCATGATCCCTGCAGCATCGCCGGTCAACCAGGGATTCCCGATCCCAGGCACAGCGCCTGCCATGAGGCGTCAGGGAACTGTCGACGCGTCAGCACCCCGCGAAACGGCTCAGGCCTCCTCGCGCCAGCCGTCGTGCTCGGCGGCGGCAGCGTCCAGCGCGGCCAGCTGCTCCGCCGTCCATCCGGTCTCCTCCGGCGCCTCGATGACGACCAGCCACTGGGCGTCCTCCGCGTCGTCCTCGCCGGCCAGCGAGTCCCGGACGAGTTCGAGATCGCCCAGGTCGGGCCGGCGGGCGGACAGTTCCTCCGCCGCCTCCTCGGCGGCGTCGCGGTCGGGGAGGACGAGCAGTTGGCGGCTGTTGTTCAGGGTCACGGGACCATTGTGCAGATGCCGCAGCCGACCGAGGTGCCCGGGTCGGGCGCCTGCGCGCACGGTGCTGTCGGTGCCCCGTGCGATCCTGGTACGCGATGGCCAGGAAGAGTGCACCCGACGACCTGCTCGCCCCGCTGACCCTCGCGGTCGGCCAGGAGGAGCTGCTGCTCGACCGCGCGGTTGCCCAGGTGGTGGCTGCCGCCAGGGCGGCCGACCCGGACACCGACGTACGCGATGTCGCCCCCGGTGCCCTCCAGCCCGGTAGCCTCGCCGAGCTGACCACGCCGTCGCTCTTCGCGGAGCGCAAGGTCATCGTCGTCCGGGCCGCCCAGGATCTCTCCGCCGAGTCGGTCAAGGAGGTCAAGGCGTACATCGAGGCACCCGCCGAAGAGGTGATCATGGTGCTTGTGCACGCCGGCGGCGCCAAGGGCAAGGGCCTGCTGGACGTCGGCCGCAAGGCGGGCGGCCGCGAGGTGGCCTGCGCCAAGCTGACCAAGGCCGGGGACAAGCTGGCCTTCATCCGGGGCGAGTTCCGCACGCTCGGCCGTTCGGCCAGTCCGGAGGCCTGCCAGGCACTGCTCGACGCGCTCGGCAGTGACCTGCGCGAGCTGGCAGCCGCCTGCAGCCAGCTCACCGCGGACGTCGAGGGCACCATCGACGAGTCGGTCGTCGCCCGCTACTACAGCGGCCGGGCCGAGGCCACCGGCTTCGAGGTCGCCGATCTCGCGGTCACCGGCCGGGCGGCCGAGGCGCTGGAGCGGCTGCGCTGGGCGCTGGCGGTCGGCCAGCCGCCCACCGGTATCACCTACGCCCTGGCCTCCGGTGTCCGCAGCATCGGCCGTCTCGCCACCGCCGGCCGGAACATGCGCCCGGCCGACCTCGCCCGCGAGCTGGGGATGCCCCCGTGGAAGGTCGAGCGGGTCCGCCAGCAGATGCGCGGCTGGACGGGCGATGCCGTGGCCACCGCCCTCACCGCGATCGCCCAGGCGGACGCCGCCGTCAAGGGTGGGTCCGACGACCCCGCCTACGCGCTGGAGCGGGCCGTGGTCGCCGTCGCCCGGGCGGCCCGCTCGGGAGCCCGCCCCTACTGACGCTCGGAGCTCCGGGGCCGGAGCTCAGGCCCCGCCGATCGCCTTGAGTACGTCCCGACTGTCCATCAGCAGCGCCTGCCGGATGGTGTCCCGGTCCGGCGGCGTGCCCTTGCCCTCCTGGTACGAGCCGGACCAGCTCAGGTAGTAAGTCAGCCCGCCGTCGCGCACGTACAGCACCTGGGTGAGGTAGTGCCAGGTCCGGTCCGAGCTGCTGGGGTCGTCGAGGTAGCCGATGTACGCCTGCTCGCCGAGGCTCGGCACCTCGCTGATCTGGTACTTGCGCTGCTGAAGGCTCGACTTCTGCGCCTCGAACTCCTGCCGCGGGTCGACCGCCTTGTGCAGCTGAGCCTCCAGGTAGAGCGAGGAGTACTCGGTGTCACTGCTGCTCTTCTTGAGGTACTTGCTGCAGTACATGTCGTCCATCGCCGCGTGCCGGGTCGAGTAGTGGTACGGGGTGCCGGACTGCGCGGGGTAGAGCTGGGTGAAACGGGTGAACCGGGCGGTGGTGCACAGGTCGTCGACCACGCGGTAGCCGCCGAGACCGGGGGCCTTGCCGCCGGTGGTGACGATGCCCGGCACGGTGATGACGGCCGTCGCCCACACCACCGAGGCCACCAGCGCGCCCGCCACGCCCCACAGCAGACTCCGGCGCGAGGACGAGGCGGCCGGGCGTGCCTGGACGGGCGCCGGTCCGGAGGACACCGGGGGAGGAGGCGGCCCGTAGCCCGACGGCCGGCCGGGGAAGCTGCCGTACCCGGGGCCGGCGTCTGTTGGTGTCGACATCTGTTGAGCCCCCAACTGGGTGTCCTGCGCGCTGGTCGTAGCACCGAACCATATCGGTGAACAGGATGTCGCAGAGAGTGAGGGGGTGTCACCGTCCGCCGACCGGGGCGACCCGGGCCCGGAACGCCGACAGGCGCCGCAGCCGCCCGGGGAAGGGCCAGCTGCGACGCCTGTTCGGTTCTGCCGTGTGTACCGCACCCGCGTGGCGAACGCAGGCCGCGTGCGGTACGAGTCTTTGCGCCTCAGGGCTCCGGGTAGAGGGCCGGAGTTCCGACCTGAGGGGAAGGGTCCACGGGGGGCGGGTAGAGGGCCGCCGGTCGCGCAGACCGTGCCGGGACGGGCCCGGCGGGGAAATCGGTCAACCAAAAGGTCAGCCGGAATCCGACAATCAGGCAGCGACGCGCTTGGTGATCGCGGACTTCTTGTTGGCGGCCTGGTTCTTGTGGATGATGCCCTTGCTGGCGGCCTTGTCGAGGGCCTTGGAGGCCTCGCGGGCCAGCACGGTGGCCTTCTCGGTGTCACCGGCGGCAGCGGCCTCACGGGCCTTGCGCAGGGCGGTCTTCAGCGAGGACTTGACGGCCTTGTTGCGCAGGCGCGCCTTCTCGTTGGTCTTGTTGCGCTTGATCTGGGACTTGATGTTCGCCACGAAGGAGCCTCAGTCTTGTCTGTGAAAAACGATGAACGGGCTGCACCGGCGGCTCGGTCAGGCTGAGAGGGCATGCCGAGGCCGGGTGCAGCGCCCCACGCTACCAGGGGCCCGGGGCCTGCCCCAAACCGGCTACGCCGTGAGAAGCGGCTCGCCGTAGTGCTCCACCTCGGGGAACGGCGCGTAGAAGTGGTGCAGCAGGGCCCGCCACTCCTGGTACTCGGGCGATCCGCGGAAGCCCTCGGTGTGGTCCTCCAGGGTCTCCCACTCCACCTGGAGCAGGAACCGCGCGCCCCGCCCCTCGTCCAGGCAGCGCCGCAGCGCCAGTGAGCGGAAGCCCTTCTGGACCGCGATCAGTGGCTTGGCCTGGGCGAACGCGCCGAGAAAGGCGTCCTCCCGGCCGGGCAGGACGTCGAGCAGTGCACTCTCCAAGATCATGAGAGTCGATCCTGCCGCATCCACCGGCCGGGCGGGAAGAGCGGGAGAGCGGGCCGGAAGGGCACAGGCAGGGCAGGGGAAAAGCAGGCCGGAAGAGCTGCCCGGCGCAGTGGTCCCGGCTCGTGGGAAGATGGACGGAACCATTTCGATCGGACGAGACCGTCCGGTCCCCGGGAAGCCGGTCAGTGATGACCAGGGCACTCCCGGCCCCCGGACCAACGGAGAATCGGACCAAGGTGCCCGCGACCCCCAGCAATGTGCCAGAGCCCAGCCGTACCGACCCGGCGCTGATCCGCAACTTCTGCATCATCGCCCACATCGACCACGGTAAGTCGACGCTCGCAGACCGGATGCTGCAGATCACCGGCGTGGTCGACCCCCGGCAGATGCGCGCCCAGTACCTCGACCGGATGGACATCGAGCGCGAGCGCGGCATCACCATCAAGTCGCAGGCGGTCCGTCTCCCGTGGGCGCCGAACACCGGTGACAACACCGGCACGACGCACATCCTGAACATGATCGACACTCCGGGCCACGTCGACTTCACGTACGAGGTGTCCCGCTCGCTCGCCGCCTGCGAGGGCACGATCCTCGTGGTCGACGCCGCCCAGGGCATCGAGGCGCAGACCCTCGCCAACCTGTACCTGGCGCTGGAGAACGACCTCACGATCATCCCGGTCCTCAACAAGATCGACCTGCCGGCCGCCCAGCCGGAGAAGTACGCGGCCGAGCTCGCGCACATCATCGGCTGCGACCCGTCGGACGTCCTCAAGGTCAGCGCGAAGACCGGCCTCGGCGTCGAGGACCTGCTCGACCACGTGGTCGAGAAGATCCCGGCCCCGGTCGGCGTCAAGGACGCCCCGGCCCGCGCGATGATCTTCGACTCGGTCTACGACTCCTACCGCGGCGTGGTCACCTACGTCCGAGTGGTCGACGGTCAGCTCACCAAGCGCGAGCGGATCTCGATGATGTCCACCGGCGCGACCCACGAGCTGCTGGAGATCGGCGTCATCTCGCCCGAGCCCAAGGTCGCGGACGGCCTCGGCGTCGGCGAGGTGGGCTACATCATCACCGGTGTGAAGGACGTCCGGCAGTCCAAGGTCGGTGACACCATCACCTCGATGCACAAGGGTGCGACCGAGGCGCTGGGCGGCTACAAGGACCCCCGTCCGATGGTGTTCTCCGGCCTCTACCCGCTGGACGGCAGCGACTACCCGCTGCTGCGCGACGCCCTCGACAAGCTGCGCCTCAACGACGCCGCGCTGGTCTACGAGCCGGAGACCTCGGTCGCGCTCGGCTTCGGCTACCGCTGTGGCTTCCTCGGCCTGCTGCACCTGGAGATCATCCGGGAGCGCCTGGAGCGCGAGTTCAACCTCGACCTGATCTCCACCGCCCCCAACGTGATCTACCGGGTGGTCATGGAGGACGGCAGCGAGCACGTCGTCACCAACCCGAGCGAGTTCCCGACCGGCAAGATCGCCGAGGTGCACGAGCCGGTGGTGCGCGGCACCATCCTCGCCCCGAACGAGTTCGTCGGCGCG